>JBILAM010000004.1:0-40740 GCA_044354225.1 Candidatus Planktophila sp.
GTTTCCCTCTACAATGGAGATTGCGCGCGCACATTGCCAGCCGGAGAAATTCGATAGCCCAACATGGCGTGCCTTGCCAGATGTATATGCATAATCAAGTGCCGAGAGAGTGTCCTCTAGTGGGGTGTTCTCATCCCACATCTGTATCTGCCAGATATCTACATAATCTGTTTCCAGCCGTGAAAGTGATTTATCTAATTCCGCGATAAGAGATGTGCGAGAGTTATTGATTGTGCGAACTCCGCCAGGATGTGAAACACCAGCTTTGGTGGCAATCGCAACATCCTCCCGGTTAAAAAGGGCTCCAATGAGTCCGCCAATGACTCGCTCGCTATCTCCGTCACCGAAGGTGGGAGATGTATCGAAGAAGTTTCCACCGGCCTCTATATAGGCACGGCATTGATCAGCTGCCTCGTGGGTATCGGTATCTCGACCCCAAGTCATGGTTCCTAGGCCCAGACGAGAGAGTGTGAGACCACTATTTCCTGCCCGTCTCATCTCCATGACGCAGACCTTAGCAAGGTGAAAGCAGAAAAGTCGTGATTAGAAATTTAGCGATAACCTTCGTGTTGTGGCGCGGATAATCCTTTTAAGACATGCACATTCAATCGCCAATGAATCCGGAATATTGGCCGGTCAATTACCTGGAATCTCTCTGAGCAAAAAGGGTACCCAACAGGCTATCGATTTAGTCGATCGCATTGGGAAGGTCTCATTTGATTCGATCCGCATGAGTCCAATGCAGCGCTGTCAGGAAACCCTCGCACCCTGGCTTGAGTCATCGAATTCCAATGGGCTTAAGAAATTTATTTTAGATGAGAAGCTAATTGAGATGAATTACGGCAGTTGGAGTGGCAAGAAGCTGAATTCATTATCCAAGCAGCCGCTTTGGAAAGTTATTCAAGAGAGACCGAGTAAGGTCGAGTTTCCACAGGGTGAACGTATGACGGCTATGCAAAAGCGCTCTCTCGCCTCAATAGATGATGCAGTAGCCGAGAAATCCAAAGGCACCCATCTCTTTGTTAGCCATGGCGATGTCATTAAGGCAATGGTCGCAAGTTTATTAAAGATGAAGCTCGATAATTTCCAGTCCCTGGTGATTGATCCAGCATCTATTACGATGCTTGAATATGATGGAGAAAGTGCACGCTTAATACTCTTTAACGATCATCTCACTCGACTAGAAGGATCTCTATCTAGCGCTCGTCCCAAGAAGATGCTGCTGGGTGGTGGAGCCGGAGCGGTGGGACGCAAGAAGAAATGAGTTCGCAAATTCTGCTTTTTGATCAACCGGAGCGATTCACAGTAGGCACAGTTGGTCAGCCTGGGGAGCGTACCTTCTTCATTCAAGCTCAGAGCGGTACCCGTTTGATTTCAGTATCGCTAGAGAAGACCCAAGTTCAAGCACTTGCCGATCGCCTGCTCTACACAATTCGCGATATTAAGCAGAACAGTCCCGGCATTGCCATTTCTCGCCTTCCTAAAGATGACTCACCACTGAGTACCCCGATTGAGGAAGAGTTTCGCGTTGGTGTAATCGGTTTGGCATACGATGCCCAAAGCGGTCTGATTCAAGTTGATATGCAGGCGATTAATGAGAATAACGATCAAGATCCAGAATTCATTGATGTCGATGACCTAACCGGTGACCTCGATATTTTGCGAGTATTGATAACTCCGAGTGAAGCGGATCGATTCGCTAAAAGAGCTTTCATTGTCGTTGGCGCAGGACGCCAGCCCTGTCCTTTCTGTGGAGGACCGATAGACATAAAGGGCCATCTATGTCCAAGATCCAATGGTTACCGAAGATGAGCACGGTCATCGATCATCTACTTGCTGGAACCCTTGAAGTCACCGGGCGACTTGTTGATGCCTCTAATGCCACCCTCTATGGCGAATGCACTTTTAACGATGAAAAAATGGCAGTGATATATAAACCCATTGCAGGAGAGCGCCCACTCTGGGATTTCCCAGATGGAAATCTCGCTCAACGTGAATATGCCGCATTTTTAGTTAGTGAGTACTCGGGTTGGAAGGTTGTGCCTCCAACAGTTTTACGCGAGGGACCGTTCGGTTTAGGGATGGTCCAGCAGTGGATCGATATTGACGAGTCAATTGATTTGGCGATGTACTACCGAGAAGATAACGAGAATCTTCGTCGTATGGCGCTCTTTGACGCGGTTATCAATAATACAGATCGCAAGATAGGACATTTGCTACCAGTAGTCGATGGGACTCTTCTTGGCTGTGATCATGGAGTAACTTTCCATGAAGATGACAAGCTGCGCACTGTCATTTGGCAATTTGCGATGCGCGAACTCACTGATGAGGAAATAAAGACACTCGGTGATCTAGTAGCGTCCTTGCAAGAGAATTCTGCCGAAATACTTCAGTTAATCACTGAAATTGAATTCTTTGCTTTGATTACGAGAATAAATCGACTGATTGATTCAGGGTCATTTCCATCACCGAGTGAAGATTGGCCTGCTGTGCCATGGCCGCCTTTTTAAGTTAAAGTTCCCATATGCGCGCCTGGCCGGAGATATACATACCGCAGCTCTCAAGTAGGTTCACGCTTCCACCTCTTGCACTTCTCAACACAGCATCCCAGAACGTTGAGGTTCTTCCCACGAAGCTTCTCTATCGGATGTATGTATGTGGAATAACTCCATACGATGCAACCCACCTCGGACATGCCGCCACTTACTTAACCTTCGATTTGATTCATCGTTATCTCAAAGCAACAGGTTCCGAGGTGCGCTTTGTTCAGAACATCACTGATATTGACGATCCACTGTTGGAGCGCGCAGCGCGCGATGGAATAGATTGGGAAGTTCTGGCTAATTCACAGATAGAGCTCTTTCGCGGGGATATGACAGATCTTCACGTACTACCTCCACAGCAATACGTGGGAGTCGTTGAGGCCATGCCACTCGTGATTGATTCGATCACGAAATTGCAGGAGTCTGAGACCACATATAACGTCGATAACGATCTCTATTTTAGAATTCACTCTGATGAGGAGTTTGGCACTCGTTCCCATTACACAGATGAGCAGATGCTTTCAATATTTGCTGAACGCGGGGGAGACCCTAAGCGTGCTGGGAAGGAAGATCCCTTCGATGCACTTCTCTGGTTATCACAGCGTGAAGGTGAACCGGGATGGAGCAGTCCATTTGGAATGGGCCGCCCTGGTTGGCATATCGAGTGTTGTGCTATCGCGCTGCATTATCTACAACCGGATACTCATGATGACTTCGCCATTGATATCCAAGGCGGGGGAAGTGATCTGATATTTCCACACCACGAGATGTCAGCTGCTCAGAGTCGAATCATCGGACGCCAAAGATTTGCCCGCATCTATGTCCACTCCGGAATGATCGGTCTTGACGGAGAAAAGATGAGTAAGTCAAAGGGAAACTTGCTCTTTGTTTCCAAACTGATTGAGCAAGGTGTGGAACCAATGGCAATCAGGTGGGCACTGATGGGTCATCGATTCTCGGAGGACCTCATGTGGAACAGTGAAATACTCAATCAGGCATCGGCTGAGATTGAAGAACTTCGACTGCAGTTATCTCGGGTCGATGTTGCGCCTACCGATCCGGTAATCGCAGCAATCATTACCGCGCTAAGCGATAATCTGGATACGAAAAAAGTGCAAGAGATTATTCGAAGCTGGATGCGAGATACGATTGAAGGAAAAACTGGCGGGCAAGCGGGCGAGCTCTCACGAGCTCTAGATACCTTGCTCGGGCTCGCGCTCTAACTTCCGTTCTGGCGGCGCAGGAATCTCTCTAGTTCGCGAGCGATTGATTCACCGGTGACATCTGGAAGCTCAGAGGCATCTTTGCTCTCTTCCAGAGCTTTCACATACTCGGCCACATCAGAATCCTCTTTAGCCATCTCTGTTACTTCCACTTCCCAGGCAGTTGATTCTTCTGGGAGCGCGCCTTGTGGGATTGAAATCCGAAGGAAATCTTCCAGCGCATTAACGAGGGCAAGTGAAGCTTTCGGCGATGGCGAGTTAGATGCATAGTGAGGGACAGCAGCCCATAACGAGACTGCATCTATCCCGCGGCCAACGCATGCAACCTGGATGACTCCGAGAATTCCGGTCGGTCCCTCATATTTACTTATCTCTACTCCAAGGCGCTGTGCGATATCCGGATGCGCGCCACTTCCACTTACTGTAATCGGACGTGTGTGAGGAGTATCCGCCAGCATTGAGCCCATGGTGATAACTAAATCAATTTCTAAATCTTCTGCCAGATCAAGGAGATCGGCAGTAAAAGTCTTCCACTTCATTGATGGCTCAACGCCGCGCACCACGATGAAGTCGTGATCAAGTGTGGGTGTGCGCAGCGCGTAGATCTGTGTTCCAGGCCAGGTCAGATTACGAACACTTGATTCATCGACATAAATCATCGGTCTATTGACTTGAAAGTCATAGAACTCTTCTGGGTCAACATCGGCAATCAATTCCGGGACGACATCAAATGAAGGGTCGGTCCATGAACCTAATAGGTGAGAAAGAGCACCTGTAGCTGCTTCGGCAGCATCATTCCAACCAGAGAAGGCGATAACCATCACTGGCGAACGCAAGGCAGGTATTTGATGAATCTCCACAGCGACACCTTAAGGTAATCTCTGCGATGTGACGAGCGAGAAAAACCCACAAAAACTGGTTGATGGCCTGCTTCGACGCGCCCTCGCTCACGGCACCGTGATTGCTGATGGAGCCATGGGAACGATGCTGCAGGCCGCCGACCCTTCGCTTGAGGATTTCCAGGGCCATGAAGGCTGCAATGAAATTCTTAACGTAACAAGAGCAGATCTGGTTCGCTCTGTGCACGATGCCTATCTTGAGGTCGGCGTTGACGCCATTGAGACAAATACATTTGGAGCGAACTGGGCCAACTTGGCCGAGTACGGAATCGAAGACCGCATCTATGAATTGGCGTATGCCGGCGGTGTCATCGCTAGAGAAGCCGCGGATGCTTACTCAACAAGTGATAAACCTCGTTTCGTTCTGGGCTCACTCGGGCCCGGAACGAAGCTACCTAGCCTTGGTCACACCACATATGAAAAGTTAAAAGATGCTTACTACACCGCATCGAAAGGATTGGTCGATTCCGGTTCCGATGGACTTCTAGTCGAAACCACACAGGATTTATTGCAAGCCAAAGCCGCGGTCAACGGAGCACGTCAAGCAATCACTGAAGCTAAACGAGATGTCATGCTGATTGCGCAGGTAACTGTGGAAACAACAGGAACCATGCTTTTGGGCTCTGAAATCGGAGCGGCACTGAACGCACTCGAGCCGTTAGATATTGATCTTATCGGTTTGAATTGTGCGACTGGTCCGACCGAAATGTCAGAGCACTTACGATATCTCTCCAAAAATTCACGCGTTGCGATTTCGGTGATGCCAAATGCCGGATTACCTATTTTGGGTAAGAAGGGCGCGGAGTATCCATTAGGTCCGGAAGAGTTGGCAGTCGCACTTGAAACCTTCGTCAATGACTATGGAATCACTTTAATTGGTGGTTGCTGCGGAACAACCCCGGCTCATATGAAGGCTGTTGTGAACAAGATTGCTTCCAAGAAAGTTGATGCACGAACCATCACTATCGAGCCCGGTGCCTCTTCCATCTATCAATACGTTCCCTTTAGACAAGAAAAGACATATTTGGCAATTGGTGAACGCACCAATGCCAATGGTTCAAGAGCTTTTAGGGATGCGTTAGTCGCTGAAGATTGGGCGACTTGTGTGGAAATCGCGCGAGATCAGATTCGAGATGGCGCACACATGCTCGATCTTTCCGTCGATTATGTCGGTCGCGATGGCGCTAGAGATATGAAAGAGATTGCTTCCCGCTTTGCAACCTCTTCCACTCTTCCAATCGTTCTTGACTCAACCGAACCAGCAGTGCTGAAGGCAGGACTTGAATCACTCGGTGGTCGAAGCGTAATTAACTCAGTGAACTATGAAGATGGCGATGGTCCAACCTCGCGCTTTGCCAAGATCATGCCACTTGTGAAAGAACATGGTGCATCCGTTGTAGCACTGACTATCGATGAAGAGGGTCAAGCACGTACTGCGGAGTGGAAGATGCGCGTCTCTCGTCGTTTGATTGCGGACTTAACTGAAAATTGGTCGATGAATGTCGGCGATATTCTAATCGACACCCTGACCTTTCCTATTGCAACCGGCCAAGAAGAAACCCGCCGCGATGGCCTAGAAACAATAAGCGCCATTCGCACCTTAAAGAGTGAATACCCTGAGGTGCAAACAACTCTTGGTGTGAGCAATGTTTCCTTTGGTCTTAATCCTGCCGCACGAGTAGTTCTTAACTCAGTCTTTCTCTCAGAGTGCGTCGAGGCGGGCTTGGATTCAGCGATTGTGCATCCTTCCAAGATCATGCCGATGGCAAGAATCGAACCGCGACAGAAAGAGGTTGCCCTCGATCTGATTTATGACCGAAGAGTTTTCGATGGTGAGAATTGCACATACGACCCACTGCAAGAGTTTCTACAACTCTTTGAAGGTGTTGAGTTAGCAGCCTCTCGAAACATCAGAGCTTCCGAACTAGCAGCGCTACCACTTCGCCAGCGCCTTGAGCGTCGCATCATTGATGGGGAGAAGGTCGGCCTCACTGATGATTTAGATGCCGCCATGACTGATGGATTGGCACCGCTTGCCATCATTAATGACCATCTTCTAGAAGGTATGAAGGTTGTTGGTGAGCTCTTCGGCAAGGGTGAAATGCAACTTCCCTTTGTGTTGCAGAGCGCTGAAGTTATGAAGTCTGCCGTTGCATACCTAGAGCCACATATGGAGAAGACCAGTGATGGTGGTCGCGGGCGCATGTTGCTTGCCACAGTAAAGGGCGATGTGCACGACATCGGAAAGAATCTAGTCGATATTATTCTTTCCAATAACGGATACCAAGTTGTCAACATTGGAATTAAGCAGACAGCAAATCAAATTATTGATGCTGCTATTGAACATAATGTGGATGCAGTAGGAATGTCTGGGCTCCTGGTGAAATCAACTGTAATTATGCGTGAGAACCTGGAGGAAATTACCAGTCGCGGACTCGATCAGAAGTGGCCGATTGTTCTCGGGGGAGCAGCGCTCACACGTGCCTATGTCGAGCAAGATCTCGCGGCAATATTCCCAGGAGAAGTGAGATATGCCCGTGATGCTTTTGAGGGATTGCGACTCATGGATGCGATCATGGCGGTTAAGCGTGGCGATGAAGGAGCTGCTCTGCCGGCACTTCGCGAGCGAAAGGTAAAGGCAGTTGCGAAATCAACTGAACCTAAAGTAATTGACACAGTTCGAAGTGATGTCGCAATAGATATTGACATACCCAAGGCGCCATTCTTTGGTTCACGTATCGTCAAAGGCATTGCACTTGCCGACTATGTTGGCATGCTTGATGAACGAGCGCTCTTCGTAGGTCAGTGGGGACTTAAGGGTGCTCGCGGTGAATTCGATGTGATGGCCGAATCTGAAGGTCGACCAAGACTGCGTCAATTGCTTAACGAAGTTCAGTCAAATGGTTGGCTGGAAGCAGCAGTTGTTTATGGCTATTTCCCATGCGTCTCTGAAGGAAATGACCTAATTATTTTGCATCATGAAGGACCACTTGCAGGTCAAGAGCGAACCAGATTCTCGTTTCCTCGCCAGTCTCGTGATCGCAGGCTTTGTTTGGCAGATTTCTTCGCAAGTAAGGATTCAGGTAAGACCGATGTTGTTGCCTTCCACGTTGTGACGATGGGAAATACCGTGAGCAAAGCTGCGAACGAGTTATTTGCCGCTGATAAGTATCGCGAATACCTCGAGCTACATGGTCTCTCTGTTCAACTTACTGAGGCGCTGGCTGAACATTGGCACGCTCGCATCCGTGAAGAAATGTCGGTAAGAAATCTCGATTCACCAGATTTACAGGGGATTTTAGATCAGGGCTACCGAGGATCTCGTTATTCATTTGGCTACCCAGCGTGCCCTGATATCGAACAACAGACTCAACTATGCGAACTACTTGAACCTGGGCGCATCGGAGTTGAGCTCTCGGAAGAATTCCAGCTCCACCCTGAGCAGAGTACTTCGGCAATTATCGTCCACCACCCAGAGGCGAAATACTTTAACGCTAACTAATGCCTGCCTACTTAACGTGAGCTGGGCAGATTGCTTTAAAGAAGCACCAATCACATAACTTCGACTTTCGTGTGGGGAAGTCTCCCGTTTCAATAGCGGTGAGAATTTCTGAGCCAATATTGTTCAACTTCTTCTCAGTAGATGCCAGCTGCGCCTCTGTTGGTTGACTCTCGATGGTTTTGACATCGCCTAGATAAATCAATTTGAGCATGCGCGGAAGAACTCCATGGTTCTGCCAATACAGAAGTGCGTAGACACGCAATTGAAACAGCGCTTTCTCTTCCCATCCTGGTTTCGGAGATTTACCGGTCTTGTAGTCAACAATTCGCACTTCACCGGTTGGCGCGATATCTATCCGGTCGACATAACCATGCAGGTAAATTTCATCTGAAATATCTCGCTCTAAATGAAGCTCCCGATACGTTGATTCAAATGTGGTGGGGTTCTCCAGGCTGAAATAATTCGTCAAAAGTGCTTGAGCTCGATCCATCCACTCTTTCTCATCCAGAACAAGCGCTCGTAATTCAGGAGTCTTCTCCAGTTGAGCACTCCATGATGTGGGAAGTAAGTCGACGGCGCTCTTGAATGTTCGCTCTGAGGACGGAAGTTCGAAGATATCTTCTAGAACGGAATGAATTAACTTTCCGCGTTCTGCATCAATACTCGGTGGTTCGGGCAAGAGGTCTATGGCTCGGTATTTATAGAGTTGCGGGCAGTTGGTGAAATCATTCATTCTGCTGGGGGAAAGACGTAACTGCTCCATGGGCGCCGACGATACCGCTCGCACCTGCACGAGGAGTCAATCCTCGCCTAAGATGCCTCTGTGTCTGAACATGGGTTCTTCAAAGCCGGAGATCGTATTCAACTTACTGATCCCAAGGGAAAGCTATATAGCTTCACGATAACCCCTGGCAAAGAGTGGCACACCCATAAGGGCTGGATTACACACGATGATCTAATCGGAATCCCTGAAGGTTCAGTTGTAAGTACCACAGCCGGACTTAAATTCACTGCCTTCATTCCATTGCTTGCAGATTATGTTTTATCGATGCCGCGTGGTGCAACGATTGTTTATCCTAAGGATGCGGCGATGATTGTAGGAGTCGCAGATATCTACCCGGGTGCCCGTGTCCTAGAGGCAGGTGTGGGCAGCGGCGCTTTGACTCTCTCGCTTTTGCGTGCAGTTGGTGACAGTGGTTCTGTTCATTCAGTAGAGCGCCGTCAGGATTTTGCCGATAACGCACGAGCAAATATTGAGAACTACTTCGGTAATTTTCCCAAGAACTGGAAGTTAGATGTTGGCTCTGTTCAAGAGCAGGCCTTTGATGAAAAGTATGATCGCGTGATTCTAGACATGCTTGCTCCATGGGAATGTGTTGCAATGGCTGCCGAGGTTCTACGACCAGGCGGTGTATTCCTTGCCTATGTGGCGACCACTACACAGCTATCAGCAACAGCTGAAGCGCTTAAGGCTGATGGACACTTCACTGAACCGGAGAGCTCAGAGACAATAGTTCGGGGTTGGCATCATGAAGGACTTGCCGTAAGACCACAGCAGAGAATGATTGGCCACACCGGTTTTCTGATTCAAAGCCGAAGAATGGCACCAGGTGTTGAGGTTTTAGCTCGTCGCAGGCGTCCAGCAAAAGGTGCGTACGGTGTCACGGAAGAGTGAAAGACTCATTAATCTCACGATTGCGCTCTTGGCAACGAAGAGATTCATCACTAAATCTGAAATCTTTAAGACAATTGAGGGGTACGAAGGAAGTTCTGAGTCTAAAGAGAGAATGTTCGAGCGAGATAAAGATGATTTACGCTCTCTTGGCATAGAGATAGAAGTTGGTTCCTTCGACCCGCTCTTCAATGATGAGGCTGGTTATCGCATCAAGCAGGAGAGATACCAACTAGATCTTGGCGATATAACCGCACTTGAAATTTCTCTTTTGTCTTTAGCTGCTCAAGCGTGGCAAGGGGCTTCATTGGATGATGCTGCGCAGCGGGCTTTGGTTAAGTTGAATTCACTTGGTATAGCAGTTGATGAAGCAAGTGTGCAGGACTCCATACCCCTCTTCTCCGATGAGGGGTTAGATATTCCGAAGATCACGCGCGCTATTGCAGAGCACCAGATTCTTGAATTCACTTACCGAAACTATGACTTGTCGGTCGAAAAAAGAAGCGTGGTTCCGATAGGTCTATCAACTCGCTCAGGCTACTGGTATTTGGCCGGAGTAGATCAGAGTATCGAGGAGGTTCGGACCTTCCGTTTTGATCGAGTGATCGGAACCATCACTGCGAAGAGAGGACCTAAGAAGTTCGAAACTCCTGAAAGCTTTGATTCTCAAAGTCTATTCGAGACAGTGAAGAGCATCGACGCAGTAATTGATGTCCGTCGCGGTAAAGGTACCTCGCTGCGCGCTCTCGCATCATCGACGAAGTCGATAGGTGAGTGGGATCAGATACAGATTCCTATCCTGGATATAAAAACTCTCTCTGCCTTGATTCTCTGGCACGGAGATGATGTCTATGTTCATTCACCAATGGAGCTTCGGGAAATAATCATTTCGAGTCTGAAGGATATAGTGGGGGCGCATGGCTAGGAACGCACCAAAAAATGCTGTGAGCCCTTTAGAGCGCACTTCGAGATTGCTAGATCTCGTTCCCTATATCTATACGCATCAGGGTATTTCTCTTGTTGATTTGGCCGAAGTATTCGAGGTCTCCACCAACCAAATGATCAGTGATTTGACAACACTATGGATGTGCGGGCTTCCCGGCTACACGCCGCTAGAACTGATGGATTTAGATTTTGAATCTGGTTATGTCACGATAAGTAATGCACAAACCCTAGCAAAGCCTCGATCCATCACACACGAAGAGGGTGTAGCGCTCGTTCTTGGTTTGGATGTCCTGTGCTCTGCAATCTCGACCGAGAGAACAGATCTTATTGAGGCGATTCGTTCACTTTCACAACGTATCGCCCGCCTTGTTAATCTTCCGTCAGCGCTATCCGCATCCAGCGATATCAGCCATGAAATAGCAACTTCGGTGAAGGAAGCGATATCTCATCGGAGTGGTCTGCAGATCTCATATCACTCGCTCTATAAGGATGAAATCTCTGCGAGAGTCGTACTTCCACTAGAGATGCTTGAGAGTCAGGGATTTTTGTATCTGCACGCGTACTGCTTCACGGCGCTTGATTTCAGACATTTTCGGATAGATAGAATTCAATCAGCAAATTCAGCGGAGATAGAAAAACCCTCGACTTTGCAACCTGTATATCCAGAGAAAATTGGTTTTGCGGTGAAGGTGGTGAGGCCAACTAGAGATGTTGCCGAACGCTTTCAAGAATCTAACCTGGAAGCTGGCACCGTCTTCGAAGGTTCGTCGTTTTCACAACATTGGATTGCAAGATCTGTGTTGGCCTCTGGAGGCGCTATCGAACTGCTCTCTCCAGCAGGGATACGCAGTGAACTCGCCAAAAGAGCCAAAGTGATACTCAATCTTTATGAGGGGTGATTTCCCCGCCTACCCATTCAAAGATACCTGGTGTAATCTATAGCCAAATCTCACGCTAAGGAGTTCACAATATGAATCTAGGTCCAAAAGAAATCATCATCCTGCTTATTGTTGTTCTTGTCCTCTTCGGCGCAAAGCGTCTTCCTGATTCTGCTCGTTCTCTTGGCCGTTCGATGCGAATCTTCAAGAGTGAGATGAAAGAGATGAAGGCTGACGATTCTGTTATTGAAGAAGACGGCAAAAAAGAGAAGTAATCTGATGGCATCTAAACGACAAGGGCAGATGCCGCTCATCGACCACCTACGAGAACTCAGGAAACGAGTTCTGAGTTCAGCAATCTCAATTATCGTGGCATTTGGTGGCGGATGGTATTTTTACAATTCAATCCTCGTTGCCTTAACGAAACCTGTATGCGATTTGCGAACGGCCCAAACTTCAGGAGCTGCAAGTTGTGGGCCTCTCTATATCAGTGGGGTCTTGGGTCCGCTAGATTTGCAGATCAAGGTGGCTCTAATGACTGCAGTTATAGTCTCTGCTCCATTCTGGCTCTACCAACTTTGGGCATTCATTGCCCCTGCACTTCATAGAAAAGAGAGGCGCAATAGCTTTTTTTTTGTCACAGCCGCGACCCCTTTCTTTATTATGGGAGCAACTCTTGGTTACTTGATTCTCCCAATAGCTATACAAGCGCTACTTGGCTTCACTCCTGACGCGGTGAGCAACCTGGTACGCATTGATGATTACTTGGATTTTGTTCTCCGAATAATCTTGTTCGTAGGTCTCGCCTTTGAGCTTCCAATATTCTTACTAACCTTTAATCTGATTGGATTCTTAAGAGGACGCACCATCCTCAAACCCTGGCGCGCATGGATATTCTCTATCTGTCTTGCGGTCGCAGCCCTTTCACCAACAGGGGATCCATTGAGTATGGCTCTACTTTCGGTGCCTTTAATTCTCTTCTATTTTATGGCGGGTGGGATTGCTCTGCTTGTTGATAAGAAGCGAGATAGTAAAGTTGAAAGCATAGAAATTGGCAGTACCAAGATTGCTGGACCAACCCCAATTACCGAATAGCCGATAGGCTCGTCCTATGTGGGCGCTGGCCATAAATCCATCATCTGGACATGGCAAGGGCGCGATAGTCGGTGAGAAGGTAACTGCCTACTTCAACCAGCGGAACCTTGATTATCGGGTCTTCTCATCTCGCTCGGCAAAGGGGCTCAAGTCAGAGCTCGAACTCTTTCTCGATTCCTATTCCTGCGAAGGTGTTATTTCTATTGGCGGTGATGGACTTGCACATCTGGTTCTCCAGTTAGTCGTCCCCAGATCAATTCCCTTTGCAGTAATTGCTGCCGGCACTGGAAATGACATCGTTCGTTCTTTAGGTTGGTCGCTAGATGATTCGACCAGTTACCTAAATCATGTGACCAGTACTCAGGCAACTCCCATCGATTTAGGAAATGTTGATTCCGAGTGGTTTGCGGCGATTCTTTCGACCGGCTTTGATTCAGTGGTCAACGAGAAGGCGAATGCAATGGGATGGCCTCGTGGTCCGCAGCGATATAACGTTGCCATTGCACTTGAACTTCCGCGATTTGCCCCCATTGAATATCAAATCACGACTGATACTCGGACCTTCACCACTAAAGCAATGTTGATTGCAATTGGAAATGGAAGGTCATACGGGGGAGGGATGCTTGTTTGTCCTCATGCAAAACTTGATGACGGCCTCTTTGATGTCATGATTCTCAAGCCAGTCAGTAAACTTGAATTTATTAAAGTTTTTCCTAAGGTTTTCTCAGGTTCACACATCACACACCCTGCCGTTGAGATATTTCGCACCAAGAAAATTGAACTTAGCGCCGATGCCATTGCATATGCCGATGGTGAGCGGATCGGCCCAGCCCCAATTTCGGCTGAATGTATCGCCGGCGCTGGACTAACATGGCCTCTATGACCACACCGGCGGAGCAATACGCAGCCGCCAAGAAGAGAGGAAGCCACCCCCTCACAACTGAATTCATTGAGCAGTTCGATTTCGGTTTCGATGAGTTTCAAATTACCGCTTGTCAGGCGGTCGAAGACGGCAAAGGTGTTCTCGTGGCAGCGCCTACAGGTGCTGGAAAGACAGTAGTAGGAGAGTTCGCAGCCTTTAGCTCACTTGCCCGCGGCAAGAAGTGTTTCTACACCACACCAATCAAGGCTCTTTCGAATCAGAAGTTTGCTGAGTTCCAAGAACGTTTCGGTGAGCATCGCGTGGGACTCCTCACAGGAGACACAAATATAAATTCTGAAGCAGACATCTTGGTCATGACTACTGAGGTTTTGCGAAACATGCTCTATGCCAATTCTTCTACTCTGACGAATTTAGGGTCTGTCGTTATGGATGAGGTGCACTACTTAGCCGATAAGTTCCGTGGTGCGGTCTGGGAAGAAGTTCTTATCCATCTCATGGAGAGCGTGCAGGTGATCTCACTGTCAGCAACTGTCTCCAACGCCGAAGAGTTTGGCGAGTGGCTAGGGGAAGTTCGTGGGGCCACCGAGGTAATCGTCAGTGAAATTAGACCAATTCCGCTCTATCAACATGTGCTAATTGGCGATCGAATGATTGATCTCTTCAACGAGCCAGGAAAAATCAATCCTGAGATATTGGGCCTTGAGCGCGAAGCGCTGCGTCGAGTGAAATCACCTAGAGGACGGCGAGACAGATTCAACGATAGTGAGAGCCGACTTTCCCGAGCTGAAATCATCGAGAAATTGCAACGCGAAAATTTGCTCCCGGCAATTACCTTTATCTTCTCCCGTGTGGGCTGTGATGCTGCCGTTAAGCAATGCCTAAATGAAGGGGTTAAGTTAACAACCACTGAAGAACGTATTGAGATTGTTGCGACCGCCCAGCGTTACACGCAGAACTTAGCTGAAGAAGATCTGGAGGTTTTGGGTCATCGCGATTGGCTCACTGCCCTAGAGCGCGGAATCGCTGCTCACCATGCAGGCATGTTGCCTAGTTTTAAGGGAGCTGTTGAAGATCTCTTTAAACGCGGGTTAGTGAAAGCTGTCTTTGCTACCGAAACTCTGGCACTTGGAATCAATATGCCAGCACGCACGGTTGTTTTAGAAAAACTCACCAAATGGAATGGTGAAGCCCATGTTTCCATAACGCCAGGGGAGTACACCCAACTCACTGGTCGAGCTGGACGCAGAGGTATTGATATCGAAGGTAACGCCGTTGTGCAGTGGTCACCAACTGTTGATTCAGCAACTGCTGCAGGTCTTGCGTCTACTCGTACATATCCACTTCGTTCATCTTTTACACCCAGCTATAACATGTCTATCAACCTCATAGCGCGCTTTGGCCGAGAGCGAGCACGCGGAAGTCTTGAATCATCTTTCGCCCAATTCCAAGCAGACCGCGCAGTTGTGGGACTGGTTAGGCAGATTCGTAAGAATGATTCGGCTGCGGCAGAGCAAGAGGAATCCGCCAAATGCCATCTCGGAAACTTCACAGAATATGCGCGCATTCGAATTGACATTAAGGAACTTGAAAGGCTTCTCAGCAAACGCGATGGTCGTCGCACCTTTGATCAGCGTCAGCGAGTGAAGATGGAGAACGAACTCGATTCGATGAGGCGAGCTCTTCGAGCCCATGCTTGCCACTCGTGCAATGATCGAGAGACACACGCCAGATTTGCAGAGCGCGCCGACAGGCTAAACCGCGAATCTGACGGTTTACGTTCACGCGTCGAGAATCGAACACACGTTATCGCCAAGACATTTGACCGCATTTGCAATGTTCTTACCCATTTAGGTTACATCGAGGGTGAAAAACCACTCGAGCAGGGAAAAATATTGGCAAAGATCTATGCCGAATCAGATCTACTTCTCACCGAATCTATTCGCAGGGGCGTCTTCGAAAACCTTACTCCGGTTGAGCTCCTATCGGTGGCATCAGCGATGATCTATGAGAGTCGCAGTATTGAAAACTACGCACCGAAGATGCCACACCAAAATGTGGCAAATGCTCTGGCTATTGTGGCAAAGATTTGGGTTGAACTTGAAGATATTGAAAATGAGTTCGATGTGAAGACCCAGCGTGAACCTGATTTCGGATTCTGCTACGCCGCATACCGTTGGGCCAATGGTCACTCACTAAGTAGCGTCATTAAAGGCACTGATATGACGGTGGGTGACTTCGTTCGTTGTATTAAGCAGCTCATTGATTTACTGACTCAAATCGGTGGGGCTGCAGAAACTCTGCGTCCAATATGTAAAGAAGGTGTGAAGCGTTTAGATAGAGGCGTTGTCTCATATATGTTGGGTGAAATATGACGCTGATGCTCCTTGATAGCGCCTCTCTTTGGTATCGCGCTTACTACGGAATGCCTGACACGCTTTTGTCTCCAACCGGAATGCCGGTCAATGCGATTCGTGGATATCTCGATATGACCGCTCGTTTAATCAGTATGTACTCACCAAACCGAATAGTTGCATGCATAGAAGGAGATTGGCGCCCCTCTTGGAGAGTCGATCTATTTCCTGCATATAAAGCTAATCGTCTGGAGGATGAAAGTGATGTGGAAGAAGAGCCAGAGACTCTGACTCCGCAGATTCCAGTATTGCTAGATCTCTTGGATGTATTTGGTATTCCAATGGTCGGTGTAGATGACTATGAAGCCGATGATGTGATGGCAACATTTGCCGGTCGTGAGAAAGGGCCAATTCGAATAGTCACGGGGGATAGGGATCTCTTCCAACTAGTCGATGACAGACGAGATGTGAAAGTTGTCTATCTCGCCAAAGGAATTTCGCAACATGATTTGGTGGATATTTCCTGGGTCGCAAATAAGTACGGAATACCAGGGGATAGGTACGCCCTCTTTGCTATGTTTAGAGGAGACCCCTCCGATGGTCTTCCGGGAGTGCGGGGAATAGGCGAAAAAGGCGCGGCGCTTATCGCTAATAACTTCGCCTCGGTAGATGAGGCACTTGCCGGAGCTAAGGCTGGTCATGAGGTACTCAGCCCATCTCTGGCTAAGAAAATTATTGAAGGCGCTGACTATCTGAAGATTGCACCTACTCTGGTTAACTGCGCGAGAGATGTGGCTATTCCTTCTATGACGATAACTATGCCAACTAAGCCAGAAGACTTGTCGGAAATCTATGCCATCCAAGATGAGTACGGGTTAGGGGCTAGCGTCGATCGATTGATATCGGCACTGCAATGGTAATCATTCTTCTCGCCGCTTTTCTTGCGAGTGCGGCTTTTGAGCCAATCGGTATTTGGTATCTTGCCATCATAGGCTTGACAATTTACCTAAGAAAGTTGTGCCATAGTTCTAGACCAATACTTCACAGTTTCGCATTTGGTTTCATTCTAAACGCGATAGTTCTTTACTGGAGTGGAAAATACGTGGGGGCTATCCCATGGCTTTTACTCTCAGGGTTACAGGCGCTCTTCTATCTTCCAGTTGGATGGATTTATCGGCGCACGCACAAACTTCTGTGGACCTCTCTCACATTGCTTGCAATGGAGGAATTACGAGCACGCTTTCCCTTCGGGGGATTCGGATGGACTCGCATCGCCTTCAGTCAGGTTGAATCTCCAGCGCTACCGATTGTGGCCGTCGGGGGAGTCCTTGCGCTTTCGGCATTCACACTCGCCGTAGCTTTACTTCTGGTACAAATAGGAACAAAAAATATCGCGGGGGTTATCGCATTATTCATATTCGCATTCTTGCTTCCGGCAAATCCACAGGGGAGTGGTTCCGTAAATCTCATTGCTATCCAGGGAAATACACCTGACGTAGGTCTCGGATTCAACTCGAGAGCCAAGGCAGTCTTTGATTTACATCGAGATGTAACAAGACGAATCAGTGCCAATAGTTACGACGCAATCATTTGGCCGGAGAATGCGATCGACATTGATCCGCGCAAAAATCCAGAAGTGCAGGCTGATATCGCTACTCTCACTAGAGATCTAAACACGCCAATCATCGCGGGAGTCGTTCAGCAAGGAGAGCGGGGACCCCAGAACGCTTCCATTATGTATTCGGAAACGGGATTGCGGGAGAGTGTTTATCTAAAGCGAGGATTGACTCCTTTTGGAGAATATATACCGCTTCGAAAAATTGCTGAGTTTGTGAGTCCACTGGCTAAAACTGTCAACGATTTCACCCCCGGAACTAAACGCACAACTCATAGAGTTTCCGGCATTTCACTGGGTCCCATCATCTGTTACGAAATAATTCTTGATGATTTGGTACGAGATATGGCTACCCATTCCCAGGCCCTGATCGTGCAGACAAACAGTGCAACTTTTGCAGGTACTCCTGAGAGTGCTCAGCAACTAGCAATTACCCGGATACGAGCCGTAGAGCATTCCAGGCATATTTTAAGTGTTTCCACTGTCGGTATATCTGCATTTATAGATAATAATGGGAGAGTGCTAAGCCAGACAGCGGAAGATACCGAAGATACTTTGGTAGGTAATTTGACGCCTAACACTTATCGAACTTTGATAAATCGGATTATTTCATGAGCAGTTTTGTTATCTTGATTCCCACCTACAATGAGTCTGTTTCAATAGTTGAGCTACTTCGCTCTTTGGCTTCGGTCCAGAGCCGTTATCTATTTAATGCGCTTGTATTAGACGATAATTCCCCAGATAAGACTGCCGATATTGCACAAGGGCTTGGGTATCCATGGGTTGAAGTTATCCGCAGACCCGGCAAAGCCGGTTTAGGGGCTGCATATCGCGCAGGATTTGAAGCAGTATTGCAAGATGATAAATACACGCATGTAGTTACTATGGATGCAGATGGTTCACATCGCGTGGAAGATTTATCCGCCATGTTCGCAGCTGCAGACTCAGGGGTAAAGGAATCGAAGACGATTGTTCTTGGAACCCGTTGGATGCCAGGAGGCTCAGTTGTGAACTGGCCTCGTAGTCGACAATTACTCTCTCGGGCAGGAACTCGCTATGCCCAATTAATTCTGCGCATCCCTTTGCGTGATCTCACCGGTGGTTTTCGTATTTACAGTACATCTCTACTTCGTTCACTAAATCTTGAAGATATGACAGCGACTGGATATTGTTTTCAGATCGAAATGGCGATGGCGAGTGATTTATCTGGCGCAACCAAAATTGAGGTTCCAATTACCTTTGTAGAGCGAATCAATGGAGTTTCCAAGATGAGTAAGGCGATAGTTGTGGAAGCTCTCTGGCAGACCACGCTCTGGGGACTATCTCGCAGGCTTAGACCTAACGCCGATAAGTTACATTATGTAAAGTAAGACAGATTCGGCTATGCGAAGGACTCTATCGGCGGGCAGGAACAGACCAGGTTCCTATCCCCGTATGCACCATCAATGCGCCCGGTAGTCGGCCAATACTTGCCCTTCATGCCGATTAATTCACCTGGAATTAGACCGGTAAATGTGGCCGGGAAAGCTCCACGTTCGCGGCTATAACTGCGATCCCACTCATTTGATGCCACTGCCCCGACTGTATGAGGTGCGTGGCGCAGTGCCGAATCTTCTACCGCAACCTTGCCTTCGATAATCTCATCGATTTCATATTTGATCGCAATCATCGCATCAATAAAGCGATTCATCTCAAGAATATCTTCTGACTCTGTTGGTTCAATCATAAGAGTTCCCGGAACTGGAAATGACATCGTAGGAGCATGGAATCCAAAGTCCATCAGGCGCTTAGCGATGTCATCAACCGTGACACCACTGACCTTGGTTATCTCTCGCACATCCAAAATACATTCGTGAGCGATTAAGCCTTTCTCACCTGTATACAAGATTGGATAGGAGCTCTTTAAACGCGCTGCCATGTAGTTGGCGCTAAGGATTGCAACCTCTGTTGCGTGAGTAAGTCCTGCTCCCCCCATCAGGCGGATATAGGCCCATGAGATCGGCAAGATACTAGCTGAACCAAATGGTGCACCAGAGATTGGCCCTGGGCCCATTGCAGGCCCGGCAGTTGCATCAAGTGGATGGTTAGGCAAGAACGGTGCTAAATGTGCACGAGCGATCACTGGACCGACTCCCGGTCCCCCGCCACCATGTGGAATGCAGAATGTCTTATGCAAGTTCAAGTGCGAAACATCGGCGCCGAATTTTCCAGGTTGAGCTAGACCAACGAGTGCATTCAAGTTTGCACCGTCAACGTATACCTGGCCGCCTGCATCGTGAACGAGGGCACAAATCTCAGAGATGGCAGATTCGAAAACTCCATGGGTAGATGGATAGGTAACCATCAACGCTGCTAACTTTCCTGCATGTTCGGCTATCTTTAACTTCAGATCATCAAGGCTCACATTTCCTGCTTCATCACAAGAGATGACTACGACTTTCATTCCAGCCATCACCGCACTGGCTGCATTTGTGCCATGGGCACTAGAAGGAATCAGACAGATATCGCGCTCTTGTTCGGAGCGAGAGTCGTGATAGTTACGTATTGCAAGTAATCCAGCGAACTCCCCCTGGCTTCCGGCGTTAGGTTGCAAGGAGACCGCGTCATAGCCGGTAATTTCAACGAGCCACTTAGAGAGCTGGGCAATCAGTTTACGTGAACCCTGGCTCTGATCCACCGGTGCAAATGGATGCAGCGATGCGAACTCCGGCCAGGTAACAGCTTCCATTTCAGTAACGGAATTGAGTTTCATGGTGCAAGAGCCTAACGGAATCATTGTTCTATCAAGTGCTAGGTCGCGATCTGCAAGAGTGCGAAGGTAGCGCATCATTGAAGTTTCAGAATGGTAAGTATTGAAAACTGGGTGTTGCAAGAAGGTCGAGGTTCTCTTAATGGCCGGTGAGATACCACTCCCCTGGGCTGAAACAACCTTTGCACCAAAGATACCTACGATCTCAGCAAACTTAACTTTAGTGACAGTTTCATCTAAGGAAATGCGAACATGCTTTGCATCGACTATCCCAAGATTAATTCGCAATCCAGCCGCCTTCTTATGTATAGCCGGCGCATCATCAACCTTGATAGTTAAGGTGTCGAAGTAACTCTTGTTCACACTCTCCACGACAGTTGCCAGAGCGGCGGTGTAACCGTGGACGCGCTCAGCGATTTCAATCAAACCTTTTGGTCCGTGCCACATTGAATAGAAGGCACTCATATTTGCCAGTAGAACTTGCGCAGTACAAATATTGCTTGTGGCTTTGTCGCGTCTAATGTGCTGCTCGCGCGTTTGCAGCGCTAAACGAAATGCTGGGTTTCCATGCGAATCAACACTCTGACCAATTAAGCGACCAGGTAATGCTCGCTCTAGTCCGGTGCGCACTGCCATGAAACCCGCATGTGGACCACCGAATCCCATCGGAACTCCGAAGCGTTGGGCTGAACCCACTGCAATATCGGCGCCCCACTCCCCCGGCGCTGTGAGCAAAGTAAGTGCAAGAAGATCTGTAGCTGCTATCACTAACGCATCTTTTGAATGCGCAAGTGTTGCTAGTTCGGTGAAATCGTTGATGGCACCGGTGGTATCCGGATACTGCACCAACACTCCAAAGAAGTCGAGCGCCGTATCCACGGCAAGTGCATCGACTTCTAACACCTTGATGCCAAGTGGTTTCGCTCGAGTGATTACTACCGCTTTTGTTTGGGGATGCAGATTGCGATCGATCAGAAATAGAGCATCGTCGCTGGCTTTTGAGGTGCGCCTAGCTAAGGTCATGGCTTCGGCTGCCGCTGTTGATTCATCGAGCATGGACGCATTCGAGATAGCAAGAGCAGTCATATCGGTGATGACAGTTTGAAAAGCGAAGAGTGCTTCCAGGCGACCTTGCGAAATCTCCGGTTGATACGGCGTGTATGCGGTGTACCAAGCTGGGTTTTCTAAAACATTACGTTTGATTACTGGAGGCGTTATGGTGCCGTAATAACCAGTGCCAATCAGAGATGTGAAAATTTGGTTCTCTGATGCCAGAGCTCGCAGCTCATCAATTACTTCTACCTCGCCCTTGGCGGCATCAAGTACTTCTGAGAGTTTCTTCTCAATAACAATATTTTCTGGGACTACATCGGCGATGAAATCCTTAAGATTTGAATATCCAAGGACAGCGAGCATCTCCTCTTCTTGCGCACCAGAGGGTCCAATATGTCGATCTTGAAAACCTTTGCTGCCGCCCACGTAACCACCCATTCAACTCATCTAGCGCCTTAAATTAGATGAGCGAAATATATGAGTATTAGGCGCCTTTCGCCTTTCGACGCAGTGAGAGTTCATCACTATTTTGAGAAACGATAGTCTCACCGTTTACTTCACCCGCAAGGGTGGCAAGTGAGCCCTCAACTTCAGACCAAACCTTGCCGACCGCGATTCCAAATACTCCTTGGCCGCCTGCAAGTAGATCGATAATTTCACCCGGACTTGCACACTCATAGATTGAAGCTCCATCACTCATCAGAGTAATTCGTTCCAGATCTGTCACACCGCGATCGCGTAGATGATTTACCGCGGTTCGAATATTCTGCAATGAAACACCGGCATCAAGTAAACGTTTAACAATCTTTAAAACCAAAATGTCGCGAAAGCCATAGAGCCGAGCGCTACCTGAACCAGATGCTGTGCGAATCGATGGTTCAACCAGACCGGTGCGAGCCCAATAATCTAATTGGCGATATGAAATTCCGGCAGCCGAACAAGCTGTCGCACCGCGATAACCGATTTCAAATTCTTGCTCTGTCACGAGAGGGGGCTCGCTTTCGTCTAGGGGGTTAGATGAAGGGTACGCTCGCCAACGGTAGATAGTCAGTACCGACACGAATAGAACCTCTACTTGAGGTTGAGACTTCCCATCTATCCCGCGAAATCCTCCGGATTAATCTGATCGAGAAATTCACGGAAGGCTTCAAGCTCCTGGTCCCCTGCCGCCGATACTTCCGAGGCCACCTGCTCTGGAATATCAATTCCTACCTGATCGAGCAAATCATTATCAACCAGGATGTTTGACTTGGTGCGTAGTGCGATTGCAATGGCATCAGATGGTCGGGCAGAGAGCGCCGGCAGTGCGCCTTGATCATTTCTTAGGTTTAACTCTGCAAAGAAGACCCCATCTACGATCGCTGTAATGTGGACAGAAGCAAGTGAGATGTCTACTCGGTCTAATACATCGCGAATGAGGTCATGCGTTAGCGGCCGCGGCGCCTCTAAGCCCTGTTGGGCAAAGGCGATGGAAGTTGCTTCAACGGCTCCCACCCAGATCGGAAGGAATCTTGATCCTTCAATTTCTTTGAGTAACACGATGGGTTGATTAGAGGGCATCTCAATACGCACACCCACGACCTCAACCGGAATAAACATGGAAAGAAATTCTTATGTGATTAACGAGGACGATTCAAGCCGCCACGAACCAAGGCGGCATGGAGTCGAACAGATAAGGATGCAATCTCTTTCTGAACTTCCTCGGCGCGAGCTTTCGCTTCTGTGCTCTTCTGCCTTGTGAAGGGAGTGATCACTTGTTCGATCAACCCAATCTCGCGATCAGCTGCTGATTTAAATGAACGAAGATGACGAGGCTCAATTCCAAAACCGGCCATCTCAGCTACAGCGCGTGCCACAGAGAGAGCGTCGCCGTCATAGTGGCGTCCACGGATTTGAATGAGACCATATGACTCAAGTTCTACCAACTGTGAATCATCGAGTGCAGAGGCCTTGAGCAGCTCTTCCCGAGATAGCCGCATCTCTGATTGTTCGGCAAAGGCAGCAGGAGCGAATTCACCATCGACTGTGGCAAGGCCAAGTGATGGTCGTGGAGCTGGGATTCCACCAGCCGCGGCTGGTTGCAGACCACGGTCTAGCGCGTCGAGATTTTCCTTAATAACTTTTAGTGGCAGGTACTGATCGCGTTGCGCAAGTAGGACGTAGCGGAGTCTTTCTAGGTCAGTTGTCGTGAATTTGCGATATCCAGAGGGTGTTCGTTGGGGCTCAATCAGACCTTCAGACTCTAGAAAACGAATCTTAGAAATCGTGATGTCGGCGAAATCTCCACGCAACTTTGTGAGTACTTCACCAATACTTAAGTAGGCCCGTGCTGGAACGCTCAACTGACTTCTCCCCTAGTAGATCTTGAATTGTCTTGTGAAACTTTTTACTTTTGTGCTGCAATAAATAACAGGTGGAACTTACCGATCTGAATCTCATCTCCCAGAGCAAGCTGCTTCTCGGTAGTTGGCTCGTTATTGATATATGAGCCATTGAGACTTCCAGAATCTTTGAAGATGAACCCGGAATCTGATTTTTCAATTGCTGCGTGCTTTCTAGAAACTGTCACATCATCAAGAAATATCGCACTTTCCGCTGATCGTCCAATAGTTGCTCCGTCAGATGTCACCAGAAACCTGGCGCCTCGTCCGGGGCCGCGATGAATGAGCACCATTGCAGACTTGCCATCGCCAGCCAAGGTGGATTCAAGAACAGCTCGTTCTTCGACACTCGATGAAGCCAGGTAATCCTTAATGAGTTCTGAAGGGGAATCACCTACCACGGGACGAAGTCCCAGGTGGAGAGTGCTGGTTAGCTCAGGCTTTGAATCTGCCTCTGCCATGAACTCACCCCCTTCGATGTCAACTTAAGGGTGACACTAGAGAGTTGCGGCAGAGAAATCAAGCGGAGATTTATGCGGTAATTTCACCATATTGCGCTGCCGAGAGCAGTCCTGCTGGCTCTACACCTGCTTCAATTTCAACTAACCATCCCAAACCATAGGGATCGGAGTTGATCAGCTCTGGTGTGGCACCAAGAGTTTCATTAATTGCAACAACGGTTCCTGACAATGGTGCAAAGATTTCTGAAACGCTCTTCGTTGATTCAACTTCCCCGCACACCGCATCGGCTACTACTTTCTCACCGATCTTAGGCATCTGAACGTAGACAATGTCACCGAGGGCGCCCTGTGCGAAGTCAGTAATTCCCATGCGATAGCGAAGCGCAGTATCGGTAGGTGCTACCCACTCATGTTCTTTCGTGTACTGCAACTCTGCTGGAATCACCGACATCTGAAGCCTCTGCTTTTCGCTAAATAACTGGTGGGCGCACTCTAATGCTATTTATCCCGGTCCGGAAATACCCAATGGCCGTGGCGAGATAGAGCGCCACTCCCCAACCGGTAAAGGCCCAGCCACAGATGAAGGCCACTGTTCCATACCAATTCGTGTTCAGAGCCAGAAGCAGAAACGGGAAAGCGTAGAGAAGATTAAATGTTGCAGCCTTTCCCAGATAGGTCACTTGCAAAGTGGGAAGTCCTCTCATCTGGATAACCAGCGCGAGAATAGCCATAGATACATCTCGCGCCACCAAAATGAGAATGACCCAGAGCGGAATTGCATCTCTGATGTATAAAACAATGATGGTGGCAGCAATATAAAGTCGATCAATAGTTGGGTCGGCTATCTCGCCAAATCGTGATTCCTGATTAAGTGCGCGAGCTAACTTTCCATCGAAGTAATCGGTAGCTCCACCGATCATTAAGACCAAGATGGCCCAACCATCTGCGCGTTGGTCTAAGGCGAGCCAGATGAAGAGTGGGATTCCTAGAAATCGCAGGAATGTGAGCGCGTTAGGAATGGTCAACATCTCTACTGCTCCTTATCTCGTTCCTTCACGCGAATAGCTACCTGAACTGGAGTTCCTGGGAATTTGAACTCTTCGCGCAGGCGACGTTCGATAAACCTACGATAAGAAGCTTCAATCCAGCCAGATGAGAAGACCACGAATTTTGGTGGCGCGATGCCTGCCTGGGTTGCGTAGTAAACCTTTGGTTGTTTCCCACCGCGCACAGGTGGCGGCGTCGCGCCAATAAGGGCGCCTAAAAAGGAGTTGAGTTTGGAGGTCGGAACACGGCGTTCCCAAGAATCAATTGCGGTGCGAAGCGCCGGTGCTAAACGATCACGGTGCCATCCGGTCTTGGCTGCAACGTTAACAATCTGCGCCCATTCGACCTGGTCTAGATGTCGTTCAATCTCTTTATCAAGCTGTATGCGCCGGTCGTCATCAACCAGATCCCACTTATTCATGACGATTACCATCGCCTTGCCAGCTTCCTCGACCATCGTGATAACTCGAAGATCCTGTTCGGAGATAGGAACTGAGGCATCAAGAATGACGACCGCGCATTCACAACGCTCTAGCGCTGTTTGTGTTCGCAAGGTTGCGTAGTAATCCGTTCCACTTGCTTGATTAGCCCGCTTTTTAAGGCCCGCGGTATCCACAAATCTCCAGATACTTCCGCCAAATTCAATCAGTTCATCAACTGGATCTCGGGTCGTGCCCGCAACATCGTCAACGATGGAACGGTCCTCTCCTGCCAGGGCGTTGAGCAAACTTGATTTTCCAACATTAGGACGCCCAATCAGCGCAATACGGCGATAACCATCTTGTACTTGCGCCGCGCCTACTTCTGGAAGCAGCTTAGTAATGGAATCGAGAAGATCACCGCTACCACGACCATGCAGTGCTGAAACAAAATGCGGTTCACCCAGTCCAATATTCCACAGCGCATGCGCATCAGACTCGTCGTTATCACCATCAACTTTATTAGCAACTAAAATTGTTGGTTTCTTCGCTTTACGTAACTCTTGAACTAACACATCATCTTCATCGAGCGCGCCTACTTGTGCGTCAACTACGAAACAGAGAACATCTGCCTCATACATCGCAAGTTCGGCGCTAGCGCTAACCTGAACTGAAATTCCATCTGGCTTAGATTCCCATCCACCAGTATCCATAATGATGAAACGACGACCGCCCCACTCGCATTCGTATTGCACGCGATCTCGGGTAACACCCGGAGTGTCCTCAACGATTGCTTCACGACGACCGATAAAACGGTTGATCAAAGTTGATTTACCAACGTTCGGACGCCCAAGGATTGCAACAATCGGAAGTCCTAAAAGGGAACGTTGGGATAAAAGTTCCCAGATACGCTCCACGGTTTCATCGAGAGTTAACTCAGTCGAATCGATATGCACCGCATCAGTTGCCATCGATAACGGTGAAATTGTTCGATTTGAATCAATCTCATCACGATTCGAAAGTGATTGCGCAACAGCGTCCACACCTCCTGCCGCACCTTCTTGCTCGGCCTCGCGTCTAGCTGCTCGAGCCGAAATTTCAGCGGTGAGATAGATCTTTAACGCTGCATCTGGACATACCACTGTTCCAATATCGCGACCTTCCACAACAATTCCTTGGTCTGCTTTAGCAATGATGGACCTCTGCAGCGTAAGAAGTTCTGCGCGCACTTCCGGAAGGGCGCTAATGATTGAGACTTTCTCTGTCACTTCTTGACTGCGAATCTCTTCACTTACATTCGTTGTACCAACAAAAACTTGTGGATCTCTAGGATTAGAGTTGAAAGTAATCGGTGATTCAATGACAGCAGCGATAATGTCATTTGCGTTATCACTCTTTATCGATAAAGCAATGAATGTGATAGCGCGGTATAAAGCTCCGGTATCTAAATAACTCCACCCGGCTCGAATGGCAATGTTCTTAGATGTGCTGGATTTACCAGAGCCGCTAGGGCCATCTAGTGCAACAACAATCATCTTCACAGCCCATCTTTAAGTTATTACATTCTAAGGCGCAGGTGCCCAATACCAAGAATTACGAACGCGGAGCGTGCACGTCCCAGCCTTGACTCTCTAAATGCGCTTTCAAAGTGGCAGCATCTGAATGCGAAACGGCCAAAGTAATCAATCCTGTCTCTTGACCTGGAGAGTGTTCAATCGAGAGATCTTCGATATTGACTGAAACTTTTGCGCATTCATCGAATATCGCAGCCAGTCGACCTGGTTTATCTTCGATCACTATCGGCAGATGGGTGTATTCACGTGCTTTGCCACCATGTTTTCCAGGAATGAGCGCTCTACCCTCTTGCCCATCTTTGATTACTTCCGCAATGAAGTTTTCACTTTCAATATTGGAAATCAGAGAGTTGAGATCTGCGGCTAAGGAGTTCAGAAGAGGAGTGATAGCTCCGCTATTGGCAGCGATAATCTCTTTCCATAGTCCGGAATCCGATGCGGCGATGCGGGTGGTATCGCGCAACCCTCCCCCAGATAGCTCTAGCCATCCGGCAGGTTTTCCAGCCAACTGCTTGGCCAGCAGTGAAGAGATGAGTTGTGGAAGGTGTGAGACCAGTGCTACCGCTTGGTCATGATCGGTGGCCGGCATATCAATGACCTGAGCGCCCAATGACTCAATAAGCGCCTTGCCCCAGGCAACCGCCTTCTGATCCACGCCGGTGGAATCAATCATCCACGGGCGACCTTCAAAGAGATCTGCTCGAGCTGATTCAGCTCCTGAGAATTCCCGACCTGCCATGGGATGTGTTGGAAGGAATTGCGAGTTACTCAAAGAGGAATTTGATACATCAAGTACAGGTTTAGCCTTTATTGAGGTTACATCTATCAATACTCCCTTGAAGGTTGCTCTTTCTAGGGTAGTAATGACCATGGGAAAAGCTGATACCGGAACGGCGGCGATAACGAGTTCGGCGCCAGATATCTCCCCGCCCCCATTACCCATCAGAGCCTGGGCTATGCCCTGTGTGCGCGAATCCTGATCGAGCATGGTTACCGAGGCGCCTTTACTGGAGAGAGCTAGGCCAATAGAGGTGCCAATCAGGCCTGAACCGATAATACAGACGCTTGAAAAGGGAAGTTTTACGCTCATGAGCTACTGCGCGATATCCCGGCGCAAGGATTTAGCCCCATGCAGGTAGATATGTGAGATTTCATCAGCACTGACTGAGCTCTCAACGTGGGCCATAACCCGAATAGTGCGCTCCAGGGCCCCAGGAACATCGATCTCCACGGCGCAAATAAGAGGCACAGAGGCGAAGCCGATTTCGCGAGCTCCAGCTGCCGGAAATGCTGCATTGAGATCCGGACTCGAGGTAAAGAGAACTGAGATCACATCCTTAGGGGTGAGCCCGTTGGCTTTGAGGATTTCAGAGAGCAGCTCAACTACGCCCGAGTAGATGCTTTCGGCCGTATTGGCCTCTACTTGGGTTGCTCCCCTGATTGCGCGCACCGACATTAGGCAAGTGTAGCCGTAACTCCTTTTCTAAGAGATTGATTGCAAATAGTTTTGCCCTTTAAACGTTTTATCGACTAAACGCTAACAAGTCGAACAGAATCCAACGCCACTGCAGGCAAGAAGATCCCTAGAGACCATAACTATCTATTTATCGATATTTATAGGTCAATATTGAGCACAAGATTATCGATATATCTATTCTGTTATGCCGATAACCAGTAGCATCTATTTATTGACATATCTATAAAACAATTCTATATAGATTTAAGGTTTTATATTTAAAGCGGTTTGTAGGCTTACCAATTCACCGCTATTGAGATCTCGCCATCGTCCCTCGAGAGTCTCCCCCAGTGAGATAGGTCCGAACTTGGTTCTAATCAATCGCAGGACCTCCACTCCTACCGCCTCCATGAGACGACGAATGATGTGGTAGCGACCTTCGTGGATGACAACCTCGATCCACTGTGGCGATAGGTGGCTAAAGCTCAAAACTCGCCCCATGCCATCTTCGAGTTCAACCCCCTTCAAAAGGGTCTTCTCAACTCCAACTGGCAGTTTTCCATCGAATTCAATGATGTAGGTCTTTTCAAGCCCAAAGGAAGGATGGGTAGCTCTGAAGGTTAAATCTCCGTCATTAGTGAGCAAAATCAGCCCCTCGGAATCCTTATCTAGGCGACCCACGTGAAATAGCCGTTCAGTTCTTAGGTTGATGAAGTCGGCAAGTGAGGGGCGGCCCTCTGGGTCAAACATGGTTGACAGAACACCTCTTGGTTTATGAAGTGCTAAATAAGTCTTAGACAAAGAACGTATAATTGTCTCACCATCTACCGCTACTTTGACCTTATCGGGGTCGAACTTCGCCCCAAGCTCACGTACTTGGTGTCCATCAACGGTAACTCGACCGTCCATGATGAGTTCATCGGCACCTCGGCGGCTAGTAATCCCGGCATCGGCAATAATCTTGTTCAGGCGCATATCGGCCATGTGGCTATCCATTCTCGACAGTCAACTCCCCGCTCGAGCCTCGATCATCGAGGCGCCGGCTAAGGGGTGGAAGTGAGAAGTGTAGAGCGTTAGCTAGTCTGTAAGCGAATCGAGGATCTCATCCAGGCTATCGATATCAGGCAGATGAGGTGCTAGTGGCGGCAAGTCAGTCAGGGCATTCAAACCTAGGCGCTCCAGGAAGTAGCTCGTAGTTTTATAGAGGATCGCTCCAGTTTCATTTTCAACCCCATACTCCTCCACCAGGCCGCGAGTAATGAGCGTCTTCATCACTGCCTCGACATTGACCCCGCGGATAGCCGATACTCGAGCGCGCGAGACTGGCTGGCGGTAGGCGATAACCGCCAGGGTCTCAAGTGCGGCTTGGGTAAGTCGGTTCTGTTGGCCATCTAGGACAAACTTTTCGACCGCTGAACTGAAATCTGGGTGGCTATAGAAACGCCATCCCCCGTTGATCGCCTTGAGGGCAAATCCACGATCGGAGTAGCTCGGCACCAAGGCCTCAAGGGCTGCAACAACCTGCTCGACTGGAACTTCTAGGACCGTGGCGAGGGTCAATTCAGTGACTGGCTCATCTACCACCATAAGAATCGCTTCAATGGAGCGTGCTAGTTCGTGGCTATAAACCTCGGGATTAGACATTTTCGGCCTCTTCTGTCTCATTTTGCGCCTCTGGCGGGATATCAAACTCGTTTGTTGCTAGGACTTCACCCTCATCGGAGCCAACCCAGGTGACCTGAAGCTCGCCCAAGGCCATAACCTGCTCGAATCGCAAGGCGCCTTGGCGGTAGAGGTCAAGGAGGGCAAGAAATCTAGCCACCACCACGAGGGTGGAGTCCGCACCTTGGATTAAATTTCTAAAGGAGAGGGTTCGAGATTTCCGCAGGGCGTCAACGACGGTCCGAGACTCCTCAGCCACGCTTACCAGAGCGCTATGAAGGTGCTCAACGGCTACAACTGGTGGGGCCTTAGGGGTCAAGACACGCTCAGCTATCGCAGCAAAGCGTTGGGCACCTACCCCGATAAGAACCTCTGGCAAAAGTGAGGCCAGAGCTGGATCTAGGGCTACTACGCGTGGAAAAGACTTATCTGCGGCCAAAATTGCGTCCTGGAAGGAGGCGGCAATCTCCTTAAAGGCTCGGTATTGAAGCAATCTCGCAAAGAGGATATCTCTGGCCTCAAGGATGGCGAGGTCTTCCTCGTCCTCGATCTCACCACTGGGAAGCAGTCGGGCCGCCTTGAGATCTAGAAGGGTTGCGGCGATGACCAGGAACTCTGTCGCCTGGTCCAGGCGCCAGCCTTCGCCTGATTCTTCCAATTTGCGAATAAATGAGATGAATTCATCGGTGACAAGGCTTAATGAGACCTCGGTGATATCTAGTTTGTGGCGAGAAATCAGTTGGAGCAGGAGATCAAAGGGGCCATCGAAGTTGGAGAGGTGGACGTTAAATCCCGTATCAGCCGGGATTGCCTCCGGTGATGGAACCGGAATTAGGGTATTTTCCACGTGCGAACAGTACTTCGTTACTTGCATATCGCTGCGCATTACGCGTAGAGTCGCGGCAAATGAAAAGAGGTTTCTCGCTTGAACGCTAAATCGACATTTGACGATGATGTGGCAACCACAGCCAACCTACTTGGACGCGAACCAAAGAACTTTAAGATTCCAGCTCCCCTGACAGAGCATGGGCAAGCAAAAATCATTTCAATCTTTAATCAAAAGGGCGGCGTTGGAAAAACAACCTCAACAATTAACTTAGGTGCCGCCCTGGCTGAACTCGGACGCCGAGTTCTCTTGGTCGACTTCGACCCACAAGGCGGACTTTCTCTTGGTCTCGGTGTCAACGCGCATAGCCTGCCACTTGAGAACACTGTCTATTACGCGCTCATGACACCTGATGCGAATATCGATGAGATTGTGCTTAAGTCATCAGTCGCAAATTTGGATTTCTTGCCAGCTAACCGCGATCTTGGAACAGCTGAAACGACACTTGGTGCTGAAATCGGTGGCCAGCAGTATCTTAAGCGCGCACTAGCTCGTCTAAGTTCTGAGTACGATGTCATTTTAATTGACTGCCAACCAACGATGGGTCAGCTAACAATCAACGCACTCGTTGCATCACATGAAGTTATCGTTCCGCTGCAGTGTGAGTATTTCGCGCTCCACGGGTTTATCGAACTCAAGGGAAATATCGATAAGGTGAGAAGTTTTCTCAATCCTGATCTGAAGCTGATTGGAATCTTGGCAACGATGTATGACCGTAAAACACTTCATAATCGTGAAGTTCTCACGGCTATTCTCGAAAAGTATCCTGACGATGTCTTTGAAACAATCATCGCAAAAACCATTCGTTTCTCAGAAACAACCGTTGCAGGAGAACCAATCACCGCATACGCATCATCTTCTGGTGGCGCACAGTCTTATCGCCGCCTAGCCCGTGAACTTATAGCCCGAGGAGGCGCCCGATGACACGCAGAGCAAGCTTGCCCGGAGCAGATGAACTATTCCGTGCCAATACCCCAGCGCTTAGTGCTGTTCGACAAGTTGTCGAAGCCGCACCCGCGACAACTGCTACCCCACAGCCAGTTGGAACTTCTGCACCCAAGACGAAGAAGGGTGTTCGCACAATTTCTCGCAGACGAGTTACCGCTGCTGAGAAATCTCCATCAGGTCGCGAACTTCATGAAGAGAAAATTACCGTCTACTTATCAACTGATGAGCTATTTGATTTAGATCAAGCACGTTTGATGCTACGGGGTGATTTAGGTCTTGCTGTCGACCGCGGTCGTATTGTTCGCGAGTCAATCGCAGTCATCATTGCTGATTTAGAAGCTAAGGGTGATCAGAGCATTCTTGCTCGTCGTCTTCGCGGAATCTAACTACTTCGCTCTGGGGTGCGCCGAGCTATAACTCTCACGCACCTTATCAATGGTAATCAAGGTGTAAATCTGGGTTGTTGTCACCGATGAATGCCCTAGTAGTTCTTGCACCACTCGGATATCTGCACCACCATCGAGTAAGTGTGTGGCGTATGAATGCCTAAAAACGTGTGGAGAAACCTTGCCCTCAAGGCCGGTTGCATGAGCAGCATCTAGAACTATCTGCCATGCGCTCTGGCGCGAGAGTCTTTTCCCACGAGAATTAAGAAAGAGGGCACTCTCACTCTTTGCATTCTTAGCTGCAAGAAGTGGCTTGGTGCGCACTAAATACTCATCCAAGGCTGCAAAAGCGAACTTGCCGAGCGGAACGATTCGCTCCTTCGACCCCTTGCCTCGCAATTTCACCACTGAGATTCTCTCGCCATCCAAATCTTGGGTCGCGATATCTGAAAAATTGATTCCAATTACTTCACTCACCCGCGCCCCGGTGGAATACAAAATCTCCAGGATTGCACAATCTCGCAAGGAGATTGGATCCCCCTCTCGTTTCGCTGATTCAATGAGCGAGGTGATTTCGCTGATTGACAGCGCCTTAGGTAAACGTCGTGGGGTCTTGAGTGTCGTTGATTCAGTCATGGGATTTGAAATCTCATATTCGAGGGCGCAGTATCGATAGAAACCTTTCAGGGCTGAGATGCATCTGTTAATGCTCGAGCTACTGATTTTTGTCTCTTTCAGGAAAACTTCAAAAGCTTCTACGTGTGATGGCGATAGATGTGCGAAATCCTTCTTGCCATCGCTTAGAAATAGTGAAAATTTTGCTAAGTCCCGTTGATAAGACTCAATGGTGTTGGTCGCTAGGGCTCGCTCGATACGTAAGTGATTAAGGTAGTTGGTACTGGCGGTGTGAAAGTTCATCAGTCCCCCGCGCTATACCTACTTCTTCTGCGCAAGTGCTGCAGCAATGAGACCGATAAATAGTGGATGCGGTCTTGTTGGTCGTGAACGCAGCTCTGGATGGGCTTGCGTTCCAACATAGTATGGATGAACATCGCGAGGTAGCTCAACAAATTCCACTAAATCGCGCTCCTTAAAGATTCCAGAGAAAACTAGCCCGGCTGATGAAATCTGATCGCGGTACTTGTTATTGACTTCATATCTGTGGCGATGGCGTTCCGAAATTTCAGTACTTCCATACACTCCCGCGACAATAGATCCTGGTGTGAGCGCTGCCTTGTAGAGACCTAGTCTCATCGATCCACCCATGTCAGCTTCGCCCGCCACGATGTTCTTTTGGTCATCCATCGTCGCAATCACATGCGTTCCACTTTCAGGTGTGAACTCTGCTGAATTCGCATCAGCTATGCCAGCTAAGTTTCTAGCTGCTTCGATGACCATGCACTGCAAACCTAAACAGAGCCCGAGCGTTGGAATCTTGTTTTCACGAGCAAATTTCAGAGCGCCGAGCTTTCCTTCAATTCCTCGAATACCGAAACCACCAGGGACACAGATTGCATCAACTCCGCCAAGCGCTTTCTTGGCACCAGCCTCGCTCTCACAATCATCGCTAGGAATCCAGACAAGTTCAACCTTCGCATTGTTTGCAAACCCGCCGGCACGAAGTGCTTCCGAGACTGATAAATACGCATCTGGCAAATCAATATATTTTCCAACCAGGGCAACTCTTACAGTGTGTTCAGGATGATGAACCTTGTGCAAGAGCGCATCCCATTCTCCCCATTGAACTTCGTGGCCACCTAAAGCCAATCTACGAACAATGTAAGAATCAAGACCTTCGCTATTGAGCACCTTCGGAATATCATAAATTGACGGAGCATCTACCGCGGCCACAACAGCTTCAACATCAACGTCACACATCAAGGAAATCTTCTTCTTAATTCCGGCCGGTATTGGACGATCACAGCGCAGTACAACGGCGTCAGGTGCGATACCGATACTGCGAAGCGCGGCGATGCTGTGCTGTGTTGGTTTAGTCTTAAGTTCACCAGCTGGACCAATATATGGAACTAATGAGATATGAAGATAGAAGACATTATCTCGTCCAACATCTTGCCGAAGTTGACGGGCTGCTTCAAGAAATGGCTGGGACTCAATATCTCCGACCGTTCCACCAATTTCAGTGATTACAACATCAACATCATCGGAATCATTTGCCAGCATGCGTTCTTTAATCTCATTGGTGATATGTGGAATAACTTGTACGGTCTCACCCAAATACTCACCGCGTCGCTCGCGGGCGATTACTCGCGAATAAATCTGACCTGTGGTGACATTGGCAGAACCTTCAAGGTTGCGATCCAGGAAGCGCTCATAGTGGCCAATATCTAGATCTGTCTCAGCGCCATCATCGGTAACAAAGACCTCTCCGTGTTGGAAGGGATTCATGGTGCCTGGGTCCACGTTCAGATATGGATCAAGCTTCTGCATTGTTACCCGGATGCCACGAGCTACTAAAAGGCGGCCGAGTGATGAAGCTGTGAGGCCTTTACCGAGACTTGAGACGACTCCGCCAGTTACGAAAATATGTTTAGTCACATGCGGCTGGCTCATGGAAGACCAACCTATCATCAAAGTGAGCTCTATCCGCGCAGCGCCAAAAGTTCGCTCGCGTGTTCGCGCGCGCTAGTCGATTCTTCAAGCCCAGCAAGCATTCTGGCAATCTCTTCCACGCGATCAGCATCTTGAACCTTGGCCACACCCGATGCGACAACAGAACCATCGCTGCTCTTCTTCACCACAAAATGGGTATCTGCCCAAGCAGCTACTTGCGGCAAATGGGTAACCACGATTACCTGGGCTTGCTTAGAGAGTTGATGCAGACGTTTTCCCACTTCAATTGCAGCTTTGCCGCCAACACCAGCATCTACCTCATCAAAAATATATGTTCCCACCGGATGTGTTTGGGCGATGACTACTTCCAGACCCAACATGATGCGAGACATTTCGCCGCCGCTTGCGCCTTTTCCTAAGGCTACTTTCGGACCATCAATATGAGCGCGAATTAACATCGAAATTTCATCACACCCAAGTTGGGTGAAATCCGACTCTTTTAAGTTAGATGAGTAATCAGGTGAAATAACTTCCACAAAAAATTGGGTATGCGGCATAGCAAGTGCATGTATCTCAGTCGTTACCAAATCAGAGAGCTTCTCGGCTTGCTTGCCTCGCGCTTCTGTCAGCGCCTTTGCATTCTTCAGTAGATCTTTCTTAGCAACTGTCAGTGAGCCCTCTAGCTCGGCAATTCGATCATCTCCGCCTTCAAGATCAGCGATAACTTCCTTACCGCTCTTAGCTCTCGCAGCGAGTAATACGAGTTCTTCATCTCCACTTGCACTTGCGCCCCATTTTTTAATAAAGGCATTGAGTTGAGATTTACGCTCATTAAGTGCATCGAGTCGTCTCGGATCTGCCTCAAGCCCGGTGGCATAGGAGGCAAGGTCAGTTGCAGCATCATCTAAAATAAATACCGCTTCACTTACGCGCTCGGCTATAGATTCAAGCCGGGAATCCTTTGATTTAACTGAATCGAGTGCTCGTCTTGCAGAGTGTAAAAGTGTGAGAGCACCCGATTCCTCAGTCTCCAAAGCCTCTTTGGCGCTTTCACTTGCAATACGCAGGTCTTCAACACTGGATAGTCGATTGATCTCATCCTCAGTTGCGCTGCACTCATTACGAACAGCCTTGAGCGAAGCCCAGGCAGTGATGAACTCTCGCAGCTGTGCAATGTCAGAATCTCGCTTACTCGAAGAGCTCTTTAATTCTGCTAGTCGCGTTTTGATCTCTAGGTAGTTCGCATAACTCAGTTGATAGGAGCTAAGAACAGATGCAATCGCTGCGCCCCCAAAGCGATCTAGTAACTCGCGCTGGGTTGAAGTCTTAGTGATCTGCGCATTCGCTGATTGGCCATGTATCTCAATCAAGTTTTGCGAAATAATGGCAAGCGTTCCAGCCGGAACCGTAACTCCCCCGCAGACCGCCTTGCTCTTCCCATCAGCATTTACCGTGCGAGAGATGATGAGTGAGTTGGCGTCGAGTTGAGCGCCTAACTCCTCTAACCCCTGAACCTGAGATGATGCGATCGAGAAAGTTGCTGAGGCACTTAGTCGATCCGCCCCATGTCTTACTAATGCGCTGTCGCTCTTTCCGCCAAGGACTAACGAAAGTGCTGTGAGAATCATTGTTTTACCAGCGCCAGTTTCACCAGTGAGGACATTTAGCCCTGGACCTAATTCGAGTTCAGATTGCTCGATTACTCCGAGATTTCGAATCGATATCTCTTCTAAGAAAGAGCGTTCACTCACCGCGCCAACCTTCAATGGGAAGCTTGAACTTAGCAACCAGACGATCAGTAAAGAGAGTAGCCGAAACGTGAGAAAGTTTTATAGTGCGCTCATCACGGGTAATAATTACTCTGTCACCTAACTGCAGTGGAATCTTGCGAAGGGCGTCGGCTGATAAGAGCGCGGCGGAAGATTCGACGGTAATGATGATCTCTGACTTTGGTGAAACCACCATCGGTCTGGAGAAGAGTGCGTGCGCAGAGATTGGAAGTAATACCAACGCCTCAATCTCGGGCCATAAGACTGGACCGCCAGCGCTAAAAGCGTAGGCAGTTGATCCGGTGGGAGTCGAACAAATAACTCCGTCGCAGCCCCAGTGCGATAGGGGGCGACGATCAATTTCCACAAAGAGTTCAACCATCGTGGTGGCATCACGTTCAACCGTGACCTCATTTAGCGCCCAACCAGTGGAGACAACTTTGCCGCCGCGCTCTATTTCAAATTGCAGCACCATTCGGTTCTCGCTGACATAACTCTTTTCAATAATGCTCTGCGCAATCGCCTTAATTGTCGGGCGATCTACTTCGGCTAAAAATCCCACGTGTCCTAAATTGATTCCCAGTAGTGGAATTTTGCGAGCTAGAGTGATCTCTGCGGCCCGAAGAATCGTTCCATCGCCACCCAGCACGACTGCTATCTCAATCTCTGGTAGATCCTCCGCTGCAACTTTCTTAATTCCTTCGATATCAATATCTGAAATTGTGTAGAGCGAAAATCCAGCAGAGAAAAGAAGTGGAGCCAATTCGCCGGCAGCGCTAATCGCCTCTGGGCGCGATGGATTAACAAGAAATGCGACGCTACGAAGACTCATTATTCCGGCCCTGCCGCAATCGCTTCATCAAGAGCAGCCTCATTAATTTCAGGTGCTCCACGTCGTAGCCATAAGAAATATTCAACATTGCCAGCAGGTCCAGGTAGTGGACTCGCTGCAATTCCGAGCGTTCCAAGTCCAACATCGTAGGCCGACTCAGCGACATCTAATACCGCTGCTCTGCGCAAGGCTGGATCTCTGACGACGCCGCCAGCACCTAATTTCTCCCGACCTACCTCAAATTGAGGCTTAACCATTAAGACAAAATCAGCATCGGGCCTGGAAACGGCAGCCAGCGCTGGCAAGACAAGGGATAGCGATATGAAGGAAAGGTCTGCCACAACTAGATCAATATCTTCCGAGATTTGATCACCAGTTAAGTGACGAATATTGGTCCGATCAAGAATTTTCACTCGAGCATCCTGTCGCAATTCCCATGCAAGCTGTCCATATCCCACATCAACGGCAACTACTAGTTTTGCCCCACGGCGCAATAAAACATCGGTGAAACCACCCGTTGAAGCTCCGGCATCCAAACAGGTTCGTCCCTCAATCTTCACGCCCGTAAAGACATCGAGCGCCCCTGCAAGCTTGTGGCCACCACGTGAGACGAAATCATCACGATCGCCTTGTAAAACTATTGAGGTCTCGGCATCAACTTGCGAAGCTGGTTTTGTCGCTGGAATTCCGCTCACGAGTACTGATCGAGATTCAATCAGATCTGCCGCATGTTCACGCGAACGTGCTAATTCGCGGCGAACGAGTTCGGCATCCAAACGGGTTTTCATAGCAGCTCTCTAGAGATTATCGATTGACTTAAGTGACTCTTGCAATTTTTCATGGAGCGCTTCAAAACGAGCAGAGTGCTCTGAGATATCACTGACTTCAATCTCTTCCAGTTCCTCGCGCACCTTTTGCACTAAATCCAACTCTTCTTCGCTCATTTTTTGCTTTCCTTTTTCTTCTCAGATTTCTTAGTATCAGACTTCTTCTTCTCAGATTTCTTCGATTGAGCCTTCTTTAAACGCTTTACTTCGGCGGCAAGTTCATCGAACTCTTCACGCTTTACAAAACCCATCTTCAAAACCGCAGCCTCGACCTCATCATGAATTCGACCCTTGACTGAGTCGGCGCTCTCCTTGGCCCAGTCGTTCAGAGCAGACGCAACCTCAGCAGGTGTGCGCTCACCATCTGAAAGTTTCTGGGCGTAACTCTTTAAGGTAGAAAAGAATTCCGACGGTTGGGACTTTGCCATAACCCTAGAGTAGCGATTTTGCTTCGCTAGCGCGGGCGAAGTTACAGGCGAAGAATTTCATCGGCCTCAATCTGCCAGCGGCTAGCAACGCCGGTAGGGCTCTGCCAGAACCGCCGGTGAATGGAACCGGAGACCTCAATCCATTCATCACCTTTTAAGGTTAGGGCAATCTTGCGACTCTTGGCACTCCATGCGGCGATATCGAGAGTATCCACTCCCTCGCGCTCTGACCGCGTGATGATGAGTCTGAATTCAACGACTTTATCTCCGCTTGGTAATTCCTTACTTGTGGCTTGCGCCGATACTCGACCCCGTAGCAATAGATCATTTAAGGAGTAATCAATCTCGGCTTCATCAGTTTCTTTGTTTTTGCTTCGCTTCTTTTTAATAGCTGTCGTCATCGTGAGCCCTTCATACGCGGTCGTTTGCGCGAGTTGATTCGCACGCGGTCGCGATGATGGATGAAAGCTATGACAATTCGGTACCGATTACTTATTGGTGTGGATAACTACTTCTCGGCCCGCTCTTGTGCATCAGTAGATTCTTCATGATCTATTGAAGCGCACTTAATGAACCACTCGGTGGCCTCTTCTACTCTTCCAGCTGCTGCTAGCGCATCGGCATATGCATAACGAAGTCGCACCGCCCACTCATCACTTTCATTCCTCAGTTCCTTGCATTGCAAAGTAACGACTGCTGCATCCATCTCCCCAAGATCTCTACGAGCACCCGATGCCACAATGCGCATCTCAATCTCTTCCGCCTTATCAAGTCTTTTCACCTCAGGTGAGCCAGCTAAATTCAAGGCTTTCAGTGGATTTCCAAGACCTCGTTCGCAATCGGCCATAACCGGCCACATCGTGACATCACCTGAAATTCTGTTGGCGGCGCGCAATTCTTTAAGGGCAATCTCATAATGACCTGCGCGATAGGCGGCGTATCCAGCGGTCTCGCGGACTACAGCTAAACGCCCAGCATGATGGGCAGCTGCAACAGCATGCTTATGTGCTAATTCCGGATCGACATCCATATAAAGATTGACGCAGACCATATGGCGCGCAACTACCTTGGCATTTTCGGCAGACAAACTTAATAGTTCAGCACGAACACTCTTTTCTAACTCTTCACCAGTAACATCTTCTGGGATATCTGGTTCAAAAATTCGAGGGCGAATACGAGATTGATCTCGCTCTTGCGGAGGTGCTCGAAACCCGCGTGGATCAGTGACTTCACGACCCTCAGAGACTTTACGGGGCGCCCCTGGACGCTCGGTGCGACCACCACGAGCTGGGCGGTCAGAGGAGGGACGGCCGGAAGATGGACGACCGCTGTTTTTACGTGGACGCTCTTCCATGGCTAAATCTCCTTAAATATTAAAATCATTCTAACTTCTTGAGAAATAAAAAAGGGGCGCTTACGAATAAGCGCCCCTTTTTATAAAAGAAGTCCGGCAACGTTCTACTCTCCCACAAGGTCACCCGTGCAGTACCATCGACGCTGTAAGGCTTAACTTCCGGGTTCGGAATGGGACCGGGTGTTTCCCTCACGCTATGGTTGCCGAAACGCTATTGAGTTTTGGACATGAACTCACAACTAAGAAGTCTGATCTTCATTAAAGAAGATCTCCTTATTTGTGGTTCTCGACCGTATCTCGAGAACCACACAGTGGACGCGTAGCAACTTTG
>JBILAM010000074.1:0-3736 GCA_044354225.1 Candidatus Planktophila sp.
GAAAGTTTGGCCCACGTAAAGCCAGCTGATATTGCCAAACCTAAGCAAGATGCACCGAAGATTTTTGCTCCAGTTACTCACTACGCAGATGATGTCACCGCGATTGGAGAGATCGAGTGGCGCAAACGCTCAATGGTCCATGGACGAGTAACTTCAATTTCAACAGCTCCGCGTGGCTCTGCTCCAATACTTCAGGTTGAGGTGTGGGATCACAGTGGTGGTATCACTTTGAACTTCTTGGGTCGTCGCGAAATTGCAGGTCTGGAAGTTGGCATGGAGATGCGCGCAGAGGGAATGGTCGGAGAAGAAGATGGCCAGCTTGTTATCTTAAACCCGTCTTACGAACTACTTATCTGAAAAGAAATCTTTCAGTAACTGGGCACACTCAGCTTCTCGAACTCCAGCTGTGACTTCAACGCTAAATATTGAACGTGGATCTCGAAGAACATCCCATACCGATCCCACAGCTCCTGCTTTTTCATCCCATGCACCAAAAATCAGATACGAAATTCTTGATTGCGCGATAGCACCGGCACACATAGCACATGGCTCCAGGGTCACAACCAAGGTGCAACCATCGAGGCGTGAATTTTGTAATCGTGAGGCTGCATTGCGAATAGCAACTATTTCAGCATGTGCTGTTGGGTCGTTATCAGCTTCTCGTTCATTGGAACCTTTCCCAATGACAATGCCATCCTTATTTAAAACAATTGCTCCCACGGGAACATCGCCTGTTTGCACAGCACTGCGTGCGATTGCAATAGCTTCGTTCATTAAATCATCTGGCGTACGAAGTGAAATTTCTATGACTCCAATAACTCTGCGAATTGCTCGCCAAATCCTAATCGATTTGCTATTGCTTCAATCAGTTCATCTGGAAATAGATTTGCATCATCGCAAAGAGTTGAAAGCTCCATATGAGGTAGTCCTAAATCAGCAAAAATATCTAGATCACCTGTAGGAAGTGGTTCATCCTCGTCATCAGGTGCATCAATATCTGCAATCTCTAAGAATTCGGCGGCTACTTCATAGTCAAGTGCTGCGGTGATGTCGCTCATGAAGTATTTAACGTTGCTACCTAATACACGAATTGCGATGAAGAATTCGTCATCGATTGCGATGAGAGCAACAGCGCCACCGTTTGTCTGTTGCTTCTTGAGTCGATCGATAATGTGAGTTAGGTCATCTGGGTCAGGCAATGCGGCAAGAGACCAGCGGCCGTCTTCATGCCACGCCTCAATCGCGAAGTCTTGGGTCTGCTCTGACACATCTGTCATTTTGGCACTCATTGGATTAGAAAGAAAGCCCTGTAAGGTAGATGGCATGAAAGTTCACGTTGCTAACCATCCGTTAATCTCTCATAAATTAACGATTCTGCGCGATGAAAAGACCGATTCACCAACTTTCAGACTTCTCGTTGAGGAGTTAGTGACCCTTCTAGCGTATGAAGCGACTCGCGAAGTTCGCACCACAAGTATTTCAATCAAGACTCCCGTGACCGCCACTACTGGATTGGTATTAGCAGAACCCCGTCCAGTTGTCGTGCCCATCTTGCGTGCAGGTTTAGGAATGCTTGAAGGCATGACAAAGTTATTGCCCACGGCTCAAGTTGGATTCCTTGGCATGGTGCGCAACGAAGAAACCTTGCAGGCAAGCACCTATGCAAATCGTTTACCTGAAGATTTATCTGGTCGCCAATGTTTTGTCCTTGATCCGATGCTTGCAACAGGTGGAACGTTGGCCATGGCTATCAATTACCTGATTGAGCGTGGTGCTAATGAAATTACTGCAATCTGTTTACTTGCCGCCCCAGAAGGAATTAAGGCACTTGAGGATGAGTTTAAAAATTCAGGAGTTCCAATCACGCTAGTTACGGGCTCTTTAGATGAAAAATTAAATGAAAAGGGATACATCGTTCCTGGTCTAGGTGATGCCGGTGACCGTCTTTATGGAGTTGTGTAAATGGCTTCAACATCACCCGGATACGGAATTACGATTCGTGTTGAAGGATCTCCAGAGCTTCAACCCGTTGCTTTAATTACTACGACAATTACAAATGCTGGTGCCACAATTACCGCACTCGACGTCGTTGAATCTTTACTTGAAAAAGTAGTCATTGACGTCACTTGCGACACGATTGACTCTGACCACGCTCAACAGATTCATGACGCTCTCTCAGCCAATGACGGCCTTACCGTTCGTAAGGTGAGTGACCGCACGTTCTTGCTACACCTCGGTGGAAAGATAGAAGTAACTTCTAAGGTTCCATTGAAAACACGTGACGATCTATCGCGTGCTTACACTCCCGGTGTTGCTCGTATTTCGCAAGCAATTGTTGATGACCCATCCGATGTTCGCCGCCTGACCATGAAGCGAAATACGGTGGCCGTTGTTACCGATGGTTCGGCAGTGCTCGGCCTTGGAAATATTGGACCCGCCGCAGCACTTCCTGTCATGGAAGGAAAAGCAGCTCTCTTTAAGCGCTTTGCAAATGTAGATGCCTGGCCCGTTTGTTTAGACACCCAAGATGTTGATGAGATTGTGCGCACGGTGCAACTTATTGCCCCCGTATATGGCGGCATCAATCTTGAAGATATTTCAGCGCCGCGCTGCTTTGAAGTCGAGCGTCGATTGCGCGAACTACTTGATATTCCAGTTTTTCATGATGATCAGCATGGCACTGCAATTGTAGTTCTAGCAGCGCTGCGCAATGCTCTCAAGTTGGTGAAGAAAGAGATGTCTGCGGTAAAGATTGTTATGAGTGGTGCAGGAGCTGCTGGTACAGCAATTGCGCGACTTCTTCTCTTAAGCGGTGCTCAGAATATTATTGCCTTCGATAAAGATGGACTCATCGGTGGAGATTCAAAATCTTCCGACCCAATGCGTTCGTGGTTCATCGAGCACTCTAACCCAGGCAAATTCGCTGGTGATGTTCACCAAGCTATGGTTGGAGCAGATATCTTTATCGGAGTTAGCGCTCCTCACGTTCTCAAGGAAGCAGATATAGCTGCCATGGCAGCAGGTTCAATAGTTTTCGCACTTGCCAACCCTGACCCAGAAATTGATCCTGCTATCGCTCGAAAGTATGCAACTGTCGTTGCGACCGGTCGAAGTGATCACCCAAATCAAATAAATAACGTACTTGCATTTCCAGGCATCTTCCGAGGCCTACTCGACGCACAAGCGCATAAAATTACTGACAAATTACTTGTTGCTGCAGCCGAGGCGATTGCCGATTGCGTAAGTCCTTCACAGTTGAATACATCTTTTATTGTCCCTAGCGTCTTTGATCCCAACGTCGTTGTTAAAGTTGCGGCGGCAGTGAAGGCTTCTGTGTGATTGAGCTAGCCGCATCATTTGACTCTCAACTATCAACTCTTGCTCCATTCATCTTTTACATTGTTATAGGGGCAATAGTTTTCATTGAAACTGGACTTCTCTTTGGTTTTTTCCTTCCTGGTGACTCAATCTTGTTTAGCGCAGGCCTGGTCGCTGCCTCTCATGGAAACATCAACATCGCTGTATTGGTGGCAGTTATCTTGCTCGCGGCGTTTTTCGGAGATCAGGTTGGGTTCGTTATCGGTCGTGTTGTGGGCCGCCCATATCTTGATAAGAGAAAATCACCGCGCGTGCAACGAATGATTGCGAACTCCGAACGTTTCTATGAAAAATCAGGCTGGTGGGCAGTTGTCGCAGCTCGCTTCTTCCCATGGATTAGAACTTTTGTACCACCCAT
>JBILAM010000099.1:0-3721 GCA_044354225.1 Candidatus Planktophila sp.
GAACGCACAAGGTGATACAGCTAAGTACGCAACAATCGCTGAGCAGATGCTCACAAAGGGTTGCGGCGTAATGATCCTTGTTGACTACCAGGGTGCAGGTATCCAGGTTGCGGCAACAGCTAAGGAGGCAGGAATTCCTGTTATCGCTTACGACCGTCCAATCGAAGGTGCTGACTACTACGTGTCATTCGACAACGAGTCAGTTGGAGCACTTCAGGGCCAAGCTATTCTTGATGGTCTAGCAGCAGCAGGTAAGGATCCAAAGACTGCCCGTGTTATCTACGGTCAGGGAGATCCAACTGATGGAAATGCAAAGATGTTCTACGACGGTGCGCTCTCAGTTCTTGAGCCAGCTGGCGTAAAGCCAATCTTTAGCATGGCTGGAACATGGGATGGCGCAAAGGCTGGAACATTGTTCGAGCAGGCACTTACAGCTGTTGGTGGAAAAGTTGATGCAGTTCTTGCACCAAACGACAACAACGCAGCAAACATCATCACAATTCTTGATAAGGCTGGCTTGAAGGTTCCTGTTTCAGGACAAGATGCTTCACCAGCTGGCCTCCAGAATGTTCTCCTCGGTAAGCAGACAACAACTGTTTGGAAGCCATACACACTGATCGCAACAGCTGCATCAGATTTGGCAATTGCTCTCCTTAACGGCGAGTCACCAACAGCTGATAAGACACTTGCTGATGGAACTCCTTATATCGCTGTAACACCTAACTCAGTCGGTCCAGACGGAGTTAAGGATGTTGTAGCTTCAGGAGATGCGAAGTACGACGAAGTTTGTACAGATGCTGTCAAGGCAGCTTGTGACGAATTCGGCGTAACTGCGTAACGTTAGAAATAAGTAAATCCTCCGCGCCGGTGCTTTCTGTACCGGCGCGGAGGCATTTACACCAGGTGGATCCGATGCACCACTATTTATTCCTCATCTACTATTTAGCATGTATTTCAACCTCATTTGATTTGAAAGGTCGACATGACTTCACAGACGCCGATTGTCGAACTCATCGGGATTACCAAAAGCTTTGGTCCGGTTGATGTTCTCAAGGGAATTGATTTCAAAATTTATGCCGGTCGTGTGACCGCTCTCGTTGGAGATAACGGTGCAGGCAAATCAACCTTGATTAAAGGACTTGCAGGAGTACAAGAATACGATCACGGCGTTGTGAAGTTTGAGGGTCAACCAGCCCAGCTCTCGAGCGCACGTGCAGCTGCAGCTCTTGGAATTGAAGTTGTGTATCAAGATCTCGCGCTCTGTGAAAATCTAGATATTGTTCAAAATATGTTTTTAGGTCGCGAGGCGATGACAGGTATCACCCTTGACGAACCGCATATGGAATTTGAAGCATCAAAGACGCTCACGGGGCTTTCGGTAAGAACCGTTAAATCAGTGCGTCAGAAGGTTGCATCACTTTCGGGTGGTCAGCGCCAAACTGTTGCAATCGCTCGTTCAGTGCTGCGCAATGCAAAGGTAGTTATTCTCGACGAGCCAACCGCGGCTCTCGGTGTGGCTCAAACAGAGCAGGTACTTAACCTGGTTCGTCGACTTGCCGACTCAGGTGTTGCTGTAATCATCATTAGCCACAACCTTCAGGATGTATTCAAGGTTGCCGACGATATTGCCGTTCTCTACTTGGGCAAGATGGTGGCAAATCTCCAAGCAAAAGATACAAATCATCTCGATGTAGTTCAGTACATCACCGGCACGCGCACAATGGGAGATCAGGCATGAGCGTCACAATTGGATCTGGCCACGAAGGCAATGTTCGCGAACAGATGAATGCCTATAAGGCCCGAGTAAAGGGTGGAGAAATGGGAGCACTCCCATCTGTTCTCTCACTCTTTGTTCTTACACTGCTCTTTTCATTGCTCAATCCTTACTTTCTTACAGAAGGAAACTTTGCAAATCTCCTAACTCAGACAGCTACGTTGATGATGATTGCGATGGCACTCGTTTTTGTTATTTTGATTGCAGAGATTGATCTATCTGCTGGCGTCACATCAGGTGTGGCGATGGCCCTCTTTATAATCATGACCAATCGCTGGGAAATCGATTGGCGAGTCTCTATTCTCGCTGGTCTACTCTGCGGATCGGCTATCGGTGCCTTTATTGGTTTCTTCGTAGCACGTGTTGGTGTTCCTTCATTCGTTGTCACTCTTGGCCTTTTCTTAGGATTCCAAGGATTGCAGTTAGCGCTGCTCGGTGATGGTGGTATCTACCGAATCGAAGTCCCTGAGATTCGTGCGGTAATGAATGACAATCTTCCAGGATGGATGGGGTGGGCTTTTCTTGCTACCGCCCTTGTCCTTATGGCACTCCTTGGTTTCTATGATCGCCAGGTGCGCTCACGGAACGGTCTTGCCAATCGCCCCATCTCATTGCTCTATACCAAGTTAGCAATTGTTGCTGGTGTTGGAGCAGCGTTGGTTGCGCTACTGAATACAAATAGAAGCACGTCAATGAAGGAGATCAGTGGAGTTCCAATCGTTGTTCCTATTGCTATAACGATTTTATTCCTTGGAACTCTACTTCTTGATCGCACACGCTTCGGTCGTCACTTATACGCTGTGGGTGGAAATCCAGAGGCAGCTCGTCGTGCTGGAATTAAGGTGGTTCAGATTCGTATCACTGCCTTTATCTTGTGTTCAACACTTGCAGTTGTATCTGGAATTTTCAATGCCAGCCGCGTCGGTGCTGTTGAGGCAACTGCTGGTAAGGCGATTGTTCTTTCGGGTGTAGCTGCGGCAGTCGTTGGTGGGGTGAGTCTCTTTGGTGGACGCGGCCGCCTTATTCACGCTGCAGTTGGAGCGCTGGTAATCGCAATTATCGATAACGGTCTTGGTCTACTTGGACTTCCTGCAGGTATCAACTTCCTTGTAACCGGTGGAGTACTTATCCTCGCTGCAACAGTTGATGCAGTATCACGCAAGCGCGCAGGAGCAACTAAGTAGCATCAATAAAATAACCAGATCATAAAAAATGGCCTAGAGAATTCTCTAGGCCATTTTTTATTTACTTCTATTTAGATCTTTACGCCCATCAAGTGTTCTAGCGCTAGTTGATCAAGAAGTTCGTAGCCGTAACCGCGCTCTCCAGCCTTCTCGATATCAAATGCTTCTGGCTTAGCTAAATCTTTCCATGTTTCTCCTGCGCCAAGTGTTGGCTCAAGTAGTCCTGGAATATTTGAAGCCTTCATTGCTTCGATAACACGTGGATCGCTGCGGTATGCCTTTGCGCGCTCCTTGAGAATCAAATATGTGCGCATATTCGATGTTGCTGATTGCCATACGCCCTTGTCATCTTCTGTACGTAATGGCTTGTAATCAAAGTGCTTTGGACCGCTGTACTTATAGTGCTCAAGTAGATCTACTAAGAAGAATGCTGACTTCAAATCACCATGTCCGAATACGAGATCCTGATCGTACTTTGGACCGTGCTGACCATTGAGGTCGATATGGAATAACTTTCCTTGCCACAGTGCTTGAGCAATTCCATGGACAAAGTTGAGGCCAGCCATTTGTTCGTGACCAACTTCAGGGTTCAAGCCAACGAGTTCTGGACGGTTGAGTGTGTAAATAAATGCCATTGCGTGACCAATTGTTGGCAAGAAGATATCTCCACGCGGTTCATTTGGCTTTGGTTCAATTGCAAACTTAATCTTGTAACCATTGTCTACAACGAAATCACCGAGAACATTGAATGCTTCGCGGAAGC
>JBILAM010000075.1:0-3663 GCA_044354225.1 Candidatus Planktophila sp.
CAGAAACTAGGAGAGTCGAAACCGTAACTGACGACCAACTCCTAGCCGCGTATGAGATGGTTAGCCAATGAAGGTATTGGTTCTTAATGGTCCGAATCTTGGGCGCTTGGATATCCGCGATTCTTCTATCTATGGAGATATGAGCTATCCAGCACTGGTGAGCCATATTGAAAACGCTGCCAAGACTCATGGATTTCAAGCCGATGTTCGACAGAGCAATGATGAGTCAGAGATCATCGGTTGGTTACATGAGGCCGCCGATACCAATACCCCGGTGATTATTAATCCGGCCGCTTTTACCCATTACTCATATGCGATTCGCGATGCAGCAGATTTGGTTAAGGCTCCATTAATTGAAGTCCATCTTTCAAACCCGCTTGCCCGTGAAGAATTTCGTCACACCTCTGTCATCTCTGGTGTGGCCAATGGAACTATCGGCGGCTTCGGGCCTAATTCGTATGTACTAGCGCTCATCGCCTTGAAGGCACTTCTTTCATAATTTGATGAGGTAAAGTTCGCTCTCTATTGCACTTCGATGGGCGAAGGCATGAACTGGGGTTATCGTGGCAACTACAAATGATCTAAAAAATGGCATGACACTTGATATCGATGGTCAGCTATGGACGGTAGTTGAATTCCAGCACGTCAAGCCTGGCAAAGGCCCAGCGTTCGTTCGCACAAAACTTAAGCAAGTGATGACCGGCAAGGTAGTCGATAAGACATTCAACGCAGGTGTGAAGATTGAAATCGCAATCCTGGAAAAGCGAGAAATGAACTTCTTATATAAGGAAGGCGATGATTTCGTATTTATGGATAATGTAAATTTTGATCAGATGACCATATCTGCCGGCACTGTTGGGGAAGCCGCTAATTACATGCTGGAAAATACCGAGGCGATCGTTGCAATCCATGAAGGCAACCCGCTTTACCTAGAACTTGCCGCATCGGTTCCACTTAAAATTACTTATACCGAGCCAGGACTCCAGGGCGATCGTTCATCAGGTGGAACAAAGCCTGCGACCGTTGAAACTGGAATTCAGATTCAGGTTCCATTGTTTATTAAGCAGGATGAGATTGTCCTTGTTGACACCCGCGATGGCTCTTATTTGGGTCGCGCTAACTAGTGTCCGCTCGCAGTAAAGCACGTAAGCAAACCCTGGATCTGCTCTATGAGTCAGATATCCGAGGTTCCTCTGCCTCTGACTTAATGGTGCTGCGCGATGTTGCAGATGATGGACCGGATGCGAGGCCTATAAGAGATTTCACTAAGGCGCTCATTGGCGGCATCACAGAGAATCGTCGAAAGATTGATGAACTGATATCAACTTATGCCCAGGGCTGGGATATGGACCGTCTTCCTGCTGTTGATCGCAACATTCTGCGTCTTGGAATTTACGAGATAGTTTGGTCAGATGATGTAGAAGATGGCGTTGCCATAGATGAAGCACTCAATCTTGCAAAAGTTCTTTCGACCGATGAGTCAGCTGGCTACATTCATGGTGTTTTGGGAAGAATTTCAACTATCAAAGCAAGCATCGCCCGCTAGCTATCGTATTTTCAGTAAGAGCGTTTCCTGCTCTAGCCAGCTCGTTACCTCAGACTCACTTTCGTCAAAGAGAATGGCCAGAGTGGCGATATCACTTGAACGTAAGGAAATAACCTCACCGTTCCAATCTTGACGAGTGCGCACTATTTTCTGTAGCAGCCGAGATAGAGCCGAGTATTTAGTCACCTCGCTTCGTCCCTCTTGTTGAACTCGATGACTTATAAGGCGTAGATCGAGAATGATTCGTGCGGAGCTAGTTGCACTTACATTCTCGCGGTGGCCGAGTATTTCTGAAATCGGTACTTGGTAGAGCGCCGCTATCTGCAGCGCACGCTTAACACTTAAGGATCTCGCCCCTCTCTCGTAAGAACCCAAAACGACCGCCTTGATTCGCCCCTCACTCAAGGCCTCCACATCTGAAAGTGAAAGGGATTTTGACTGTCTAATTGCTCGTAGCGTTGAATTTATCTCGCTCACTGTGGGTTGCTGATACATCCCGCGAGGGTATGCCTAGGTGCGACACAGCGCCGTCGGCTATCCACAGAGCTTCAAGAGTCCTGGTATCCTTGCGCCGCATCCTTTAACAACCCGTCCTGCGAGGCGGGGAAGGAGATTTAAATGAGTGTTGCCCTGCCTGCGCCAGATATCACGCGTGCTATTACTCGCATTGCCCATGAAATTCTCGAACGAAACTTAGGTTCTGAGACCGTAACTCTTCTAGGAATTCCCACTCGCGGCGCCCACCTGGCGCTTCGCATTGCCGCAGCCATTGAATCAATTACAGGAAAGCCGGTTGAATGTGGAACTCTGGATATCACCTTGCATCGGGATGACCTGCGTTTACGCGCTCCGCGAGCTTTAGCTCCCACTCGAATTCCACCTTCAGGTATCGAAAATCGAAACGTCGTTCTCATCGATGATGTTCTCTTCTCTGGACGCACCATCCGCGCAGCACTGGATGCCCTCGGTGAAGTTGGGCGACCTAAGACAGTCCAGTTGGCAGTTCTGGTTGATCGCGGTCACCGTCAACTGCCGATTAAGGCCGATTATGTGGGAAAGAACCTTCCGACATCACCGCAGCAGATTATCAAGGTGCATCTAGTTGAAACTGATGGCGCGGATGAAGTTCTACTGGAAGAGGCGGCCGGATGATGCGCCACTTACTCTCAATTAGTGATCTGACAAAGAGTGATGCGCTCTCAATCTTAAATACCGCAGAGACACTTGCTCGAGCATCCGATGGCGCGATGAAAAAGTTACCAACCTTGCGTGGTCGCACGATCGTAAATCTCTTCGCTGAGGACTCCACTAGAACGCGAATCTCTTTTGAAGCAGCTGCCAAGAGACTTTCGGCAGATGTCATCAATTTCTCCGCTAAAGGATCAAGTCTAAGTAAGGGGGAGTCTCTTAAGGACACCGCGCAAACTTTGCAAGCGATGGGAGCCGATGCGGTAATTATTCGACATAACGCATCCGGTGCTGCGCATACCTTGGCTAAAGGCGAGTGGATGTCAGGTTCTGTGATTAACGCAGGAGATGGAACGCATGAGCACCCGAGTCAGGCGCTGTTGGATGCATTTACAATCCGCAAACATTGCGCGCGTGGAAATGAAGATTTATCGGGACTTCGCGTCGCAATTGTGGGAGATATCTTGCACTCACGCGTGGCTCGATCAAATGTTGTGCTACTTACGATGCTTGGAGCAAAGGTTGTACTGGTGGCGCCCCCAACACTGCTTCCTATCGGAGTTCAGTCATGGCCCGCGGAGGTTTCCTATGACTTCGACTCGGTTATTGGCGAGGTCGATGCGGTAATTATGTTACGTATGCAGATAGAGCGGATGACTGAGATGTTTATTCCTAATGCTCGCGAGTACTCACGATTCTTCGGACTAGATAAGGATCGCCTTGCCACCATGAAATCAAACGCTATTGTCATGCACCCGGGTCCCATGAATCGTGGCCTTGAGATTTCGGCTGAGAGCGCCGATAGTGCGCGATCAGTGATTGTTGAACAAGTTAAGAATGGCGTCAGCGTGAGAATGGCAATCTTGTACTTACTGCTCGCTGGAACACAGGAATTGGAGATCTAACTATGAGCGAGAAGTTATTCATTA
>JBILAM010000047.1:0-7639 GCA_044354225.1 Candidatus Planktophila sp.
AATAGTGGTCATCAAACCCTTAACAATTCCCCAGTTATCGTGAAGAACTTTTGCCATTGGAGCCAGGCAGTTAGTTGTGCAAGATGCATTTGAAATCACATGGTGGTTAGCCGGGTCATACTTATCGTGGTTGACACCCATCACGATGGTGATGTCTTCATCTGATGCAGGAGCTGAAATAATTACCTTCTTAGCGCCAGCTGTAATGTGCTTCTTGGCATCGGCGGCCTTGGTGAAGTGGCCTGTTGATTCGATGACAATATCGGCCTTAACTGAAGCCCATGGAAGATTTGCTGGGTCGCGATCTGCAAAGACTGCGAATGTTTTTCCGCCGACGCTCATGCTGTCATCGGTATATGTGACATCTAGACCTAGGCGGCCCAAGATTGAGTCATATTTGAGCAGATGTGCCAGTGTTGCATTATCAGTCAGGTCGTTGATACCGACGATATTGATATTTGGGTTGGTCAGTGCGGCACGAAAAAAATTACGTCCAATGCGTCCAAAACCATTAATTCCGACATTAATCACGTGAAACCTCTTTTACATTGTTTATTGCCCCAGATAAAGGTGGCTATTTTTAACGCCACAACGCTGGGGGCTTAGTGCGCACTCTACCAGTGCTCTAGGTGTTACCCGCCGGTTGCATGTGCGCAACCGCGCATCTTTAACCTGTTATTCACCCAATAAGTCAGGTGATAATCCTGCTTCAGTGTCTGGAATCCCTAATTCACCGGCACGCTTATCGGCCATGGCAAGTAGTCGTCGAATACGCCCGGCAATTGCATCCTTTGTCATAGGCGGTGTTGCAAGTGATCCAAGTTCCTCCAAGCTTGCCTGTCCATGTGAAATCCGGAGTTCGCCAGCCTCTTTTAGATGATCAGGTATTTCACTACCGAGAATTTCCATCGCACGTTGAACGCGAGCTGCTGCCGCAACGGCTGCCCGCGCAGAGCGTCGTAGATTGGCATCATCAAAGTTTGCCAGTCTGTTAGCAGTGGCGCGTACCTCTCGGCGCATCCGTCTTTCTTCCCACGCAAGGACACTTTCATGCGCACCTAAGCGGGTAAGCAGAACACCAATTGCATCTCCATCACGAATAACAACACGATCAACTCCGCGCACTTCACGAGCCTTCGCAACTATATTCAAGCGGCGAGCTGCGCCCACTAGCGCAAGTGCCGCCTCTGGACCTGGACAGGTAATTTCAAGTGATGATGAACGACCAGGTTCAGTTAATGAACCATGAGCAATAAAAGCACCACGCCAGGCTGCTTCTGCATCACACACATTTGCTGCAACCACTTGTGGCGGAAGACCGCGCACTGGGCGCCCATTTGCATCAATCAGTCCTGTCTGGCGAGCAAGCGCATCGCCTGACTCAATAACACGAACTACATAACGTGAACCTTTACGTAGGCCACTGGAGGAAAGAACTGCCAGATCACTATCGTGACCGTAGATGTCGGCGATATCTTTCTTCAGCCGTCTAGCGCTCTGGGAAGTGTCGAGCTCAACTTCAATGACTACCTTGCCGGCAGCGATATGTAGACCGCCTGCAAAACGCAGAAGCGATGACACTTCAGCCTTACGGCAACAAGGCTTAGTTACCGAAAGACGACTGAGCTCATCTTTGACTGCTGCGGTCATTGCCATGGGGTTATCCAACCAGTATTTGCGCGCCAATGTGTGCGAAAAGCTGACCCAATTTATTCACATCATGATGCAAGGGTGAGCTTTTACTGCGCAAATCCGCCGAAATAAACTCTGAACCTGTAGTTGAAAGATGGCGTTTTAACTCATCGGCCCCAGTAGAGGACTCATCTACTACAACAAGATCAAATACTAAGTCCGGTGCATACTCATTGAGAATCATCAAGTGCTCTAGTGGTGAATATCCGGCATACTCCCCCGCAGATTTATCGGTGGAATCTAGATTGAGTAAGAGAATTTTCTTGGCAGGTGTTGCCACAAGTGCAGCACGTTGCGCGGGCACAAGGAGATGAGGAATAACGCTAGAAAACCAGGACCCTGGTCCCATCGTGATCCACTGGGCATCAGTGATTGCAGCGATAGATTCTTTGCATGCGTCGGGGTCTTGCGGATAGATGCGAAGTGATTTCAATCTGCCTTGTGCGGTCGCAACCTCTGCCTGTCCGTGCACGATGTGTGTGCCTCTTGAATCTTCAAAGGTGGCTTCGATATCAAGTGCCTGCGCTGCCATAGGTAGAACCCGACCAACAACTTTTAATAGCGCACCCACGCGATCCAAACCAGCCACGGTATCTTCATCGCGATCCCAAAGCGCTGCCAGGAGCAGATTTCCAACTGCATGACCATTTAGTTCACCGGTGCTGGTGAAGCGATATTGCATGATTTGCGCCCAACTGCGGCCCCACTCATCATCACTACAAAGGGCCGCAAGTGCCATTCTCAGATCACCCGGTGGCATGATGGAAAATTCTTCACGCAATCTTCCACTGGAGCCACCGTTATCGGCAACGGTAACAATCGCAGTGATTTCGGTTGTAAATTGTCGTAGCGCGGTGAGGGTTGCAGCTAATCCATGACCACCACCGAGTGCGACAACCTTATTCTGGGAAATCATTCCCGCCCTACATCGCGGTGAGTGGCATGAGCTGATATTTCAAGATCAGATGGGGCGGTGATGAGTTGCTTGGCAATTTCTTCCGCGATTGCAACTGAGCGATGCTTTCCCCCTGTGCAACCTATTGCAATCGTCACGTACTTCTTTCCCTCCCGGAAATAGCCAGGAATCATTTTGCGGATGACCGCGACGTAGCTCTCAACGAAGTCAGCAACACCTTCACTGGAGAGAACTTTCTCTGATACCGGTGCATCCAAGCCATTAAGTGGTCGCAACTCTGGAATCCAATGCGGGTTGGGAATAAATCTACAATCTAGAACCAGGTCAGAGTCAACCGGAATCCCATATTTATATCCGAAGGAGAGAACATTGATTCGAAGGCTAGCCAGCATTCCGGCGGCGAAGATTTCACTCGTGCGCTTTTCTAGCTGGTGCACATTTAGGTTTGAGGTATCAATAACAACATCTGCCGATGCCCGAATCTCCTCCAGTTTGGCTCGCTCGCGCGCAATGCCATCGACGATTCGATCTTTCCCTTGCAGCGGATGAGGCCTACGAGTTGATTCAAATCTTTGGACAAGTGCTTGGTCTGTGGCATCTAGAAAGAGCAATCTGTAAGGAACGCCCGATTTCTTTAGGGTATCTAGGGCGCTACTTAGTTCATCAAAGAACTTTCCGCCGCGAACATCAACAACAACAGCTAGTGATGCGTTGGTATCAAATCCTTGTTCTGCCAGCTGAGGCACCAGTGCCGGAGGTAAATTATCAACGACATACCAACCGAGATCTTCAAGTGCGTGGGCAACTGTCGATCGCCCGGCGCCGGACATTCCGGTGAGTACTAGAAGCTCTTTTGTGCTCATGCTCTGCATTCTCCCCTAGCTGTCAAGTATCTCGCCAGTATTCATATCCACCGCTGGAATTGATAGCGATTGCAGGTGGTCATAGATGATGGCGGCAATAGTGGCTCCGATTCCAGGAGTTGCAGCTAAATCTTCGGTACTTGCCTTGCGCATCGCGGAAACTGACCCAAAGCGATCAAGGAGCGCGGCTCGTCTGGTTTCTCCTAATTGTGGAATCTCATCAAGCAAAGATTCCAGCATCACCTTCGAGCGCCGGCTGCGGTGGAATGTGATTGCGAATCGATGTGCTTCATCGCGGATGCGCTGTAGTAAATACATCGCTTCACTTGTTCGCGCCAGAATCAAAGGATCTTTATCCCCTGGCATCCAGACCTCTTCCAGTCTCTTTGCTAACCCACACAATGCGACATCTGTGATTCCAAGTTCATCGAGGGCTCGTTTGGCAGCGGCAACTTGCGGGGCGCCACCGTCAACAACAATCAGTTGCGGCGGATAGGCAAACTTGCTGAGCTTTCCGCCAGTTTCTGCCACTTCGCTCTTATTCACGCTTCGATCGGCTAGCAGCCTTTTCATGCGACGTGAAATCACTTGGTGCATAGCCCTGGTGTCATCTTGAGCAGTATCGGTATCAATAATGAATCGGCGATACTCACTCTTTTTCGCCAGACCATCTTCAAAGACCACCATCGATGCAACTACTGAAGTGCCGGAGATATTGGAGATGTCATAGCACTCAATGCGAAGCGGGGTGCGGGCAAGCTGTAGCTCTTCCTCAAGTTCCAGCAGCGCCTTACCCGACACTGCAGCATCTGTCGCACGTTTACTTAAATACTGAACAAGTGCGTAATGAGCATTTCGTTCTACCGTCTGTAATAGCTCTACCTTCTCACCACGCTGCGGAACCTTGATCGCAACCCGCGCCCCTCGAATAGAAGAGAGCCAATCTTCGAGTGCGGTGCGATCTACCGGCTCTTGATTAAGGAAAATCTCATGTGGAATATCAGTTGGCGCACTTTGGCTATAGATTGAGAAGAACAGCGAGGCGATCTGATCATCTCCTTCTAACGCTTTCTCCTGATCAACTATCCAGGAGCGCGAACCTTTTATAGAACCGCGCCTGACCATGAAAATTGAGCCAGCTGCATGGAGACCTTCTTCATGCAGTGAGATGAAATCACCATCCAAATCATCGGAGAGATTACCTTGCGTGGAACGCTGCGCCTTCTCAAAAGATTCAATCTGATCGCGCAGACGCCCCGCACGCTCAAACTCTTCGGACGCAGAAGCTGACTCCATCTCGGTGCGCAAGGTGGGTAGTAAGTTCTCCATGCCTTTTTCCATAAATGAATCTAGCTTTTCCGCAATCTCTTTATGCTCCTGCGGCGTTACCCAGCCAACGCATGGAGCTGCGCACTTACCGATATCTCCCAGCAAGCATTGGCGTTTAGTACGCTGAGCACGTTGAAAGTTGCCAGCACTGCATGAACGAACCGGAAAGACTTTAAGGAGAACTTCGTAGGTATTACGTAGTGCCCACGTATTTGTATATGGACCAAAGTATTTAAGCCCAGGTCGCTTCTCTTTTCGAGTAATGAAAATCCGTGGAAATTCATCGGCCATCGAAATTGCCAAATACGGATAGGACTTATCGTCCTTAAATTGCACGTTATAGGTCGGGTGGTACTGCTTAATCCAGGAAAATTCCAAGGCCAACGCTTCGAGCTCTGTTCCCACAATGGTCCAGTCCACTCGCACTGCTTCATGCACCATGCGATATGTCTTCTGGGCCAGATTGGAGCCGAAGTAAGTGGTCAGGCGATTTTTAAGATTCTTGGCTTTGCCAACATAGATAACTTTGTCGCCAGCGTTATAGAAGCGATATACCCCTGGCTCTTCAGGAATCTCGCGTGGGCGATAACTGGAAGGTTCCGCCATTATTTCTTCTTCGCTGGGCTTTTCTTAACGATCGCGCGATTAGTTGCCAAAACTTCAGCTAAGTATTGCCCGGTGTAACTCGCCTTCACCTTTGCCAGATCTTCTGGCGACCCTTCAGCGACAACAGTTCCGCCACGGAAGCCACCTTCTGGGCCCATATCAATTACCCAATCCGAGGACTTAATCACATCGAGATTATGTTCAATCACAATCACAGTATTTCCACTTTCCACCAGCCGCTTGAGTACACCAAGTAATTTATTGACATCTTCAAAGTGCAGCCCTGTAGTTGGCTCATCTAAGACATAGATGGTGCGACCTGTTGATCTACGCTGCAGTTCGGTTGCAAGTTTCACACGCTGCGCTTCTCCCCCGGAAAGAGTGGGAGCTGATTGACCTAAGCGCACATATCCAAGGCCCACATCACAAAGCGTCTTGAGGTAGCGGGCGATGGTGGGCACGGATTCAAAGAAGGCATGCGCATTCTCAATCGGCATATCCAAAACTTCGGCAATTGTCTTGCCCTTGTAATGAACCTCCAGAGTTTCCCGGTTATATCGGGCGCCGTGACATACCTCGCAAGGAACATAAACATCAGGTAAGAAGTTCATCTCAATGGTAATCGTGCCATCTCCCGAACAGTTCTCACACCGTCCGCCCTTGACGTTAAAGGAGAAGCGACCTTGTTGATATCCGCGCACCTTAGCTTCCGTAGTTTCGGCAAAGAGGGCGCGCACTTTATCGAATACGCCGGTATATGTTGCTGGGTTAGAACGCGGTGTGCGGCCAATAGGAGATTGATCAACGTGCACAACTTTATCGAGCTGGTCTATGCCAGTGATTGTGCGATGTCGACCTGGCACAAGACGTGCGCCATTTAGTTTATTTGCCAGGGTTGTATAGAGAATGTCATTAACTAGCGTTGATTTACCAGAACCCGATACTCCAGTTACAGAGACAAAGAGCCCCAAGGGAATACTGACCTCGACATCTTTAAGGTTATTCTCCTTCGCGCCTTTAATTACTAATTTACGCTTTGGGTCAACTGCGCGACGGGTCTTTGGAATCTCAATAGATTTGCGACCGGAAAGATAAGCACCGGTAATTGATTCCTTCGATGCAATCAGTTCTTCGTAGGAACCCGAGACAACAACTCGTCCACCATGTTCACCAGCTCCGGGTCCGATATCAACGACCCAATCTGCGGTACGAATGGTCTCTTCATCATGCTCAACGACGATGAGAGTATTTCCAAGATCGCGTAAGCGCGTAAGCGTCTCAATCAGGCGGCGGTTATCGCGTTGGTGCAGTCCGATGGATGGTTCATCTAAGACATAGAGAACTCCCACAAGTCCTGAACCGATCTGAGTTGCAAGACGGATACGTTGTGCCTCACCGCCTGACAATGTTGCCGCCGGGCGATCAAGTGATAGGTAATCAAGTCCCACATCGAGTAGGAAGCCCAATCGGGCATGGACTTCCTTCATCACGCGCTCAGCAATTTGTGCCTCCCGTTTATTAAGGGTTACTTGCTTAAGAAATATTGCACAGTCATCGATAGAAAGTGCGCATACCTCGGCAATTGATTTTCCGCCTAGCGTGACCGCAAGAACCTCTGGCTTTAAACGCGCACCCTTACAGGCAGGACACGGCGTCTCGCGCATATATGCCTCGTACTTGTCTCGGCTGTAATCACTATCAGTTTCACCATGACGACGATGAATGAAGGGAATGACGCCTTCAAAGCCAGTTGAATAGTTACGAACCCGGCCGTAACGATTCTTATACTTCACATGAACTTCATAATCGAAGCCATTCATAATCGCTTCTTTAGCTTTAACCGAGAGCTTCTTCCAGGGATTATCAAGTGAGAATTTGAGTTCCAGAGCTAACGCTTCCAGTAATCGCAGGAAGTACTCCGAGGACTGTCCCCCAGCCCATGGCGCAATTGCTCCTTCATTAATCGAGATTGAGTCATCAGGGATGATGAGTTCTTCATCCACCTCTAACTTAGTTCCGATTCCAGAGCACTCTTCACATGCTCCAAATGGCGAATTAAAAGAGAAGGAACGTGGTTCAAGCTCTTCAAAAGAGAGATTGCAATCGTGACAAGCTAGATGTTCGCTATAGGTATGTTCCTTTTCGCCGCTTTTAGCGTCAACAAAATCGAGAAGAACTAAACCATTTCCAAGCTTGAGCGCGGTCTCTATCGAATCTGTCAGACGCGATTTGC
>JBILAM010000070.1:0-4431 GCA_044354225.1 Candidatus Planktophila sp.
GATTTGCTCTCAGCCTTTGCCGTGAGCCGATCGATAACAACTTCAATAGTGTGCTTCTCCTGTTTTTTAAGTTTCGGCAGTTCGGTAAGTTGAATGATTTCCCCATCAACTCGCGCTCGGGAATAACCTTGCGTTACTAACTCTGCAAAGAGATCGACGAACTCACCCTTGCGTTCGCGAATGACTGGAGCTAAAACTTGAAACTTAGTTGCAGCCGGCATCGTAAGTATCTGATCCACAATTTGCTGTGGGCTCTGGCGCGAAACTGCCTTGCCACATTCCGGGCAGTGCGGACGCCCAGCACGTGCAAAGAGGAGGCGGAAATAGTCATAGACCTCGGTAATTGTTCCCACCGTTGAACGAGGGTTTCGATTCGTGGATTTCTGATCGATAGAGACAGCCGGTGATAAACCTTCAATGAAATCAACATCCGGCTTATCCATCTGACCTAAGAACTGTCTGGCATATGCTGAAAGAGATTCGACATAACGACGCTGACCTTCAGCAAAGATAGTGTCGAAGGCAAGGCTTGATTTACCGGAGCCTGAAAGCCCGGTGAAAACAATGAGCGCATCTCGTGGAAGCTCGATGGATACATCTTTGAGGTTGTGCTCGCGCGCACCACGTACAACTAACTTATCGATGCTCACGTACCAGCCTCATCCATTCCACGAAGTTCACGCTTCAGTTCTTTCAATTCATCGCGAAGGCGGGCAGCAAGTTCGAATTGAAGTTGATCGGCTGCGCCACGCATCTGCTCGGTGAGGGAGCCTATCAATGCAATGAGTTCTTGGCGCGGCATGGAATCCGTTGATTTCGATAAGAATGGCAGGGCCGCTGACGATTTCTTACCCTTTATTCCAGCCATGATGTCATCTGTGTCATCACTTTCTTGGGCGATGAGGTCAGTGATATCGCTAATCTTCTTTCGCAGTGGCTGCGGATCTACTCCTCGCTCGAGGTTATAGGCAACCTGCTTCGCTCTTCGTCTATTGGTCTCATCAATGGCTTTAGTCATGGCAGCTGTCATATTGTCGGCATACATATGTACCTCACCCGAAACATTTCGAGCAGCACGACCTATTGTTTGAATCAGGGATGTAGCAGAGCGTAAGAAGCCTTCTTTATCGGCATCGAGAATGGCAACAAGTGAAACTTCAGGTAGATCAAGACCCTCGCGCAAAAGGTTAATTCCAATTAGCACGTCGTACTCACCCATGCGAAGCTCACGTAGTAATTCAACGCGGCGCAAAGTATCAACTTCCGAGTGGAGATAACGAACTCGTACTCCACGCTCTTGCAAGTAATCGGTGAGATCTTCCGACATCTTCTTGGTCAAAGTGGTGACTAATACGCGCTCATTTTTCTCAGCCCGGATATTGATCTCATGAAGCAAATCATCAATCTGTCCCTTGATTGGCTTGATGATAATTTGCGGATCAACTAGCCCGGTAGGTCTAATCACCTGTTCAACTACATCTCCGCCGACCTTCTCCATCTCATACTTTCCGGGAGTCGCAGAGAGATAAACCTTCTGTCCTGTGCGTTCAAGAAACTCAGGCCACCTCAGCGGTCTGTTATCCAGGGCACTGGGAAGTCTAAATCCGTGTTCAACCAGGGTCCGTTTACGTGATGCATCGCCTTCAAACATCGCACCAATTTGCGGAACGGTCACATGGCTTTCATCGATGACAACAAGTAAATCTTCCGGGAAGTAATCAAGGAGACAGTTGGGTGCAGAACCAGGAGCGCGACCATCTAAATGTCGTGAGTAATTCTCAATACCTGAACAGAAGCCAAGTTGCTCCATCATCTCCAAATCAAAGGTAGTCCGCATCCGAAGACGCTGCTCTTCTAGCAGCTTGCCTTGCTTAGTAAATAGATTGAGCTGCACCTGAAGTTCATCTTGAATCTCCCCCATAGCGCGCTTCATCGTCTCAGGACCAGCGGCATAGTGCGTTGCCGGGAAGATATAGATCTCGGTCTCATCATGGACTATTTCACCGGTAAGAGGATTTAAGGTCATGATCTTCTCGATCTCATCACCGAACATTTCAATCCGCACAGCCAACTCTTCATACATAGGAATAATCTCGATCGTGTCGCCTCGGACTCGGAAGGTCCCTCGCTCAAAGGCCATATCGTTGCGCTTATATTGAACATCAACGAATTTTCGCAAGAGCGCATTACGTTCGATCTCATCGCCAACTTTCAGGCGAATCATGCGGTCGATATATTCCTGTGGCGTACCAAGGCCATAGATGCACGAGACGGTCGCAACAACGATGACATCGCGACGGGTGAGAAGTGAGTTTGTAGCTGAGTGGCGAAGTCGCTCGACCTCATCATTGACACTTGAATCCTTCTCAATAAAGGTATCAGTCTGCGGAACATAGGCTTCAGGTTGGTAGTAGTCATAGTATGAAACAAAGTATTCGACGGCATTGTTAGGCAGCAGTTCTCTAAATTCATTGGCGAGCTGGGCTGCTAATGTTTTATTGGGCGCAAGAACAAGTGTGGGACGTTGTAATCGTTCGATGAGCCAGGCCGTAGTCGCTGACTTTCCAGTTCCGGTGGCACCTAAGAGGACGACATCTTGGACGCCATCATTAATCCGCTTTGCTATCTCTTCAATCGCTGCAGGTTGATCACCGGCTGGAACGTAATCACTGATGACCTGAAAAGGTACCACTTTTCGCTGGAGATCAGTTACTGGGCGCACTGACTTAGCCTAGCGACTGCGGAAGAAGAACGCTCTCCCAGAGATTTTCGACCTGGCGCAAGAGTGAATCTTCATCGGAATTATTGTAAATCACAGTATCCGCTGCCGCTTCGCGCGACTGCGGTGATGCCTGGGCCGCAATTCGTTTCTCAATCTGTGAAATAAAAAGCCCTCGCTTGAGTAAGCGCTCTTTGCGCAGCTCAATATCTGATTCAACGGTGATGACATAATCAAATTTCTCTGCCGTATTACTTTCAACAAGAAGCGGGATTTCATAAATAAGGATGTCATCGTGATCAAGGTCAGCTACCGCTTCGGCAAACATCGCCTGAACTCGAGGATGAATAATTGCCTCCAGGTCTCTGCGCGCTGATTCATCGCTAAAGATAATCTCAGCAAGTTTTTTCCGGTCGATATCTCCATTGAGAATTACCTCATCCCCAAAGCGAAGCAATACTTCGGCAAATCCATCTGTTCCTCGTTCAACGACCATGCGAGCAAGTTGATCTGCATCAATGACAAAGGCCCCTAGTTCGGCAAAGCATTGTGCGACGGTCGACTTTCCAGCGCCAATGCCACCAGTGAGTCCAACAACTAACATAGAGCTAGCCTATCTCTGCCGATGAAAAAAGAGACCCATGCGAGGCACGCGAGGATAAGTTCCAGCTCGCGACCCACATGAGTCTCTTTTCTTTAATTATTATTCAGCAACAACAACAGCAGCTTCTTCAGCTACCTTCGCTTCTGCCTTCTGCTTCTTATGTGCAAGGAAGCGCTCTTGAGCAACAGCGTATTGACGCTCCCACTCTTCGCGCTGTGAGTCAAAGCCTGGCTTCCACTCTTGAGTATCTGCATCGAATCCTTCTGGGTAGATGAAGTTACCTTCAGCGTCATAGCGAGCAGACATTCCATATTGAGTTGGATCGAATGCTTCGATTTCAACTTCCTGGCCTTCATTTGCTTGCTTTAATGAGAGCGAGATGCGACGACGCTCAAGATCGATATCGATGATCTTCACGAATAGTTCGTCATCAACAGCAACTACCTGCTCTGGAATCTCAACGTGGCGTTCTGCCAGCTCTGAGATGTGAACGAGGCCTTCAATTCCTTCGTGAACACGGATGAATGCACCGAATGGAACAAGCTTTGTTACAACGCCTGGCACAACTGTATTAATTGTGTGAGTGCGAGCAAATGCTTGCCATGGATCTTCCTGTGTTGCCTTGAGTGAGAGTGAGACACGCTCACGCTCGAAATCAACTTCGAGAACTTCAACAGTTACCTCGTCGCCAACTTCAACAACTTCACCTGGGTGATCGATGTGCTTCCATGAAAGTTCAGAGACGTGAACAAGACCGTCTACGCCACCAAGGTCAACGAATGCACCAAAGTTAACGATTGATGAGACAACACCTGTGCGAACCTGGCCCTTTTGGAGCTGGTTCAGGAATTCAGTGCGTGATTGTGACTGTGTCTGCTCAAGGAATGCACGACGTGAAAGAACTACGTTGTTGCGATTCTTATCAAGCTCGATGATGCGACACTCAACCTGCTTACCGATGTAAGGAGTAAGGTCACGAACGCGACGCATTTCAACAAGTGATGCTGGCAAGAAGCCGCGCAATCCGATGTCGACGATGAGTCCACCCTTAACAACTTCAATAACAGTTCCCACGACGACTTCGTCGCGCTCTTTCTTGCCTTCGATA
>JBILAM010000005.1:0-36892 GCA_044354225.1 Candidatus Planktophila sp.
TATTAGAAAGTAGTGAAACCACAGGATCATTTACCTGCATCGTTGCAGCCAGTTCTCTCATTGGTTCTACCGCTGGCTGCATATAAGAGGTGTGAAATGCTCCAGCAACTGCCAAAGGTCGAACGCGAGCACCTTCTGGGGCAAGTTGTGCCAAGGCATCGAGATCGCCGGCGGCAACTATCTGTCCGCCACCATTGTCATTTGCGGCAACCAGACCTAAATCTGTAATTGCGCGGAGCACAATTTCGCGATCTCCACCAAGAACTGCAGCCATTCCGGCAGGCGTAAAACTTGCCGCCTTCGCCATCTCTATTCCGCGCCGGCGTACCAATTTCATGGCATCAAGTGGGGAGAAGACACCGGCAATAGCCGCGGCCGTTATCTCTCCTACCGAGTGCCCTGCCACGCAGGCATACTTTCCAGCTGCGCCAAGTGCGCGGGCACTAAGTAGCCCCGCAGCAACAATGAGCGGTTGTGCATTTTCGGTCTCTTTAATTTCTGTCTCATCAGCACTTGTTCCCAGGTGAATGAGATCTAAATCAATCGCATCAGACCACTGCTTCAATAAATCTTTGGCGTCCGTATCTTGAATCCAGGATGTAAGCATTCCTGGAGTTTGCGAACCTTGACCAGGAGCAATGATGGCGAGCACACGCTTAATATAGTAGAAGAGTGCGATGGAAGTCTGCGCTTACCTGCCAGTAACGAGAAGTTTTAAGAAACTCGCTCACTGTTGAGCATTGGAGATATCGATTCTTCTCGCTTTTTAAAGTCTGGGAAGTACACATCTGCTGGCTCTGCTGCACTTTTATTTCGCGCCATGTGAATCAGCTCTGTAATGGAGAGAATTAAAAGAGCTGGAAGTAAATCAACGCTGCGCTTTAAAAACCACGGGGTTCCGTTTTTGAGCATCCATTTAATAGAATCTTTGCGATTTCTATTGTTGATCGGATCAATGGCGATCTCGCCAATATGAAAACCACGTTGACGAAGTAAGTGCGCAAATTCTTGGGCAATGAATTGATGTCCGTGCTTACTTGGGTGCATGCGATCTACATGCCACTTATCGCGCTCATAGATTCCGCTTAGTGAACGAGTCTCCAGCAAGATGGCGCTGTATTTGCGAGCTAATTTGCGAGTCACATGGTTGACGGCAGATACACGGCGGCGACAAACGCGAGCAACGAGATATGGCATTGGCACAATCACTGTTGGATCATGGAGTTCAAGGAGCATCACCTGCGCTCCACTTTCCACAATCTCCTTCAAGGTTGCGCTGAGATTTTCTTCAAACACCTTAGGGGAGAAGCCATTGCGAAGCGTGTCATTTCCACCAACGATGACACCCACCAGCTCTGGTTCGTGAATAAGTACTTTCGGAAGTTGTTCTAAGCGAACTTCCTTTGAGCGAGCACCTGGACGAGAGACATTGATATATGCCAAAGGCTCATTAAATGCCTTAACCAGGTGATAACCCCAACCGTAGTAATTTCCGAGTGCATCAGAGTCACCGATACCGGATGCCGCACTATCTCCCACGATTGCGAAGGTGATTGGCTTATCCATGTTAAGCCGCGCTTCTATTTGTTGGGATATGTGCAACTGGTGTAGCGCCACCCAGTCGACCTAAACGCATAATTGTCTCTGACCACGGGAACTGTTCTGCTTGGGTGCGACAGCGATTTGAAAGCGTGGCATCTTCGGCAATTTCATCGAGCAAGATTTCAACTGCGTCGGCAAATGCGCGACCGTTATTTGCAGCAGTTAACCCGACAAAGTCTCCATCGTGATCGATCAGAAATTCACCGACGGCGCTGGTCTCTGATGCAACGACGGGAGTTCCACTTGCAAGAGATTCAAGTGCTGCCAAGCAGAAGGTTTCAATCGGACCCGGTGCAAGTGAGATATCGGCAGAGGCAATCATTTGGGCTAGTAAATTCTTATTTGCCACATAGCCCCAGAACGTTACCGGGATATCGCGAGATGAGTCATAGAGCTTCTTATGTAGTGGTCCGCTACCGATATAGACCAGGCGAGCATTGATGCCGCGATTTAGTAACTCGCGCAAGGTTTCTAGTGAGCGCTCTGGTTTCTTCTCAGGTGAAAGGCGACCGCAGTGAACCAAGAGAACTTCGCCACCTTTAATCATCTTCGTGCGAAGTTCTTCATTACGTAGTGACGGTGAGAAAGTCTGGAGATCCACACCCAACGGAACCCGCACCACGTTCGTGGTGCCAATTTCATCAAATTCAGCAGCCGCAAAGTTTGTGGTGGTAACAACATAATCAAAGCGAGATGCCAGGCGAGTGTTATGCCAGCCAACGAATCGCTTCATCGGAATACCCAGGTAATTCTTAACCAGACCACGCAAAGTTTCGTGGCTAAATACGATTGCCGGAATGTTTCGATCTGCCGCCCACTTACCCAGACATGAGAGCGTGAAGCGATCTGAGACTTCGATGCGATCTGGTTTGAGTGAGTTCAGAATTGTTTTCACGCGATAGGTGGAGCGAATGACACGATAGCCACCGCTAAAGGGAATCTGCCATGAAGGAAGTGAGATGCAGGCACCGTGAGTTGTCTCTTCACGACCAAATTTCTTTCCCGGAACGACGTAGATAAATTCGTGGCCTTCAGCTAGGTAGCCACTACCCAGGTTATGCAGCGTGGTTTTAATTCCACCTGATTTAGGTCCGTAGAAGTTAGCGATATGAATAATTCTCATGCGACCAACTCGCCTTTTCGAGAGACATGAGCAATTGTCTGGCGGTAATAATCGATGAGCTGGGCATTGATGTAATCCCAGGTGCGGTGTTCTACTGAACGGCGGGCAGCGATCTGCATCAGATCAAATGCGCTGTGGGTGCGAAGAGTCGATACCGCTTCCAGTAGAGCGTAGGAATCAGAGGTATCAATAAGTAAGCCGGTAATGCCATGTTCAATTAGGTCAACTGGACCACCAGTATCTGGACCAATGACTGGAACACCAGCAGCGAGCGCTTCTTGGATCGCTTGGCAGAATGTTTCGTGCTTGCCGGTGTGAACGAAGATATCAAATGAGGCAACGTAGCGGCCGAGTTCAGTACCAGATTGATATCCAACAAAGCGCGCATTAGGTAGCTCGCGCTTCAGGCGTGCTTCAGCCGGGCCACCACCAACAATCACCAGCTGAATATCAGATTGGCGATCAAGAATTGCTAGGTCATCAATCCGCTTTTCATTCGCAAGGCGCCCAACATAGCCAATGATTAACTTGCCGCTATCTTTACCGCGAATATTTTCGCGCAGGGATTCATCGCGACGAGCAGGATCAAATTTCACTAAATCCACACCACGCTTCCAAATCTCAACGTTCTTAACTCCGGTTGATTCAAGATCGCGGCTAGCCCATTTTGAGGGAGCAAGTGTGAGGTCGGTGGATTGGTGAATCCGCGCCACCCACTTCTTTAAAGTGCTATGGGCAATTGTTAAACCGTAATGACGGGCAAAACCGGCAATATCTGTTTGATAAACCGAGACCGTTGGAATTCCGCTCTTCTTAGCAAAGCGGGCAACGTAATGTCCGAGGAAGATGGGCGATGCCAAGTGGATAACATCAGGTGCGAAACCTTCAATGAGTGGCTCCAGATATTTACGAGGAACGCCCATTGGAATTAACTTCTTCATCGCAATACTTGGCACGTGTTTGATTTTGTAATCTAAGTAGTGAGTAGGTGCGCCATCACTTTCTGGTGCGATAATCAGCACTTCGTGACCTTGCTCCTTGCAATGTTCTAGTAAGCGAAGGACGGAGTTGGTCACGCCATTGACCTGGGGCAAAAATGCCTCGGTCACTACTGCGATGCGTAGCTTGCGCGCTCCAGCTAACTCAATCATGTGTGAATCATGAGAGAGCCACGCATCTAGCCTTTTCCATTCGGGTTACATGTCTCTGAATAGAAGGTGAACCGTTGGTTGAGAGTTTTTACCCTCAATTCGGCTTCCGAAATAACTTACTCGCCGGTAACATTTGGACTATGAAAATCGCGGTCTGCATCAAGCAGGTGCCTGACTCTTGGGCCGAGAAGAAGATGGTCAGTGGTCTACTCGATCGCGAGAACGTTGATGCCGTCCTTAATGATCTCGATGAATACGCGGTGGAAGAAGCACTGCGCATCGTGGAAGCTCATGGCGGCAATGAAGAAGGTGGCTCGCACACAGTGACCTTGATTTCTATGGGACCAGAGCGCGCAACTGATGCGCTGCGTAAAGGCCTTTCCATGGGAGCAAATAGCGCAATCTTGGTAACAGATAGCGCCTTAGCCGGAGCCGATGCGCTATCAACTTCTCGCGTTCTAGCTCAAGTTATTGGTGATGGCGGATACGACATTGTTATTTGTGGCACTGAATCAACCGATGCTCGAATGAGCGTTGTGCCGGCGATGATCAGCGCTCGCCTTGGTTGGGCGCAACTGACATTTGCATCCAAGGTTGTCGTTGATCCGGGTGGAAAAGTTTCCATCACTCGCGTGACAGAGGCAGGCGTTGATGAAATAAGCGCCGCCTTCCCAGTAGTCATTAGCGTGGTTGAGAAAATTAATGAGCCGCGTTATCCATCCTTTAAAGGAATCATGGCGGCGAAGAAGAAGACGATTGAACAAAAAGATTTGGCCGCAGTAGGAGTCAGCGCGCAGAACGGTTGGTCAGAAGTTATTGACGCAGCTGCCCGCCCGGCGCGAGCAGCTGGGGTGAAAGTTAGCGATGAAGGAAGTGCCGGCACGGCACTCGTCGACTTCCTAGCAGAGAAGAAATTGATATGAGCGCAGTATTTATTCTCGCTGATTTCGCAGGAGATAAAGCGAGTAAGACAACGACCGAGTTAGCAACCGCAGCCGCTCGCATTGGCGCGGTGACAGCGGTAGTCCTAGCTGGCAGCGGAAAAGGTGCTGCACTAGCAGCAACAGTTAATCAAGGGCCAATTAGTGAAGTTATTGTTATTGAATCTGATGATTTTGCTACCTTTGGTGTTGCCGCATCAGCTGATGCACTAGCAAATCTTATTAAAGAGAAGTCTCCTTCAGCTGTGCTCATTGCATCGCATGCATTTGGCAAAGAAGTTGCCGGGCGCGTTTCAGTGCTCTGTGAGTCAGGAATAATCACCGATGCTATTGATATTGCAAGTGATGGCAGTGCCACACAATCTGTCTTTGGTGGTTCCACTACGGTGCATTCAAAAGTTTCACATGGTGTCTCAATTATTACGGTGCGCCCAAATAGCATCGATGCCGATTTCACATCGTGCGCACCTGCCATAACAAGTGCAACTGCCACCATTAGCGCTGATGCTAAAAAGGCAACAATTTCTTCTACTCAACCTCCTGTTAAAGGTGAACGACCAGAACTCACAGAGGCAAACATTGTGGTCTCAGGTGGTCGCGGCACAGATGGAAACTTCACAGCCGTTGAATCATTTGCTGATGCGCTGGGAGCAGCAGTGGGTGCATCACGCGCAGCAACTGATGCCGGTTGGTATCCACATTCACACCAGGTGGGACAGACTGGAAAGACGGTAAGCCCGCAGCTCTATGTTGCCTGCGGAATCTCTGGCGCTATTCAACACCGTGCTGGAATGCAGACTTCAAAGACAATCGTGGTGGTCAATAAAGATCCGGAAGCGCCCATCTTTGATATCGCAGATTTCGGAGTAGTCGGAGACTTATTTAACGTGCTACCTATGGCCACCGAAGGCGTGGTTGCTCGAAAAGGATAAGTAGGCCAGACGAACTAGAATGCTCCCATGAGCGTCTACCTCGACCACGCGGCCACAACGCCGATGTGTGAATCGGCAATTGGCGCCATGAATACCGCTCTTCGCAAATTAGGTAATCCCTCTTCGCTGCATACACAGGGTCGTTCTACTCGCAAAGATGTGGAAGATGCGCGTGAGAAGATTGCTCGTGCTGCGCACTGCCAACCGAGTGAAGTGATTTTTACCGGTTCTGGCACAGAGGCAAATAATGCAGCGATTAAGGGCTTGTACTGGAATTCTCCAAAGAAAGTGATTGTGGTCTCCAGTATTGAACATCATGCCGTTCTTGATCCGGCGCTCTGGCTCGTTGAACATGAAGGTGCTGAGCTGATTCAGATTCCAGTAACCACTGCCGGAGTCATTGATCTTGATTTCCTTCGCTCACTTGTTACATCCCGTGGTTCAGAAATCGCGCTCATTTCAGTGATGCATAGCAATAACGAAACTGGCGTGATTCAACCGATTGCCGAAGTAGTAAAGATTGCCGGAGATATTCCAGTGCATACCGATGCGGTGCAGAGTTTTTCTAAGGTGCCACTTTCATATAAAGATCTCGGTCTTTTTGCCATGACAATTAGTGGCCACAAAGTTGGCGGCCCACTAGGAATTGGTGCGCTGATCTTGCGCCGGGCAGTTGAGATTCCGGCGCTGCTCCATGGCGGGGGACAAGAGCGCGATATTCGAAGTGGAACGCTGAATGCGCCATCGATCGTGGCACTTGCGGCAGCGATCGAGGCACAGGCTTATGACGCAGCTGAAGTAGCGAAATTGCGTAGCCACTTTGAAGGAGGAGTATTGCGGGCACGCCCCGATGCGGTAATCAATGGCCAGAGTGCGCCACGACTTCCTGGAATTTCAAATATTACTTTTCCTGGAACCCAGAGTGATTCACTGTTGCTACTCATGGACTCTGAGAAAGTTTCTTGTTCTACTGGCGCTGCCTGCACTGCCGGTGTTCATAGACCCAGCCATGTATTAATGGCGATGGGCCTTACCGATGTCCTCTCGCAATCTTCGCTGCGTTTTTCATTCGGTGCCACCAATACTCAAGCAGATGTTGATTACGCGCTCTCAGTCTTACCTACTGTGATTGAACGTGGACTGGCGGCAAATGCGGTAGGTAGAAAGTGAAGATTATTGCCGCAATGAGCGGCGGTGTTGATTCGGCAGTTGCGGCAGCTCGCGCAGTAGAAGCAGGACATGAAGTAATAGGTGTGCACTTAGCACTTTCTTCTAATCCACAGAAATATCGCAGCGGTGCGCGCGGGTGCTGCACCATTGAAGATTCTCATGATGCCCGAAGAGCTGCAGATGTCATAGGTATTCCTTTCTATATCTGGGATATGGCCGATGAATTCCATGATGAAGTAGTTGAAAACTTCATGAGTGAATATGCAGCAGGGCGCACACCTAACCCTTGTCTGCGCTGTAATGAGAAGATTAAGTTTGCAGCTGTACTAGATCGCGCTAAAGCGATGGGCTTTGATGGCGTGGTCACCGGCCACTATGCGCGCACGCGCGAAAGCGATGCTGGTCGCACTTTGCATCGCGCGGTAGATCCTTTAAAAGATCAGTCATACGTTCTGGCAGTACTTAATCGGGAACAAATTGATGGCGCTATTTTTCCCTTGGGCGATACTGAAAAAGTTGATATTCGAATTGAGGCCGAAAAGCGTGGACTTGCCGTGGCGCAGAAACCAGATAGCCACGATATTTGTTTTGTGCCATCGGGAGATAACGCAGGTTGGTTACGTGATCGACTTGGTAGTGAAGTGGGTCCGATTGTTGATCAAGATGGAACGAAAATCGGTGAACATAACGGCGCCTACACCTACACAATTGGACAACGTAAAGGTTTAGGTCTGTCAGTAGCGGCCCCCGATGGTGCTCCACGCTTTGTCCTAAAGATTGAGCCGGTAACAAATACGGTTGTCGTAGGTGCGCGAGAAGATTTAGCTGTGAGTTCAATGAGAGGTGAAAAACCTATCTTCTGTGGTCCAGAGGTAGGGGCTGCTCCAGCACGCGGTTTTGTGCAAGTTCGTGCACATGGCGCCGCACTTGATTGCACCTATTACTTAGATGGTGCGCACCTAGTAGCCGAGCTCGATGAACCTCTTCTTGGACTAGCCACCGGACAAGCAATGGTTATCTACGATGGCGATCGCGTCGTGGGGTCGGCCACAATCTGCGAGACCGCATGAGCACCCAAGCGCGACATCGCATCACTGAGTTAACACAAGAGATACGTGATCATCAATTTAAATATTATGTTCTAGATGCTCCCACCATCACCGATGCCGCATTTGATTTACTCATAAAAGAGTTAGCAGCGCTGGAAGCAAAGCACCCAGAGCTACTGGAACCAGATTCACCAACGCTGGGCGTGGGTGGGGGATTTTCTACAACATTTGATCAACACGATCACATTGAAAAGATGATGAGTTTGGACAATGTTTTTGATAACGCTGAATTAGATACCTGGTTTGAGCGGGTTGAAAAAGAATCTGCAGTCGGTGCTTTCTTATGTGAACTTAAAGTTGATGGGCTTGCAATTAACTTGCTCTATGAGAACGGGCAGCTCACTCGCGCTCTCACGCGTGGCAATGGAACTACCGGTGAAGATGTCACTTTGAATGTGAAGACGATTAAAGGACTGCCGCATACTTTATCTGGCAAAAACATCCCAGCACTGATTGAAGTTCGTGGTGAAGTTTTCTTGCCAGTTGCCGCCTTTAACCAACTCAATGAAGAGCTAGAAGAGGCAGGTAAGTCACTCTTTGCTAATCCTCGTAACTGCGCTGCCGGCTCGCTGCGTCAGAAAGATCCGAGAATTACCGCTTCGCGTGCACTAGATGTTGTGGTGCACGGTATTGGCGCCCGCGAAGGAATTTCATTTGATTCCCAATCTGATGCTTATGCAAAGCTAAAAGCACTCGGTCTTCCCACATCCACTCGCTTTAAAGCGTGTAAGAGTCGGGCTGAAGTGCTGGCATTTATTGAGAACTACAACCTGCACCGCCACGATGTGGAGCACGAGATTGATGGCGTTGTGATCAAAGTAGATTCGTTGGCAGAGCAAGAAAAACTCGGTTTCACTTCGCGCGCTCCGAAGTGGGCAATTGCCTATAAATATCCACCGGAGGAAGTAACTACCAAGTTACTTGATATCCGAGTCAGTGTGGGTCGCACCGGGCGCGTGACTCCCTTCGCATTTATGGAACCAGTCAAGGTGGCGGGTTCAACGGTCACTAACGCCACCCTTCACAATCAAGAAGAGATTGAACGCAAAGGCGTATTAATTGGTGACGTTGTCATTATTCGAAAAGCCGGTGATGTGATCCCGGAAGTTTTAGGTCCAGTACGAGATAAGCGCACCGGAGCGGAGAAAGCATTTGTGATGCCTACTCATTGCCCTGAGTGCGCAACTGAACTGCGAGCGATTACCGAAGGTGATGTGGATATTAGATGTCCTAATACCCGCAGCTGTCCGGCGCAATTACGTGAACGTATTTACTACATCGGCTCCCGCGCCGCACTTGATATCGATGTCCTTGGTTATGAAGCAGCGGTGGCACTGCTTACCGATTCGATTATCACTGATGAAGCCGATATCTTTAACGTAACCGAGAAGTCGCTGATGAAGTCGCAATTCTTTCTCAAAAAAGATGGCACAGCCGGTAAAAATCTAGAGAAGTTATTGGCAGCGCTAGAAGAGGCAAAGAGCAGACCGCTCTGGCGCACATTGGTGGCACTTTCTATTCGCCATGTGGGACCCACAGCGGCGCAAGCGCTAGCAACGAATTTTGGAAGTATGGACGCCATTGCCAAAGCCTCGGTTACCGAACTTGCCGATATCGATGGCGTTGGTGAAGTCATTGCGCAATCAATTATTGAATGGTTTGAAGTTGATTGGCATCGCAACATTGTTACCCAGTGGACCAAGGCCGGGGTGGCGATGGTGAACGCCAAGAGTGCCGATCTGCCGCAGACCTTAGTTGGCCTGACCTTTGTAGTGACCGGCGGGCTGGAGAATTTCACACGCGATTCAATCGCTGAAACGATTACCGCACATGGTGGAAAGCCATCATCTTCGGTGTCGTCAAAGACTGACTATGTCTTAGTCGGCGCCGACCCAGGTTCTAAGCTAGCCAAGGCACAAGAGTTAGGCGTCAAGATCATCGATGAAGCGCGCTTTTTAGAACTTCTCGCAGGTAAGTAGTAATCTTCATCCCATGTTAAGACTTAGTGAAGAAGCGACCCGAGTACTTCCAATGCCTCCTTATGTATTTGGACTTGTTACATTCGGAATTCTCAGCTTCCTTCTCTACATCACTCTTCGCTTAGATAAGTAACGCCCTTGAGAGTTGGGCTATATGGCGGCACCTTTGACCCGATTCACAACGGGCACGTTCACGTCATTGAACAATTAATCACTCGCAATATTGTCGATCACCTACTCGTTGTGCCGGCCGGCCAACCACGACTACGCGAGCATGAACCAAAAGCAACGGGGGCTGCGCGCCGGCAGATGTGTCAGCTGGCAGTTAATTCTTTAGCACCGGATGTAAAGCGCCGGGTGGAAGTTAATCCCATTGAAGTACTACGCGAAGGACCCAGCTACACGATTGATACCGTGGAAGCAGTTGCGCAGACCTACCCAACAGATTCCATCGTTGTCGTTGTTGGCACCGATGCCTATACCAATATCGATCAATGGCATCGCGCTGAAGAGCTTAAGAAAATGGTTGAGTTTGTCGTTATTGATCGCCCCAATTTTCCGGGAACACCCAATCTTGATGTTGATGCCATTGCGGTGTCGGCAACCCAGATTCGCGAACACCATTCTGATGAAGTACCCGCAGCAGTTGCTGCATATATAAAGGAGCACAATCTCTATGCCCGCTAGTAATGCCTGCGTTGAACGCACCCAGATTGCCGCTCGCGCTGCAGCGGACAAATTCGGAACCGAACTTGTCGCACTCGACCTTTCCGAACAATCAGTATTAAGTGAAGTCTTTCTGATTATCACTGCCACCAATACCAAGATGGTTGATTCAATTGCCGATGAGGTGGAAGAGAAGTTACGCCTTGCTGGCGATAAGCCAATGCGCCGGGAAGGCACTGCCGAATGGATACTGCTTGATTACTCAGATCTCGTTGTGCACATTCAATCAAGTGAGCTGCGCCGTTACTACATGCTCGATCGCTTATGGAATGACTGCCCAAAGATTGAGTTAGAAGTGGTCAAAGAAGAGGCAGCTCGTGGGTAATCAGATAATTCTCTGGCGTCATGGTCAGACGGAATGGAATGTGGCAAATAAGTTTCAGGGACATACCGATATTCCATTAAATGCAGTGGGTGAGTTTCAAGCACAGCATGCCGCCCCGATGTTGGCTGCAATCAACCCGACCATGATTATTGCCAGTGATTTAGTGCGCGCACAGAGCACCGCACACGAACTTGTGAAGATTACTGGGCTCGATGTGCTAACCGATGCACGATTGCGGGAGACCAACTGCGGAAATTGGGAAGGTCTGACCGGTGATGAAATTCGCAAAGTAGATCTCGATAATTTACGGCAATGGTCGATGGGTGGAGATAACCCAGCTGGTGGAATCGGTGAACGTCGCAGTGAAGTGGGAGCACGTGGTGTGGCCGCGATTAACAGCGCGTTAGCTGGCAAAGATAATCAACGACTTGTAGTTGCAACACATGGTGGAACAGCGCGCACAATTATTGGCACTTACCTGGATCTACCAATTCCATTCTGGTCACGCATTGGCGGACTCTCCAATGCGCAATGGTCGATTCTGGAAGAGTCTCCAAAAGGTTGGCTTTTGGTTGAACATAACGCGGGATCTATTCCAGAGCCTGTGATGGGTGAAGAATCCGGCGGAGTTATCCCGGATTCAGTGCGGTAAAGTTCGCACTCCGATAAGACAACGGGGATATGGCGCAATTGGTAGCGCGCTTCCATGGCATGGAAGAGGTTAGGGGTTCGATTCCCCTTATCTCCACGTGAGTACTGAACGCGAACACGCGGCCTACGATTTTGCATACGTGCAAGAGAAGTGGCTTCCCATCTGGGACACACTCCAACCTTTTAAATCTGGTCGCAAAGAAGATACTCGTCCAAAGAAGTATGTGCTGGATATGTTTCCTTATCCTTCCGGTGATCTACATATGGGCCATGCCGAGGCATACGCACTCGGTGATGTAATTGCTCGTTACTGGATTCAAAAAGGATTTAACGTCATGCACCCAATCGGTTGGGATGCATTTGGATTACCGGCTGAAAATGCGGCAATTAAACGTAATGAAGATCCACGTATTTGGACATATGAGAACATCGCAACCCAGAAAGCATCAATGCGTCGCTATGCATGTTCCTTCGACTGGGATCGTGTCTTTAACACTTGTGACCCTGAGTACTACAAGTGGAACCAATGGCTCTTTACCAAATTACATGAACGTGGCTTGGCCTATCGCAAAGACTCTGCCGTTAATTGGTGTCCTGGATGTCAGACAGTACTTGCCAATGAGCAGGTGGTAGCAGGGCTCTGCGAGCGTTGCGATACTGCAGTAACCAAGAAGAAGCTCAACCAGTGGTATTTCAAGATTACTGATTATGCCGATCGTTTACTCGATGACATGTCAGAGTTAGAGGGCAAGTGGCCTGAGAAAGTTCTGATGATGCAGCGCAATTGGATTGGTCGCTCACAGGGAGCCAATGTGCAATTCGTGATTGAAGGTCGCGACGAACCCGTAACTATCTACACCACCCGCCCCGATACGTTATATGGCGCAACCTTTATGGTTGTGGCTGCAGATTCCGCACTTGCGGCCGAGCTTGCGAGTGGCACACCAATCGAAGCCGAGTTCACCTCATACTTAGAGCAGATCAAGGCCGCATCCGATATCGATCGCTTAGCTACCGATAGACCGAAATCTGGTGTTGATTTAAAGCGCTTTGCTATCAACCCAGTAAACGGTGAGAAGTTGCCTATTTGGGCATCAGATTATGTTTTAGCTGATTACGGAACTGGCGCAATCATGGCGGTTCCGGCTCACGATCAGCGCGACCTCGACTTTGCCAAAGCAATGAAGTTGCCGGTGCGGGTTGTAGTTGATACTGGTGAAGAAGATCCCAGCGCCACAGGTATTGCCACAACAGGTGATGGAAAAATTGTTAACTCTGGCGCACTTAATGGCCTTTCCAAGGCCGATGCAATTGCGGCAATCAATAAGCAGCTTGAAGCCGATGGACTTGGCAAGAGCGCGCGCAATTATCGCCTGCGCGATTGGCTGGTCTCGCGCCAACGTTATTGGGGCACACCTATTCCGATCGTTCACTGCGAAAAGTGTGGCGAGGTGGCTGTTCCAGATTCAGAGCTTCCACTGCTTTTGCCGGATGCAAAGGGTTTAGATTTAAAGCCAAAGGGTCAATCACCACTGGCTGCGGCAACTGAGTGGGTCAATACCAAGTGCCCTAAGTGTGCGGGCCCTGCCATGCGCGATACCGACACTATGGATACCTTCGTGGATTCATCTTGGTATTACCTTCGTTATCCATCGTCCACGAATGCGACCGAGCCATTTAATCGAAGCGATATCGATACCTGGTTACCTGTGGATCAATATGTGGGCGGTGTAACCCACGCCATCTTGCACCTGCTCTACTCCCGCTTTTTCACCAAAGTACTTTCCGATATGAAGATGCTTTCTTTTACTGAGCCCTTCACCCGCCTGCTCAACCAAGGAATGGTTGTAATGGATGGCTCTGCCATGTCGAAATCTCGCGGCAATCTTGTGCGCCTATCTGATGAACTGGAAAACCATGGCGTTGACGCGATTCGTTTATCGATGGTCTTTTCTGGCCCACCAGAAGATGATGTTGATTGGTCAGATGTCTCACCATCGGGCTCAGTTAAGTTTTTAAGCCGCGCTTGGCGTTTATCAGGTGATGTCACATCAGCACCTGGCGTTGATATCAAAACAGGTGAAATCAGTCTGCGCAAAGCAACTCATAAAGCGCTCAACGATGCCGCCTTCGCGGTTGAGTCATTTAGATTTAACGTCGCGGTTGCTCGTGTGATGGAGCTGGTTAATGCAACGCGTAAGGCAATTGATTCAGGGTGCGGTCCGTCAGATCCGGCCGTGCGCGAGGCAACCGAGGCGATTGCCATCATGCTCTCACTCGTTGCACCGTTTACGGCAGAGGAAATGTGGGAGCGACTTGGCCACAAGCCAGCAATTGCCACCGCCGGATGGCCAGTAGTAGACCCAGCCCTCTTAGTTGATGATGAAGTAGAAGCAGTTATTCAGATTAACGGCAAGATTGTTGATCGTATGAACGTTTCACCATCTATTGCAGATGCTGATTTTGAGGCTGCCGCACTTGCTCTTCCTGCTGTTGCAGCGGCGCTAGCCGGTGCCACGCCTAAGAAAGTGATTGCAAGAGCTCCAAAGCTTGTCAACATCGTTCTGTAATCAACAGCTACACCATTTCGCCTCTGTTCTTCGTGACGGATAGCCCACCATCTGCGGATGGAAAATCAATATCTTGAGAAGGCACATAACTGGTGGAGTGATCTCCACTATTCATCAACACAAAAAAGAGCGCTAGCAGTCGTTGCACTGCTGGTTCTACTTATCTCTGGCCTATTTGTTGCCCGGGGAACCTCACAAGAAGTAATTGCCGCACCTGTTGCACTTGAGATGCAGGCCATTACTCAGGAAATCATGGTCGATGTTGCAGGGGCAGTGATAACTCCTGGTGTGTATTCACTGCCTCTTAATTCACGAGTCTTTGAAGCAATCAGAGCTGCTGGTGGGCTAAAGAAGGGCGCTGATACTTCAGATATTAATCAGGCGCGCATCCTTAAAGATGGTGAGCAGATTTATGTTTATACCGCAACAACGTCCTCAGGTGGTGCAGCAAAGAGAGTAGTGCGTAAGAACGGACCGGTAATGATTAATCGAGCCACAGTGAAAGAGTTTGAAGCACTCGATGGAATAGGGCCAGTGCTGGCTAATCGCATCGTGGCCTATCGCAAGATCAATGGACCATTTACTGTGATTGAAGATGTGATGAAAGTTTCCGGAATTGGAGCGGGAACATTCGCAAAGTTCAAAGAGAAGCTGCGCGTTTAATTGATAGCCGCGCCCTCGCATTAGGGGGCGCGGTGTGGGTGGGGGCTCTTGTGCAGAGTTGGAGTCCCACCTGGGCAGTCTCTGCCATTGCTGTGACTGCTGCAATTATCTGGCGCAATAGGAGACGTCTAGCTGTTCTGCTTATCGCCATCGTGCTGGGCGCAACGATTATGTCGATCCGAATTGCAGCACTTGATTCCAGTGCGATTAACCAATTCCGGGGCGCAGTTACATCTGTCGAATTACAGGTGACGACCGACCCAAATCGGGTAGTTCCAAAAGTATTTGGTGGCTCCTTTGCGCCTATCTCGTATTCCTTTATGGGCCAAGCGCTACTTGTTGATGATAGATATGAAATGCGAATTCCAGTGCGCGTGATTGTCTCCAATAGAAGTGTTGCAGGGTTATTGCCGGGACAGAAGATTCGCGTGGAGGGCAAGGTATTAGAGAGCAAAGAAGGGCGGGTGGCCGCCCTTCTGATTGTGAAGCAGCGAGTTCAGATTATTACTAACGCTTCTAGGTGGGCGAAAGGTCTGGCACATATTCGTTTGGGATTGCGTAATGCAACTGGTGGCGGCGATGCTGGTGCGCTCATCCCCGGAATGGTGATTGGCGATACCAGTAAACAGAGCGTTGAGTTTAAGAACCAGATGCGCAGATCTGGTCTGACGCACTTGGTGGCGGTCAGCGGTGCTAACTTCGCCATCGTTTCTGCATTTGTCTTGTGGGGAATGCAATTTGTATTTCGTAAATTAAATTATCGACTCATTGCAACAGCTTTTGCGCTGGCTGCCTTTATCGCACTGGTGCGGCCATCACCGTCGGTATTGCGAGCTGCTGCCATGGCTGCGGTCTTACTTATTGCTTATGGCACCAGGCAAGGGCGAGATCCACTGCCGGCGCTGGGTTTTGCGATTGCCTCAGTTGTCATTGCTGATCCTTTTCAATCACGTGATGCCGGCTTTGCCCTCTCTGTTCTGGCAACGGCTGGGTTATTACTGCTGGCACCGAAGATAAAACCTAAGATTTTGGCGCCTCCTCTTGCTGCCATGGCCTTCTGTTCTCCAGTCATTGTTGCTCTCTCTGGATACATCAGTCCCATGAGCATCATCGCAAATGTTTTGGCGGCCCCTGCTGTTGCTCCCATCACCATTGTTGGATTTATTGCAGCGTTAATTTCACCGATTGCGCCGTGGCTTTCACATCTACTTGTGATGAGTGTGAAACCGCTTGCTACCTGGATTGTCTGGGTCGCACAGTGGAGCGCCGGCTTTCCGGTCTTTACCTTAAAGACTGGCTTATATGGATTCCTGATTGTCGCTGCGCTCATTCTTGCTATCTACATCGGGCGAGCAAAGGTTGGTATTGCGCTATTGATTATTGTTATTTCATTCTCGTGGGTGCAGCGATTTCCAGCAGGGGACTGGCAGATAGCCAATTGTGATGTGGGGCAAGGCGATGCAATGGTGATTAATCTCAGGCAGCACCGCGCGATTGTGATTGACGTGGGCCCAGATCCGCAGTTAATTGATAGGTGTCTGCGCCAGCTGGGAGTTAGGGAAATTCCGCTATTGATATTGACTCATGTGCATGCAGATCATGTGGGCGGGTTAGCTGGTGCGAAGAAAAATAGAATCGTTGGCACCACTTGGTATGGAGATGTCTTTGCGGGCACACGTGCCAAGATTGAGAATGTAGAGATTGAAGTGAAGTGGCCTGATAGCAGTGATGGGCTAACACCAAATAACTCGAGTATTGCAGTGCTGATTTCGTCGCCAGATTTCACACTCTTTGCCGCCGGTGATATCGAACCGCCAGTGCAGAGCCAATTGGTTTCACGTATTGGGGCGGTGGATATCTATAAAGTGGCGCATCATGGCTCTAGATTCCAGGATCTAGATTTGCTGCGCGAACTAAAACCCCGCATTGCAGTAGTCAGCGTGGGCGCAACTAATACCTATGGACATCCGGCGCCCAGCACCATCTCGGCCTTGACGCAGTTAGGCGCTAAGGTATTGCGTACTGATATTGATGGAGCAGTTGCAATCAGAGCAGCGAGCCATCAATTTTCACTACAACGCAGCAAGCGTTGGTTTAGATTTTTCTCATGGAGTTAGGGAGGCAGGTGAGATGAACGCTTTCTATCTCCTGCTCGGCCCGGAAGGCGCACTGGCAGATCGCGCACTGGCCAAACTTCTGGCACAACTTAAAGATGAGAACGCTGAGATTACAACGGTGAGTGCTGGCAATGCCATTGTGGGAGACATCGCAGATGGCTTAGCGCCATCGCTGTTTTCCGAACGCCGCGCGCTGATCATTAAAGATTTGCAAGACTTACCCGATGAATCAAAAGATGAAGTCAGTCGCTATTTGGATTCTCCCGATCCCACTATGACGGTGGTCTTTGTGCATAAAGGTGGCGTGAAAGGAAAGGCGCTACTGGATGCAATCAAGAAAGTGAACCCGGAAATCATTGCCTGTGAGGCGATGAAGAAGGAGGCTGATAAAGAGAGCTTTGTGAAAGATTTATTTCTTGACGCTGGGCGCAAGGCAACACCTGGTGCTATCAAAGCTTTGGTGGGCGCACTGGGTAATGAACTGCGCGAATTGCAATCAGCGGTTTCGCAAATCTCACTTGATGCACCAGCAGGTGCTATCGATGAGGCAATCGTTGATAAATTTCATCAGGGGCGAATTGAAACAACCGGATTTGATGTTGCCGATGCCACTATTGATGGCAACTTGCCGGTGGCACTTGTTACTTTGCGTAGTGCGCTAGAGACTGGAACAGATCCGGTGATGGTTACATCAGCGATTGCATCATCACTTCGTAGTTTGGCTAAAGTCTCTGGCACAAATAAGGGGAGTAAGTCATTTGAGTTAGCGGGCCAACTTGGCATGGCGCCATGGCAGATTGATAAAGCGCGCAGACAGTTGCAGTCGTGGACACCGCGTGGAATAGCAACTGCCGTTGAGGCAATTGCTAAGGCAGATGCCGATGTGAAGGGCGCGGCATCGGACCCGATATTTGCCCTGGAAAAGGCGCTAGCGACCATCACCGCCGCTCGAGCTGCGCGCTAATTTGAGGCCTATTTTCTCGATTTTGGGCTGATACCCCTGCGCTGATAACCTACGCCTCTGCACAAATCATCAGGTTTGGCTAAATAATCGAAAGTTCGGAGCTCTCCACGTGGCAAATATCAAGTCGCAGATCAAGCGTATTAAGACAAATGAGAAGGCATACCTTCGCAATAAGTCTGTCTCATCTTCAATCAAGACTGCTGTTCGCAAGTTCCGCGACGCAGTTGCTAAGGGTGACGCTGCTGCAACAACTGCTGAACTGCGCGCCGCTTCAAAGGCGCTCGATATTGCAGTTTCAAAGGGAGTTCTTCATAAGAACGCTGCTGCAAATAAGAAGTCTTCAATGGCTAAGGCTGCTGCTAAAGCCGGCGCACGTTAATTCATATCTATCAATTCACGATAGAAAGATAAAGGTCGCATAAGTGCCTGCAATATCTATTGCGAAGGCGCCGCAACCAGCAGCAACTAATCCAGCGCAGATTCGAAATTTCTGCATCATTGCCCATATCGATCACGGTAAATCAACGTTGGCCGATCGCATGTTACAAATAACTGAGGTAGTAGAAGCACGTAATATGCGCGCACAATACCTAGACCGCATGGATATTGAACGCGAACGCGGCATCACCATTAAATCGCAAGCAGTGCGTCTGCCCTGGCGCAGCGGCCTAGATGGCCAGGAATACATCTTGAACATGATTGACACACCAGGTCACGTGGACTTCACCTATGAAGTCTCTCGCTCACTTGCTGCCTGCGAAGGCGCCGTACTCCTCGTTGATTGCGCTCAAGGTATTGAGGCACAAACGCTGGCAAACCTTTACCTTGCTATGGAAAATAACCTCACCATTATTCCGGTGCTCAACAAAATTGATCTACCCAATGCACAACCAGAGAAGTTTGCGGCAGAACTTGCCGGCCTAATTGGCTGCAAAGTAGAAGATGTATTGCGGGTTTCTGGAAAGACTGGCGATGGCGTTGCCGATTTACTTGATCAAATTATTTCTCAAATCCCAGCACCGGTGGGAGATCCAGAAGCACCTGCCCGCGCTTTGATCTTCGACTCCGTCTATGACTCATATCGCGGTGTTGTTACCTATGTTCGGGTCGTCGATGGTCGCATTAGCCCGCGTGAACAAATTCAAATGTTTTCAACCGGTGTTAAACATGAGGCACTTGAAGTGGGCGTTATTTCGCCAGAACCGCTGCCATCTAAAGGTCTTGGTGTGGGCGAGGTGGGATATTTAATTACCGGTGTAAAAGATGTGCGCCAATCTCGCGTGGGTGACACGATTACAAACTTTGCCCGGCCAACGAAAGATCCACTCGGTGGTTATAAAGATCCGAAGCCGATGGTCTTCTCTGGTCTCTTCCCACTTGATGGCGCAGATTTTCCAGTGTTGCGAGATGCGCTAGAGAAACTGCAGTTAAATGATGCCGCCCTTGTCTATGAACCAGAGAGCTCTGCCGCGCTCGGCTTTGGCTTTCGTTGTGGCTTCCTTGGACTATTACATATGGAAATTGTCCGTGAACGCTTAGAACGCGAGGCAAAACTCAATCTTATTTCAACGGCGCCGAACGTGGTCTATCGCGTGACTATGGAAGATGGCAAAGAGTTTGTGGTGACAAACCCTTCTGAATTTCCTGATGGCAAGATCAATAGCGTGAAAGAGCCAATTGTGAAGTCAACGATTTTAGCTCCGGCCGAATTCATTGGCGCCATCATGGAGCTCTGCCAAGAGCGCCGTGGTGTCTTGCTCGGCATGGATTACATCTCTGAAGATCGGGTTGAGATTCGTTACACCTTGCCACTTGCCGAAATTGTCTTTGACTTCTTTGATCAACTCAAAAGCCGCACCCGCGGCTATGCCTCACTCGATTATGAAGAGCTTGGCGATGAAGAAGGCAACTTGGTTAAGGTCGATATCTTGTTACAAGGTGAGGCAGTCGATGCTTTCAGTGCCATCGTTCACCGCGATAAGGCATATTCCTATGGCGTGATGATGACTGGCAAATTACGTGAACTCATTCCGCGCCAGCAGTTTGAAGTCCCGATTCAGGCAGCTATTGGTTCTCGCATTATCGCCCGCGAATCTATTCGTGCGATCCGTAAAGATGTTCTGGCAAAGTGTTACGGCGGAGATATTTCACGTAAGCGCAAACTTCTTGAGAAGCAGAAGGAAGGTAAGAAGCGGATGAAGATGGTGGGACGCGTTGAAGTTCCACAGGAAGCCTTCGTTGCAGCCCTTGCTACCGATGCTGATATCGCCAAGATTAAAGCAGCGCGCAAGCTCGAATCCTAAAGCGATGCTCTCGTTCTACGTTCATATCCCGTACTGCGTAAGACGCTGTGGCTATTGCGACTTTAATACCTACACACCATCAGAGCTCCAAGATGGTGCAACACTTGAAATTGTCTCCGGTGATTACATCGATGCCGTGCTCAAAGAGTTAGTTGCGGCCCCACTAGATGAGGTTCCGACAATCTTCTTTGGCGGGGGAACGCCATCACTCTTGCCGCCAAAAGATTTAGGTCGCGTGATTAGCGCAATTAAAGAGCGCAACGGCGTGACCGAGGATTGTGAGATTACCCTTGAGGCCAATCCAGATTCAGTGACGCAAGAGAAGCTAGAGCAGCTGATTGCGGCAGGATTTAATCGGATCTCCTTCGGTATGCAATCATCTAATCCAGAGGTATTGAAAGTTCTTGACCGCACACATAATCCAGAGAATGTTCGTAAGGCTGTCGATATGGCGCGCGCTGCTGGATTCTCATCTGTCTCTGTTGATTTGATTTATGGTAGCCCGGGAGAGTCATTAGCTGATTGGGCAGCAACTATTAAAGAAGCGCTCTCACTTGATATCGACCACATCAGTGCCTACGCACTGATTGTGGAAGAAGGAACAAAGCTTGCTGCCCAGATTAAGCGCGGTGAATACACCATGCCAGATGATGACCTGATGGCCGATATGTATTTACTTATTGATCAACAATGTTTACAAAAAGGCTTGAAGTGGTATGAACTCTCTAATTGGTCAAGGCCGGGCCACCAATGTCGTCACAATATTGCTTACTGGAAATCAAATAACTGGTGGGGACTTGGGCCTGGTGCGCACTCTCATATTGACAGTAAACGCTTCTGGAATGTGAAGCATCCGAATGCTTATAAAGAGAAGGTCTTTGCTGGTGATTCACCGATTAAAGATTTTGAAGTGTTGACTGATGATCAGCGCAAATCTGAATACATCATGCTCGCACTTCGCATGCCAGAAGGCGTGAAGAAGGCAGCTCTGACGGTGGCGCAATACGAACGCACGATGGAGTACATCAAGAGCGGACATGTGATTGAAAAGCAAGATTCGCTGGCTCTCACCCCCAAAGGTCGCTTGATTGCCGACCGTCTTACACATGAAATGCTCCGCTAAGGCGCACCGGTTAAGATTGCTACCTCATGACTACCGATAGACGCCTAGAGATTCTTCGAGCAATCGTTGATGAATATGTAGAAACCCAAGAGCCAGTGGGTTCAAAGGCGATTGCCGATAAGCGTGCTCTTGGTATTAGCCCGGCGACTATCCGCAATGAGATGGCAGTACTGGAGGAAGAAGGCTTAATTACCCAGCCTCACACAAGTGCTGGGCGTATTCCGACAGATGCTGGATACCGACTCTTCGTCGATAAGTTATCAACTATTAAGCCGCTCTCTACTGCCGAGCGTCGGGCAATTGAAACTTTTCTAGGTGGCGCACATGATCTAGATGATGTGGTCAAGCGCAGCGCTAAGTTGCTTGCTGAAATCACTAAGCAGGTTGCAGTTGTGCAGTACCCAATCCTGGGAGATTCTCATGCCCGAGACATGATGGCTATCTCAGGAACTGCAAACCTTGCCCGTTCCGGTGATGATTTAGGTTCCACCCTTTCTCCGATTCTAGAAGCGTTAGAAGAGCAGGTAGTTCTGCTGCGACTTCTCAGTGATGCGCACCCCACTGTGCACGTAACTATCGGAAGTGAACAGCACGAGGCAAACTTGCAGACAACTTCTCTTGTCACCGTCGGCTATGGCCAAGGTGAATCTCCACTCGGAGCACTTGGAATCATCGGTCCTACCCGGATGGATTATGCCGGTTCAATTTCAGCTGTCTCCGCTGTTGCGCGCTATATCGGTCGTTACATTACTGATGGTGCTAAGTAATGGCTGATTACTACGGTCTGCTTGGCCTTGATCACGGCGCATCACAAGATGACATTAAAAAGGCATATCGAAAGATTGCCCGCGAACTACACCCGGATGTTAATCCTGATCCAGAGGTGCAGAATAAATTTAAAGAGGTAACTGCTGCCTATGACACCTTAAGTGATCCGCAAAAGCGTCAGCAATATGACATGGGCGCCCAAGGGGGATTCGGTGGTGGATTCGGTGGCGGTGGATTTAGCGACATCATGGATGCATTCTTTGGTGGCGGTGGAAACCGCGGACCACGTCCACGTATGCGCCAAGGACAAGATGCGCTGATTCGCATTGAAGTTGATCTATTTGAAGCGTGCTTTGGTGTGGAACGCGAAATTACCTTGGAATCAGCAGTTGTCTGCGAGAAGTGCACCGGACAAGGAACAGCGAATAACAGCGCGCCATCGATGTGTCCGGTCTGTAAAGGTCGAGGTGAAACTCAATTTGTGCAGAAGTCATTCTTAGGTCAAGTGATGACATCTCGTCCATGTAATAACTGCTCTGCCTATGGTTCAGTAATTACCGATCCTTGTCGTGAATGTGCCGGCGATGGTCGAGTACGTGCTCGCCAGACTATAAATGTGAAGATTCCGGCTGGCGTTGAGACCGGAAATAGAATTCAAATGGCAGGACGCGGTGAGGTAGGCGCCGGCGGTGGACCAGCAGGTGATCTCTATGTCGAAATCGTTGAGACAGACCACGACTTCTTGCTGCGCGATGGCGATAATTTACATATCGCGATTGAAGTCTCCTTTACCGCAGCTGCCCTTGGCACAACCGTCAAAGTTGAAACTCTAGAAGGCCCGGTCGATCTACAAATCAAGCCAGGCACGCAAAGCGGTGCCACACTTCCCATCAAAGGCAAGGGCATGACTCGTCTTCGCACTGCTAATCGCGGAGACCTGATTGTCCACGTTGATATTGCAACGCCACATAAGCTCTCTAGAGATCAAGAGAAGTTACTGAAAGATTTTGCGCAATCACGCGGTGAAAAAGCGGGCGATGTGAAGATTAAGGGACATAAAGAAGGTCTCTTTACTAAATTTAGAGATGCCTTCGGTCGCTAAGTGCTCACACTTTTCTTCGTTGATAATCTACCCACAACGGTGGGCGCCAAGTATGAATTTTCCAATGATGATGCCAACCACGCGATTCGCGTGCTGCGCATGCAAAGCGGTGAATACTTCAACTTAAGTGATGGCAAAGGTAATTGGTCCCACGTTGAGATTGTGGAAGTGCATAAGAAACATATGAGCGTTGTTGTTATTGAATCCGGATTTCAAGAGCCACTGGAAACTACCTTCACCGTTATTCAAGCTATTCCTAAGGGTGATCGCATCAAGGAGGCAATTGAACTCTGCACCGAAGGTGGCGCCGATCGCATCGTGATGTGGAAAGCAGCGCGGAGTATCGGAAAATCTGAAGATAAAATGGAGAAGTTGCAGAACACCGCCAGAGAGGCAAGTAAACAATCACGCCGCTTTCGAATCCCGGCTGTGGTCGGGGTGGCAACGACTGCCAACATCATCGATGAGATTGCCAAGGCTGATTTAGCAATTGTTTTTCATGAGAGTGCGACCATGAAACTTTCGCAGCTGATAATTCCAGGGGCGAAGAAGATTGCCATCATTATTGGACCTGAAGGTGGGTTAACAGATGATGAAATCGATAGCTTTGCAGCAGCTGGTGCAAAGGTTGCGCTCATGGGGCGCCCGATTCTGCGCTCGGCCCATGCCGGATTAGCCGCACTTTCTGCCATCAACACAGCACTGTCTGTGTGGTGAATTCACCCTATTAGCGATAGATTTTCAGTTATATGGAACGCCTTCTGATCACGGTCCCACCCGCCATCTCGATGGTTTCACTGCTCGGAATAAGCGATGCAAATATGTTGGCAATCGAAGCAGCATTTCCTTCAGTCAATGTCACCGTGCGCGGCAACGAAATTACCTTGCGCGGTCCGCATATCGATTGCATTGCGATGGAAAAGCTCATTACCGAGATGATGGTCGTTATTCGCTCTGGTCAAACACTAAATGTGGACGCGGTCTCGCGAAGTATTGCCATGTTAGAAGCTATCCCAGAACAGAGCCCGGGCGAAGTACTCTCACTTAATATTGTCTCTAATCGCGGGCGCACCATTAGACCTAAGACTGCCAACCAGAAGCTCTATGTCGATGCGATTGAAGAGAACACCATTACCTTTGGAATTGGCCCAGCTGGAACTGGAAAGACTTATCTGGCAATGGCAAAGGCAGTTGCGGCGCTGCAAGCGAAGAAGGTCAATCGCATTATTTTATCTCGCCCTGCTGTTGAGGCAGGAGAGAAGCTTGGCTTCCTTCCTGGAACGCTCAATGAAAAAATTGATCCCTACCTGCGCCCACTCTTTGATGCACTGCACGACATGATTGATATCGATTCAATTCCGCGCCTGATGCAATCAGGAGTCATTGAGGTAGCACCGCTGGCATTTATGCGTGGTCGCACGCTGAACGACTCATTTATTATTCTCGATGAAGCACAGAACACAACGCCAGAACAGATGAAGATGTTCTTAACTCGCCTTGGCTTTGGCTCCAAGATGGTTATTACCGGCGATGTCACTCAGACAGATCTACCCAATGGACAACGCTCAGGACTTGCCATTATTCGAGACATTCTAAACGGTGTGGATGACATCTCCTTTATGGAGCTCACCGCAGATGACGTAGTTCGCCACCGACTAATTGGTGACATCGTGAAGGCATATGACACATACGATGCAACCAAATCGGCTCCTCGTTCACTTCGTAGCAACTAAGCCCGGTCATGAGCGTTGAGTTAACAAATCGTTCTGGGGCTTTGGTGCCAGAAAAGCAGATGCATTCACTGCTTGATTTTGGTATTACCTATATGGAACTTCACCCTGATTGCGCCATCTCACTTACCTTTGTTGATGTGACCGAGATGGAAGAGCTACACATTAAGTGGATGGATGAATCAGGTCCGACAGATGTGCTCTCTTTTCCGATGGATCTGCCAGAGCACGATGGGGAAATAGTGACCCTCGGTGACATTGTGATTGCACCAGCTGTGGCAGCAAAGCAGGCAAAAGATGCCGGTCACAGCACTGAAGCGGAAATCTATATCCTTGCTACCCATGGACTACTTCACATTCTTGGTTACGACCATGCAGATCCGGATGAAGAGAAAGTAATGTTTGCCCTGCAAGAGAAGATTGTGAAGGAGTGGTCACAGAAGTGAGCCAAGTTCGAAAGAGCATCAGCCTTGCCCTGGCATTTATCTACACCCCGATTGCAAAGGGTGTGATTGCACTAGGTAATCTCATTACTCCTGATAAAGGATTTAAATGGGGCCTATTTACCAACGAGGACGAGTTCCGGGAGTTGATGGATCACGCCCACGTGCAAGGCCTGGTGGAATCTGATGAGCACGAGATGCTACAAAACGTCTTTGAGTTAGGTGACACCTTGGTGCGCGAACTCATGGTGCATCGCACAGATATGGTCTGGATTGAACGAGATAAATCACTGCGCCAAGCACTTTCATTAGCACTTCGCTCTGGGTATTCACGTATTCCGGTTACGGGTGAAAACATCGATAACATCATTGGTATTGCCTATGTGAAAGATTTGGCCAAGCGCGCCCTAGATCACCATGAGGCAGAGACAACTGAAAAAGTAGAGCAGCATATTCGCCCGGCAGTCTTTGTCCCGGAAAATAAAGAGGCGGCAGAGCTACTTAAAGAGATGCAGCGCGATCAGATTCACTTAGCAATCGTGGTTGATGAATATGGTGGCACAGCCGGCATCATCACCATTGAAGACATTATTGAAGAGATCGTGGGCGAGATCGCCGATGAATACGATGATGGCGTTGAAGAATTTAACTGGATTACCGAGACCAAGGCTCGCGCCAAGGCTTCGATGCATATTGAAGATTTGGCTGATGAACTTAAAATTGAGATGGACCGCGATGAGTTTGAAGATGTAGATACTGTGGGCGGATATATGGCGGAAAAACTCGGCCGGGTTCCGATCGCTGGTTCGACCATCAATTTACATGGCTACTCCATTACCTCTGAGCGCCCACTAGGTCGTCGTCGCAGAATTAGCTCAGTTATTATTGAGCGATTGGAAAAGGAAGTTGATGAGCATGAATAATCCGGAAGATGCAAAGTTAGTCACTCTTGCCACATCCACTCTTGCTCGAAGTGGGGCAGAACAAGCTGCGGCGCTTCGCGATTTAACCGGGCGCACCTATGTGGCAGTAAATGTCACATCACCATCGCTAAATCTCGATGCTTTTGAAGCGGTGCTCACAGTGGCCCTCGCATCTGGAATTTCTGGAATTGAAAGCGTGGTTGCAACTGGATCAAGGCCGGCAAATGTGAAGGCGATTAAAGACTTTGCACCAACTGCCGCAGTATTTTTCGTTGCAGCAAGCGGAGAGGTCATCTCGCTTTAGGCATCTGGCGCCACTAAAAGATAAGATTGTCCAATGCGCGTCGTTCGATTTACTCCTCAACCTGATGCCGGACTGGGAAGTGACCCACTCTTTGGAATCCTGGAAGATGATGATCAGATAGCAATCATTTCTGGAGATCCGATTTATCACGGTATTCAAAAGACGGCGGCAAAGATTGAGCTCACCAAAGTGCGGCTATTAGCCCCGGTCATTCCTCGCTCAAAGATTGTCTGTGTGGGAAAGAACTACGCCGATCACGCCGCTGAAATGGGAAGTGAAGTACCGGCAGAGCCGATCATCTTCTTAAAACCAAATACCTCAGTGATTGGTCCGGGGGACACCATCGTCTGGCCGGCGATGGCGCCAACGATTGATTATGAAGCAGAGCTGGCAATAGTTATTGGTCGAGTATGCAAAGAGGTTCCGAAAGAGCGCGTGAAAGATGTGATTTTTGGCTACACCATGGCAAATGATGTGACCACGCGCGAGCTACAAAAGCGCGATGGACAGTGGACCCGGGCGAAGTCATTCGATACTTTCTGCCCCTTGGGCCCATGGATTGAAACTGAATTCATACCTGGAAACCAGCGCATCTCACTCACAGTCAACGGCGAAGTTAAGCAAGATGCGACTATTTCACAGATGATCTTCGGTATCGAAGATATCGTGCACTTTGTTACCCAGGTGATGACGCTGCTGCCTGGAGATGTGATTATTACTGGAACACCAGCTGGCATTGGTCCATTACCTGAAAAATCTACTGTGACAGTAGCCATTGAAGGCCTGGGCGAGTTAACAAATAAAGTCAGTGCGCGCCCATGAGTACTAAGAGAGCAGTAAAAGTTCGCTTTGCGCCATCACCAACGGGTGATTTGCACGTTGGAAATATTCGCACCGCACTCTTTGATTGGGCATATGCCCGTCACACCGGCGGAACTTTTCTCTTCCGGATTGAAGATACTGACACCACTCGCGTTACCGATGAATACATTCAGGCAGCTATCGACACTTTAAAGTGGCTGGGCTTGAACTGGGATGAAGGTCCTGAAGTAGGTGGAGCTAACGGCCCTTACCTGCAATCACAGCGACTTGATATCTATGCCGAGTGGGCGCAGAAGTTTCTTGATCAAGGCGATGCCTATCACTGCTACTGCTCACCAGATGAGTTAGAAGCGGTGCGCGAAGCACAACGCAAAGCAAATGAGGCACCGGGCTATAACGGACACTGCCGCGACTTAACTAAAGAGCAGATTGAAGCTTTTAAGGCGCAGGGGCGGGAAGCAGTAGTTCGTATGCGGATGCCAGATGGCAGCACCACCTTTACTGATGAAATTCGTGGAGATGTCACCTTCGAACATAAGTTTGTGCCGGACTTTGTCTTGGTGCGCGCAGATGGTTCACCTCTTTATACACTCGCAGTTGCCATCGATGACATTCTGATGGGAGTCACTCACGTGCTGCGCGGAGAAGATCTACTTTCATCGACTCCTCGACAGATCCGTGTTTATCAGGCGATGGGCGTGAAGTTAGCGGATTATCCGCTCTTTGCCCACCTTCCCTTTGTGATGGGCCAAGATAATGCCAAGCTCTCTAAGCGCAACGGTGAAGTCTCAATCGCTTGGTATCGCGAACAGGGTTACTTGCCGGAAGCAATCTGTAATTACTTAGCACTCCTTGGTTGGTCACCTGGCGATGATCGGGAAAATATCTCCATGAAAGAACTCACCGAGCTCTTCACGGTGGAAAAAGTTCACTCATCACCTGCGCGCTTTGATATGAAGAAGCTAGAGGCGATTAACGGAGATAAAATCCGAGCGCTCTCACTTGAAGAGTTTGCCACCTGGACCCTGCCTTTCTTGATTAAGGCAAATGTCATTGCTGGAAGTGATGAAGAAATCGAGTTGGTAAAAAAGGCGCTGCCGTTGATTCAAGAGCGCATCGTTAAACTCGATGAAGCACCAGCACTCCTGCGGTTCCTCTTTGTGAAAGAGTTTGCAGTTGATCCAGATGCGGTGGCAAAGATCAGTGATGATGCGGCAAAAGATATTTTGCGGCGCTCGGAGAAAGAGCTAACGGCGCTAACCCTCTGGAACCACGAATCGATTGAAGGGGCGCTGCGCACCTCACTGATCGAGGAGTTAGGACTCAAGCCACGTATTGCATTTACCGCACTTCGTATTGCAACAACAGGTAGCACTATCTCCCCACCACTGTTTGAATCGATGGAGTTACTTGGCAAAGATGCCTGCCTGACTCGCATTTCTGCCGCTCTGGCACTGTAATTTCTGCTGTGAGGGTGGGGTAAACTTCCTACCTTGCCACACGGTAAAAATTTAATATTGGGGTATGGGGTAATTGGCAGCCCTGCTGATTCTGGTTCAGTAAGTCTAGGTTCGAGTCCTGGTACCCCAGCTAATACAACTTAATATGTTTGTCCTAGTTATTTTTTGGCACGGCCCCGTCGTCTAGCGGCCTAGGACTCTGGCTTCTCAAGTCAGCTACGAGGGTTCGAATCCCTTCGGGGCTACAGTAAGGTAATAACATCTACAGAGATGAGATGGCATTGGCGATAACAGAGCGCGTTGACCTTAACGCCGAACAAGTTGCCGCCCTTTCATCTTTGGTGGGCGGTCGCATCTCACAGAATCAATCTGTGCTTGATGCACATGGGCGCGATGAATCAGCATTCCCGCCAGTGCAACCATCTGCAGTCGTCACAGTTAAATCCACCGAAGAAGTTTCAAAAGTACTTGCCTACTGCAACCAAGAGAAGATTCCGGTTGTTGCATTCGGTGTCGGCTCTTCCTTAGAGGGACATGTCCTGCCACTCTTTGGTGGAATTTCCCTGGATTTGAGCGAGATGGATCAGATTCTTGCTATATCTCCGGATGACTTGACTGTGAAAGTGCAAGCGGGAGTCAAACGCATGGCGCTTAATAAGAAGTTATCTTCCGATGGCTTGTTCTTCTCAGTAGATCCAGGCGCTGATGCCACTATCGGCGGAATGGCCTCAACGGGAGCAGCTGGAACCACAACGGTGCGTTACGGCTCCATGCGCGAAAACGTTTTGAAAATCACGGCCGTACTTGCAGATGGAACCATCTTGGAAGTGGGGCGCGAGACCCGAAAGCTCTCGGCCGGCTATGACCTCACCCGGCTAATTGTTGGATCAGAAGGAACGTTGGCAGTAATTACCGAAATTACGCTGCGCCTCTTTGGAATTCCAGAGAAGATGGCCGCTGCCGTTTCCTGCTTTGCCTCACTTGAAGATGGCGTGCAGGCAGCTATCGCCATTGTGCGCTCAGGTGTTGCTATTGCGCGCTGTGAATTTCTTGATGCGCAGTCGATTAGAAATGTGAATAGCCACGACGGAATATCGCTTCAGGAAGCGCCCACATTGCTCTTTGAATTTCATGGTTCTCCGCGCGGTGTAGAAGAAGATGCACAATTGGTGCAAGAAATCACCAGTGAATTTGGTGGAACTGACTTTAAGTGGACGACCGAAGAAGGCGAACGAAGAAAATTGTGGCAAGCGCGTCATAATGCCTATTGGGCCGGGATTGCAGCACACCCAGGAAAGCGCGGCATTAGTACTGATGCCGCTGTTCCGCTTTCACAACTTGCCCACGCTGTTGCGATCTCAGAGAAATTGCTAAAGGAATCTGGTTTCCCCTTCTCAATTCTGGGACATGTTGCAGATGGCAATTTCCATTCATTCATCATCACCGATCCGGCAAAGCCAGAAGAGCTTGCCCAAATACGTGAACTCACGCACGAGATGACTTCCCAGATAATTGCTATGGGTGGCACTTGCACCGGAGAACATGGAGTCGGTGCTGGCAAGATTGATTCACTTGTGGAAGAAGCGGGCGAGGCTTCAGTTGCGGTTATGCGGGCTATAAAGGCAACGCTGGACCCGCACGGGATTTTAAATCCTGGAAAGATATTTAATTAATTTCACCATCTAGTTTTATTGAAAGTATTGATGTAGAGTAAAAGTATGAAGATAGCAAGATTTGGCAAAATTGGTTCAGAGCGCCCAGCGGTAATGATTAGCGAGAGCCGGGCCGTCTATGTCGATTCACTTATTAAAGATTGGAATCGAGATGAGCTCGAAGCCGGCGCGCTTAAAAAAGTGCGCGCTGCAGATCTCTCAGCTCTTGAACCATTTGATATTGCAGGGATGCGTATTGGCAGCCCGGTAGCACGCCCCACCAAGCTCATCTGCATCGGACTTAACTACGCCCGCCATGCCGCTGAATCAGGAATGACACCACCACCAGAGCCGGTTGTATTCATGAAGGCGCCGGATTGTTTAGTAGGACCCAATGACGACATCGTTATTCCACCAAACTCAACAGCTACTGATTACGAAGTAGAACTGGCAATTGTGATTGGAAAGAGAGCGCTTTACTTAAAGAGTGAAGCAGAAGCTCGAGACTACATTCTTGGATACTCCATAGGTCAAGATGTGAGCGAACGCCACTGGCAAATTGAGCGGGCCGGACAATGGGTTAAGGGTAAATCCTTTCCAACCTATAACCCGATGGGTCCTTACATTGTTACCGGCGATGAGTTCGAACCCGATGATGTGCGCGTGTATTGCACAATCGATGGTGAGAAGCGCCAAGATTCACGCACCAGCGATCTAATTTACGGAATCAGTCACATTGTTTGGTATGTCAGCCAATTTATGGAGCTACATCCCGGAGATATCATCAACACTGGAACTCCAGAAGGTGTGGGATTTGGCTTTAAGCCACCTAAGTATCTACGTGCCGGCCAAGAAGTGATTACCGGTATTGAGGGTATTGGTGAAATTCGCTCAAAGACTGTGGCGCATAGCTAATTCAGTTACAGCTGGGCAACACGAGCCTTTGCAATTGCAACCAGTAATTTGGCATCAACGTCCCAATCAGATGGAACCTGAATCGTCTTTTTATTTACTTTGTACTCTTTAAGCTTGGGTGCAAACTTTGCAATAATTCCATCGCCCCAGGGACCGAGCAAGATATGGTTTTTAAGAACCGATACTCCCAAGATGTAATCATCGCCTAACTTAAGCATCGGATGATTCCACGCTATGACAACCTTCATCTCCGGGTATTGGCTCTGAATTGCCTTAAAGATCGCCTTCACGGTCTTCTTCTTCTGCGCATCGTGTGGCTCGAGATAACCGGTCAGAGAGGTAAATCTCTTTGATGTACTAGAGCCTCGGTGGGACATCACTACCGCGTTAGCGTGTGCCTGACTAAAGCCATGCTCTTCTCTTAAATATGCAATCTGCGCCGGGTATTTGTCTTCACCCAAATCTTTCAGACGCGCAAACCAATAAGACATCGGCTGCCCATACTTCTGCTCTATTGCAGGAAAGAAGGCGGAGCGATCTCCGGACTGTGTGGCCATGAGTGAATTCTAGTGTTGGGATTCTTGCAATTTCACTACGGCAGCCGCACCACCTTCTCCACAATCTCCTCTGCAGTTGCCGCAGCACCTAACTCAACGCTGACATTGGTAGCAAAGCCGCGCAATGTGGCCTCTGATAACAAGACCATCTGCGCTGCTATATCTGTCATCCAATAGAAAGCACCAGGACCCACCTGCTCAATTAGCTCTGCTGCTTTCGCTAATGCATCATCACTGAACTTCTCAGCATCACTTCGATTATCTGCCAGGACTTGCAGCAAGTAATTGCGGATATCAACGGCATCACCGCGCACCTGCTGATGTCTATTAAAGATCTCAGTGAGCTCACGATCCATAGCCTTATGTCGAAACCAGTTGAACATGAGATGACCCTAGAACCTGCCTCTGACATCAGGTCAGAACTATGCTCTGCCCATGACTTTGGCAACCCGCGCCCTGGCAGCGATGCTGCTCATCGCCGGCATCGCCCACTTCATCGCTCCTAAATCACTTGATGCAATCGTTCCCACATTTCTACCTGGCACTCCACGCCTCTGGACATACTTAAGTGGAGCGGCCGAGATTGCAATCGGCTTGGCACTGCTAGCGCCACTTTCAATGAAGATTGGCACGGTATCTATTCGATTACTTGCCGCCTATGCCGCACTCTTCCTCTTTATCGCCGTCTACCCAGCCAACATTAAGATGGCAATCGATTGGCGCGATCGCCCGATGCCATATCCATTGATTGCATTCGCACGACTCCCGCTGCAATTTGGATTGTTCTACTGGGCCTGGTCCATTATTAAAGCGCTAAAGCGGTAGCTGAACTCATGAGAGCCAAAATCAAGAACGGATTTGCACCCAAAGTCTGCCAGCGTTGCAATCTCGAATTTGAATGGCGAAAGAAGTGGGCTCGTGATTGGGAGAATGTGAAATATTGTTCCGAGAAATGTAAAGCGGGGAAGTAGCTGTAGTATCCACCAGTAGTTAATCAGTAGAAACCAATATGAGGAGAAGGAAATCATGGGAGCTTGTCAGTGCGGTCATACAAGAGATGAAGAGAAGAATTGCGACGGAACACATAAGGTCGTAAAGGCTGTTAAAGAAGATTTAGCTGTGAAGTTAGAGGCTGCTGGCTTTCCACACGCCTCTGAATTTGTGAAGAATAACTAACTACTTCTTCCCTCACCCATTATGGGAGCTCAAGAAATAACGGTTATCTATGATGGCCAATGTCAGCTATGTCAGAACGCTATTTCTTGGGTAAGTAAGAAATTAGCCATTACCGCGCTAGATTTTTACACCACAGACCTCACTCAATTCCAGTTGAGTGCGGATCAGTGCTCGCGCGAGGTCTTTGTGATCACCGCAGGTGAGCGCTATAGCGGAGCACAAGCAGTCGCCTTCTTACTTAAATCACGAGGTAACAATTCTCTTTCAGCCCTAGTTACTTTTTCAGGACCACTCGGTCGTTTTGGCTATCGCTGGGTCGCCGGTCATAGAAACTCATGGCCGGTCAAGATACTTTCCAGCTTTCTTAAAGGCTAAATCTTTCCTTGTTCTAAACCTTTGAGTACTTCTTTCGCGCGCACTTTAAGTTCAGGTAAGTCATTTAGGCGCTTGAGGCCAAATATCTGTTGACTCATGCGATGGTTTTTAGCAAATGTTTCGCTATGGCGATCGAGGAAATCCCAATACAAAGTAGTAAATGGACATGCACTAGCGCCAATTCTTAACTTTGGGTCATAGACGCATGGTTTGCAGTAGTTAGACATGCGAGAGATATAGGCACCACCTGCGGCATAGGGCTTAGTCATCATCTTCCCGCCATCTGCATGAACTCCCATACCAATTAAATTGGGAACCATCACCCACTCGGTGGCATCGATAAACACTTCCCGCATCCAATCAAGGAATTCCTGCGGGTTTGTGCCGGTGACAAGAGCTAAGTTTGAGAGCACCATCAGCCGTGGAATATGGTGCACCCATGCACGATCTTGGATATCTCCCACAATCTCTTTCATGCAATTCATCTGGGTGGTGCCAGCGTCAGTAAACAACGGCAGTAGTTTTCTGGTGGCAGCTAACTGATTGTTATTGCGGTAGTCAGGGCCAAGAAACCAATACATGCCGTTGACATACTCGCGCCAGCCAATGAGCTGGCGGATGAAACCTTCGGCCGAGGCGATGGGAATATCACCTGTTTTAAATGCCTTCATCGCAGCGTGGATAACTTCACTGGGATGCAACAGGCCATTATTGATATATGGCGAAAGCACCGAGTGATGCAGCGCCCAGTTATCAGTTGTCATGGCATCTTCTAGTGGACCAAATTCAGCGAAATGATTTTCAATAAAGTTTTTCAGCGCTTTAAGTGCACCCTTACGGGTAGTGGCCCAGGTTGGGGTGGCGGTGAATGAAAGTTCACTTGCTACTTCAAGATCAATTTCATCGCGCTTATGTTCTAGGTATGCCGGCCCCTCATACTTCTTCGGCGGGGGCAGCCGATTCTCTTTATCAAAATTCCAGGCCCCACCTTCAGGTCCTTTGCCATCCATCAGGATATTTAGCCGAGTGCGTTGCTTACGATAGAAGTTCTCCATCAGATAAGACTTTTGCTCATCAGCCCAACTTCGAAAGAGGGCGCGCGGGGTAAGAAAGAAGTCGTTCTCTATAAAGCTAACGCCATAATCCTTTAGCGCTTCGTACTGTCTAAAAGAGCTTGGCTCGGCGCAGGAAATAGGTAGCTTTGGGTATTTCTTTACAATATCTTTTAAGCCATCAACTGTGGTGGGCGCCTTGGTGTATTCCACGGTGAAGCCTTCAACCTCGAGTGACTTTGCAAAGTGGCGAGCACTAGAGATGAGAAAGAAGAGCCGCTCTTTATGCCAGTTTCGCCCAGTAGTCATGCGGGCACTTTCGACCATGACAATCAGATCTGTTTTTGGGTCAGCTTCTTTTAAGGCGCCAAAGTTGCGATGCAGATGGTCAAAGGGGATATAGATAATCCGCTGGAGTGCATCTTTCTTGGGCATGAGGGCAATGGTAGGACAGTGCGCTGGAGGTCACAGCGTGGAGGAGACCTTTGAAGTGGAGGCCCTTCACAGGCTGGGGTTGCCAGGATTTACCCTCATTTGTTGCTAAGAGTTCAAATTCTGTTCACCAAAGTCACCCGAAAGCAATCATGCTTGAAAGTTAGCCTCCCGCTTACTCAACACCCACTTAAATCTCATGGAGGATACTTTGAAAATCAAGAATGCCATTGCGGCATTAGCAGTGACTGCACTAGTTGCTCCGATGTCACTTGCAGATGCAAGCACGTTTACAGATACCGGAAGTCCTGTGACTCTAACCATTTTGCATAATAATGATGGTGAGTCCGCGCTCCTGCCTGAGCAGTCATACACATTGCCTCAAGGTAAATTGATTTACGGAAGTGCTGCCGCATTTTCAACTGTGATGAAGCGCGAAATTAGCTCCGCCAAGAATAGAGGCAACGCTGTGGTCTCTCTCTATGCCGGAGATTCCTTTCTCGCCAGCAAGACTCTAATTTGTTCAGATCCGGCAAATAGCAGCTCGACCACCCCTGTCTATGACGGCCTAGCGCAATCAATGATGCCTTACGACGCACACATCTTGGGAAATCACGAATTTGACTACGGAACCGGATTTCTTAACCGTTACATCAATTCCTTTACTCAAAAACTTCGTTACCAGTTCCTTTCCGGTAACTTAGATTTTGCTAACAACGCTGACTTGTCACCCAAGACCACAAAGTCCGGGCAAATTATCCGGGCACGACACACTGGCAAGAAAGTTGGACAGTCATATATACATAAGGATTATGCAACCGGCGCAATCTTCGGAGTAGTAAGCGCTGTTACTCCAACGCTTCGGACAATCTCCTCACCAGGAACAACTAAAGTCACAACCATAGATATCAAGGCCACAGCCGAGCTGTTAAATAAGCAGGTAGCGGCGCTAGAAGCACAAGGTGTCAATAAGATCATCTTGGTAAGCCACTTGCAAGGTGTTGCATACGATAAAGAGCTCGTAGCGCTACTGAAGAATGTAGATGTTGCGGTCGCTGGCGGCGGCGATGACCTACTAACCAGCCCAGATGTTGCTGAAAGTATCCAGCTCATTCCAGGTGAAGGTAAGGCAGTCGGTAAGTACCCAGAGATGGTTAAGGATGCTAATGGTGTCGATGTTCCACTGATCACCACCAAGGGCAACTACAACTACCTCGGTCGCTTCGATGTCGCATTCGATGCAGATGGCAAGCTAACTTCGTATAACAAGACCACTTCATATCCACGCAGAGTTATTCCTTACTCATCAGTTGCGGGCGCACTTGGCGTAACTGATGCAGTCGCTCCAGATAAGCGCATTGTGGAAGCAGTGGAAAAGCCGCTGAACACCTGCTTAACTGGATTTGCTAAGTCAATTGCTTCCAGTCAGGTTGTTTTGGCCACAGATCGCGGCAGTGCAACTGTCCTTGGTGTCAGAACTGCTGAGACCAACGGTGGCAATCTAGTTACTGACTCATTCATTCAGGCCTACTCCAGTAGAGCTGCAGCAGCTGGCTTGCCTGCTGCCGGAACTGCCAATCCACTCGTTGCGGTACAAAACGGTGGCGGAATTAGACAAGGTGGTGGAACCACACTGCCAACTACAGGTGTTGTCGGTGCCATTAACCGAGGCAATACCTTTGACCTACTTCCATTCGATAATCGCCTAGTCGCGGTGACAAGCGTCAGCGCC
>JBILAM010000033.1:0-11778 GCA_044354225.1 Candidatus Planktophila sp.
TTTAGCTGCTTCAATAATTGCAGTCACTTGTGGAACTCCCACACCTGCAACAACGCGGGTTGTGCAGATTGAACCGGGACCAACACCAACTTTGACCGCATCGGCGCCAGCGTTGATCAAAGCTTGCGCACCTGCGCGAGTTGCCACATTGCCACCAATGATTTCAATGGTGGAAGAGAAATTCTTTATTCGTGTAATTGCATCAAGTACTGCTCGGTGATGTCCGTGAGCTGTGTCTACGACAACAACATCCACACCTGCTTCAATCAGTGCCTGCGCGCGTGCAAATCCATCATCTCCCACACCTACTGCTGCCCCGGCAAGACCAACGCCTTTGACTAACTTCACATGCGTGACTTGCTCATCGATGGGAAGATTTCGATGAATGATCCCAATTCCACCAGCTTTAGCCATAGCAATTGCCATCGCGGATTCAGTCACGGTATCCATGGCCGAAGAAACCAGTGGCACAGCCAAAGTAATGTTTCGAGTAAGGCGGGTGGATGTATCTACTTCAGAAGGAACGACATCGGATGCGTCAGGTAAAAGCAGGACATCGTCATAGGTCAGCCCAAGCATTGCGACTTTGTCGTAATCGCCGCTCATGAGCCCCCCGTACTGTCGTTGAGCGCCCTAGTCTAACTTGAGAATCAAGCGCCGATTGCCTGCTTGATTTCAGAACAGGCGAGCGCCAAATCCTCGGCGAAGGCAACTTCTGTGCATTTATCTCGGTCCCAGCCAGGGCCGCCAAGGACAACTCGCGGAGCTGGCCTAACCTTCGGGATACTTTTAAAGAAGATGGGATCACCATTTTTTGCTAACTGTGCCCACAGAAAGACAGCCGGTGGGGCGCTGTGAGTTACCACGGTAGAAAGTGCTGATAGTGGAGTTCGCGCACCCATCACCTGACATTCAATATTTATTTCAGCCAGTGCGGCGTTTAGCGCGTGCAGGGCTAAGCAATGTAGTTCTTCCCCGACAGATGCCAAAAGTACTGGGCGAGGATTGATGGGGCGCTCAATATCTCTGGAGAAATCACGGAAAACATTTGTGATTGATTCCGAAAGCAAGTGCTCTACTTCAATTCCTTCGCCAGTTTGCGCCCAAATATCACCTACGATGATTAAGACTGGAACCATTACCTCGTGCCAACTATCAATCACACCGAACTGAGAAATTTCCTGTCGAAATAGCGCCTCTACAAAATTATGATCTAGCGATTGCGCAGCGCTCACAATCGCATCCACCACATCAGAGCGATCATGAACGCTCTTTACAATCTGTTCAAGGTTGAGATCACCCTTATGGGCGAGGGCTTGTTCTGCCGCTTCTGCCGGGGTAACTCCGGCAACGATTAAGCGACGCATCATTATCAATTTGGCTAAGTCTTCCGGGCGATACTTGCGATGCTCACCGGCTTCGTGGCCCGAGGGACCAAGGCCATAGCGGCGAGCCCAGGTGCGAAGAGTTGCCGGGGCTACCCCAATACGGCGAGCCACCGCCGCCACAGTGAGTTTCTCTTCACCCATGGCAGCCATGAGGCAATCCTGGCGGAAAGTGGCTTAACTCACCACCTGAAAGGCGGACATTTTGGACTCTGAATAAGACTCGCCACGGTTGCCCCTTGAACAACCTATGAAACGATTGTACCCTCGGACATCCCTAGGGAAACGGAGAAAATCATGGCTGAACTATCAAGACTTCCTCAACCAATTGCTGAGCAATGGGAGTGGCAGTACGAAGGTTCCTGCCGTTCGATGGACTCTGAGAAGTTCTTTCATCCTGATGGAGAACGTGGACCCCGTCGTCGTAATCGCGAAAATGCAGCGAAGACTATTTGTGCATCATGTCCGGTCATCGCAGCTTGCCGCGCCCACGCGCTGGCTGTCCAAGAGCCTTATGGAATCTGGGGCGGTCTATCAGAAGATGATCGCAGCGCAATCTTGATTCAGCGCGGCATACCAGTTATTTCACACGCATCATAAGTATTCAATAGATATTAGAAAAGAAAACCCCCGTACTCATCACGAGTACGGGGGTTTTCTTATTAACTATTTAATTAGTGACCGTGCCCGCCAGGACCATGGGAATGTCCATGTCCACCAGCTGCTGGCTCTTGATCTGCCGGACGCTCGAATACAACAGCTTCTGTTGTAATAAACATCGCAGCGATAGAGGCAGCATTTGCAAGTGCTGAGCGAGTTACCTTAACTGGGTCGATAACGCCATCTTTTGCCAGATCGCCATAGACATCAGTTGCAGCGTTGAAGCCTTCATGTGATTTCAGTGCGCGAACCTTTGCAACTACTACGTAGCCTTCAAGTCCAGCATTTTCGGCGATCCAACGAAGTGGTTCATCGCAAGCTTTGCGAACGAGTGCCACACCAACTGCCTTATCACCGGTGAAGCCGAGGTTGTCATTAAGCGCATCAGCTGCGTGCACAAGTGCGGCGCCTCCACCAATAACGATTCCTTCTTCCACAGCTGCGCGAGTTGCAGAGATAGCATCTTCTAGACGGTGCTTCTTCTCCTTCAGCTCAACTTCAGTGTGTGCTCCAACCTTGATTACGCAGACACCACCAGCGAGTTTTGCAACGCGCTCCTGTAGCTTCTCGCGATCCCAATCAGAATCAGAGGTTGCTATCTCGTTGCGAATCTCGCTAACGCGACCAGCAACTAGTGCCTTGTCGCCAGCTCCATCAACGATGGTGGTTGCATCCTTGGTAATCACGATGCGACGTGCGCGACCGAGATCTTCCAGAGTTGCCGCCTCTAGCTTCATTCCAATTTCACCTGAGATCACCGTTGCACCGGTCAAGATTGCGATGTCTTGCAACATTGCCTTGCGACGATCTCCGAAGCCTGGTGCCTTGACCGCAGCGGAAGTAAATACTCCGCGCATGCGGTTTACAACAAGAGTCGAAAGCGCTTCGCCTTCAACATCTTCAGCGATGATTAGCAGCGGCTTTCCTGCCTGTGAGACCTTCTCTAGAAGAGGTAGGAGTTCAGGAAGTGCTGAGATCTTATTGGCAGAGATGAGAACGTATGCATCATCTAATACAGATTCCATGCGATCTGGGTCTGTAACGAAGTATGGCGAGATGTAACCCTTATCGAATTGCATGCCTTCCGCAAACTCGAGTTCGAGTGCAGTAGTTGATGCTTCTTCCACAGTGATGACGCCATCTTTGCCAACCTTATCCATCGCTTCCGCAATGAGGTCACCAATAGCGCGATCTTGAGCAGAGATAGTTGCGACATCAGCAATCTGTGCCTTGTCCTTAACTACTGTTGCATTTTCGCGAAGGCGTGCTGAAACAGCTTCCACAGCTGCTTCGATGCCGAGCTTGAGATCCATTGGTTGTGCGCCGGCAGCAAGGTTACGAAGACCTTCCTTTACCATGGCTTGAGCCAGAACTGTTGCAGTAGTTGTTCCATCACCAGCGACATCGTTGGTCTTGGTGGCAACTTCCTTAACTAGCTGAGCGCCCATATTTTCTACTGGATCTGATAGTTCAATCTCTTTTGCAATTGTCACACCGTCATTGGTAATCGTTGGTGCACCAAATGACTTAGCGATAACCACGTTGCGGCCCTTAGGCCCAAGCGTTACCTTGACTGTGTCCGCGAGTTGATTAACTCCACGTTCCATTGCGCGACGAGCATGCTCGTCGAATTCCAACATTTTTCCCATGGATTACTTCTCGATAATCGCGAGAATGTCGCGAGCAGAGAGAACGAGGTACTCCTCATTGTTGTACTTCACTTCGGTTCCGCCGTACTTGCTATAGAGAACAACGTCGCCAACTTTTACATCCATTGGTACGCGAGCGCCATCATCGAAGCGGCCTGGGCCAACTGCAACAACTGTGCCTTCTTGTGGCTTCTCTTTTGCAGTATCTGGGATAACAAGACCTGATGCAGTTGTTGTCTCAGCTTCATTTGCCTTAACAACGATGCGATCTTCGAGTGGCTTAATGGCAACTGCCATGGTGGTACTCCTTCTTATTCGAGTGTGTGTTTCGAGTCTTACCTTTGATATTTCCACTATGTCGGGACCTACCTGCCATTAGCAGTGTGGACCCGAGAGTGCTAACGCCAAGCCTAGGGGCGCTTATTCCACCCGGCAAATCCAGCCGCTAAAGGCTGACCTGCTCCACCTTTAGGCTCGAATCAGCGTCAAAGGCCCCTCGTGTGGCAGGCCTGCCGGCGCTGAGCATCAGGGCCCCCAGCGCGGCCACCATCGCCCCATTATCGGTGCAGAGCTCAGGGCTCGGGATCCGAAGTTCTACCCCAGCCTTTTCGCAGCGATCAGCTGCCACAGCGCGAAGACGTGAATTTGCCGCCACTCCGCCTGCGATCACCAGTGAATTAATCCCGGTTGATTTACATGCCGCCAGTGCTTTTAGCAGCAAGACATCAACGATTGATTCTTGAAAAGAGGCTGCCACATCGGATCGAATAAATGCCGGCGTATTTTCGACATATCTAGCCACTGCAGTTTTAAGTCCTGAGAAAGAAAATTCATAGGGGCGAGTCTGCCAATCTTGGGAAGTTGTCAGCCCTCTTGGGAAATCAATGGCAGTTGGTGATCCGCCCACCGCTTCACGATCGATGGCAGGTCCTCCAGGAAAACCTAACGCCAATAACCTTGCAATTTTATCGAACGCCTCACCTGCCGCGTCATCCATCGTTGCGCCCAGTTTGATTATTGAACCCGTGATGTCATCGACTTGCAAAAGTGAAGAGTGTCCACCGCTGACGAGCAGCGCGATAGTGGGATCAGTTGGCTTTTCATGGGTTAAGTAATCAACCGAGACATGCGCAGCCAAATGATTCACACCATAGAGCGGGCGACCAAGACCTTGTGCTAGCCCACTTGCCGATGCCACACCCACAAGAAGTGCTCCCACAAGTCCGGGGCCAGCTGTCACCGCAATGGCGTCGATATCTTTTAGTGAAATCTTGGCATCTGTTACTGCGCGCTTGATGCTGGGCAGCATCGCTTCCAGGTGTGCCCGGGATGCGATTTCAGGAACTACTCCCCCAAAGCGGGCATGTTCTTCCACACTGGATGCGATGACATTGGCAAGTAAGGTGCGACCGCGCACAATTCCAATTGCGGTTTCATCACAAGAAGTTTCAATGCCAAGAACTATCGGCTGCATCATGTGAACTCCTTACGCATGACAAGAGCGTCACTGCCAGCACCGTAATAATTCATGCGCACTGAAATCTGCATATAACCAAGTGCCTGATAGAGCGAGATGGCAGCGGCATTGGTATGTTCAACTTCCAGCATCATGGCACTGGCGCCACGCTCTTCTGACCATTGCTCTATCTGTCGCATAAATTCGCGCGCTATTGCCTGCCTGCGAAATTCAGGGAGTACTGCCACTGTGAGAATATCTGCCTCCACACCTGGTGCTGGCAGAAATACACCGCAATATCCCACGATGCGGTTATCACTTTCGGCCACCGACATAAAACGTGTGCGAGGAATGCCGGCAAACTCTTCTTTAAATTGGGCAGAGTTCCACGGTGAATACGGAAATAACTCTTTCTCATATCCGACAAGTACCGGGATATCGAGTGCGATGGGCTGGCGATAGGTAATCATGGCCGCTCCGCAGTGGGCACAGCGTCAGGGCGACGTAAATACATGGGCTCAGTAACGTTCTGGGTTTGCGACAGCGCAACAAGTTTTCGCATATCGGGATAGAGATCAATAATGAAATCTGTGACCTCAGCTGGTTTATTCACTGCTGGGCCAGCGACACGAAGACCATCCTTGTAACTAGCCCAGTAAATCTCTTTCCGGCGGGCATCAATTGCCACTGTGTACTGATCTTTATCAATAGCGATTGCATCAAGTGAACAGATACCGATCATGGGAATCTGGCGAGAGAGTGCGAAGGTCTGGGCAAAGGCGATACCCACTCGAAGTCCGGTAAATGGCCCTGGACCCATTCCCACAACTACTTGGTGGGGCGGCTTTGCAACCTTGAGCGCTTCGGCAACTAGCTCTGAAAGTGCGCGCCCATGATCAGTTGCTCCCTCATGTGATTTCTCAAAGAGAACTACGCCATCTTCCACGATTCCAACTATGGTCTTTGAGGTAGAAGTATCTATTGCAAGTGAGATTGTCATAGCTCAACGCCCTGCCATCGCGCGCCAACTTTATTAATTGTCACTTCCCGCACTTCCTGCGTGCGATCAATGGTGATCTCTAGCCGCTCATCACTTAAACGTGCAGATTCAGCCCCGCCCCATTCAATGACAGTCACGGCACCTTCGCGGGCGGTATCAATATCTAAATCATCTAAATAGGCAGCTGCATTGCCACCTTCAAGAAGACGGTAGGCATCTACGTGAATAAGTGGGAGCGAAGCTGCGTGAATTCGTGAGATGACAAAAGTGGGAGAGGTGACATCGTTGATGCCGAGTGCTTGACCGATACCTTGAACTAAAACTGTTTTGCCAGCGCCCAGTGGGCCGTTGAGCAAGATGAGATCTCCGGCGCGACACTGCGCACCGATGCGCATACCCAATGCGTGCATATCGGGCGCTGATTGAATTCTCACTTGTGAAGGATAGTTGATAGCCAAAAGCAAGAAGGGCCCCGGTCTCCCGGAGCCCTTCTTCGTAACTAGCTAAGCTAATTAATAGCCGAAGTTGTACTTCAGATCGGCTGGGCGAAAATCAAGATCGCCATTGAGGTAAGGAACCTTCGTTGCAATGTACTCAACATACGCATCTGTAGGAACCTTTCCTGACTTAGCAGAGACTGCGAGCATATCTACCCACGCCTTCAACTGCTTCTTTGTGAAGGATTCATGGTCCACCCCAGATGCAGCAACTGGCCCCGTTAAATCTGGAAGACCGGCAGCGGTGAACTTGGTGTAGGTCTCTGGAGTCAAAGTCCATAAAGCAAGAGTGTTCCAGATTGGCTTCTTGCCAGTCCTTGTCTTCTCCCACGATGAAAGAGCCTTCTCGTAGACTTCGCGCTTGCGATCTACATAGCGAACAGTTTGGCCTGGAAAGACAAGGCGATCTGCTTCATTATGAAGCAGAATCGTTGGATGCTGTGAGGTAAATGAAGATTTATCAAGTGCCTTGAACTTGGCAATTGCGGCGGCATCACCTGTAACACGAGGAGCCATGGAAAGCACTCCAAGCATCGCTGTGATTGCCTCGTCACCTGATAGGCCTAGGTTGTAACGACCAGCATCACCTTCATCGAGCAATGATGCCCAGTTTGTCTTGGTGTTGTCATAGAACCCTGCTCCAGTAATTTCAGAGAGCGACTGACCCGCAAGCACGCCACTTCCAAGAGCTGAACCTATGTTTTCTAGAACAGCCACTGTTGCATTGATGCTGTGTTCAGCAATCACGGCATTTGTCGAGATTCCATCCATGTGAGCACTCTTCGTTGGAATACCAGCGAGGAGTCCAGTAAGTAGTAGTGCTGAGCGTTGTGGAATCCCAGAACCCTTCAGGGCTGCAGGATATTCAAGTCCTGGAGCACCAAGGTTCTTACTCCAAGCACCGAGAAGTGCAACTACCTTCTGCAATTCACCGAGAGATGCCATGTGGCCAGGTACTCCCTTAAGACCAAATGCTGTGCAACCTTTAATGGTTGGATCAGCAAAGACGCTCAGGATGTAGAAGATGTCGCAAGCAGATTGAATTGCGTCGGCAATTGAAGGAGTTACACCAGCCATGATTCCGACTGAATCCGCATACGTTGGATACTTCTCAACGAATGGAGTAATGGTGGATCCGGCTTGTGATGAACCGTACAGAACTTTCTTCTCAATCTTTGGATACTTAGCGCTCGCAATATCAATGAGCTCTTTTATCATGTCAATTCGGTAGGCGCTGTTCCAACCTCGAAGGCCCTTAACTGTTCCATCGTAGGCGGCTAGTCCATAACCCGCGAGGAGCATCTCCTTTGAGATATCAAAATTGCCGTTGACACTCGATGGTGCAATTTGCTCTACACCCGTAGGAACTGGGGATACACCCGGATAAGTCCAACGGATTCCATGATCCCAGAAGAACATAGTTCCCTTGAAGTTAAATGGCATTTTGAATTGATAACCAGCACCATTGGTAAGCGTTCCAGTACAGGTTTCAAGGCCAGTTTTGCTGGTTGTACATGTTGGCTCTGCCGCGTTAGCTGCAGGAACAGATACAAGAACACCTGTTGCTACAAGTGCTGCCACACCCACAGTTGCGATTGATTTACGGATTGATAGTTTCATCTGATTAACCAACCTTTGGTAGGGCATCGGCTGCGATTGCAGGACGTGTGTATTTGAGTTCGGTTACAGCACCCTTAGCTGAATCAGTTGTCCACACTTTACGTGTGCCATCGATTGGCTTAAGCACTGCCGTTGCATCATATTTTCCGATCCAGAAGCCCGTATAAGCCTCGTGGGTCTTTGCTGAGTATCCGAGTGGAGCAAGAGCTGCACTCGATAACTTAGCTGGATTGTTTTCGATGTACTTGATTATGCCTTGACGTGTGAGGTCTTTACCTGCACCCATAAGAGCAGCTGTCATGGTGTAGCCAATGTTCATTCCTTGCAGAACATTGTTATCCCAAGCCTTGCCTGCGGCTGGGCCGGTGTTGAATTCATCATTGATTTTCTTAAATGCTTTGACGAATTCGTCATCTGCTTCACCTGGTGATGGAGCATGTGATGCTGAAATCGTTCCAGCTAGGAGGGCTGCAGAGCTTGCAAGAGGAATACCTTTTGTGAAGAGAATTGTCTGGAAGGTGGTGGCATCTGATCCCACAGAGATGACTATGTACTGTGGCTTGTAGCCAATCTTGTTCGCTGAACCCACAGCTGCTGCAAATGCTGAAGCAGTGGCGCCAACTACAACAACTTCGACGTTATTGTCTTTTAGCTGTTGCATCTGAGCATCGAGTCCACCAGCTTGAGCGCCAGCGATAAATGTTGCTGCATTCTTCTTCGCTGTGAAAGTTACTCCAGCAGTTGCTAGACCTTCCACAGTGTTACGACCGAAGTCATCGGTCTGATAGAGAATTCCAACATTCTTTGTAGACAGATTCTCCTTGATGTACTTTCCAAGAATCTTCGCCTCAACAACGTAGGTTCCCAAAGAACCGAATGTTGTTGGATACTTCTTTGGATCTGTGTAGAAACCGCTATATCCACTAAGGACGAAGAGGTCAGGGATTCCACGACGGTTAATATCCTTGATAACAGAGATATGTGTCTGGGTTCCAATAGAGCCCACCATCGCAAAGACTTTATCCTTATTGATCAGTGCTGACGCAGTTGAAACTGTGAGGCCAGCCTTGTATGCGTCATCTTTAGCAACCAAAGTGATCTTGCGGCCATAGACGCCGCCCTTTGAATTGACGTAGTCGAAGTAGGCGCGCATGGCGTCATCTACCTTGTTATAGCCCGGGCTTGCAGGGCCAGTCTGTGGCAACTGCATTCCTAAAACAATTTCGGTGTCGCTTACACCTGGTGTGCTCGCACCCTGAGCCGGCATCGCTGAGAGCGCGAGGGCTCCAACGAGGGCGGCAGAGATAACTGCGGCGAATTTACGAGGTGATCGGGACAGAGATGCACGATTTTTCACTGCATTCACTCTTTCTCTTTGCCTTATATGCGACTAGGGGCCTTAAGCCGCCAGCTCGCCACTAGCCCCGAGGTGGGCTAGAACGGAGCCACGCTAACAGAATTTGAACGGAAAGTGAATGGAAAGTGTCCTCACGGGCGAGTCTCTGCCTACTGGAATCCCTACAACTTTTGTTTATAACAAAAATTTATAAAACTTATTTATGCTTGTGAAGTCGCGCACCAGCTACTCCAGCAGGGTTTATCACCACTGTCAGAATCAGCAAGAGACTTGAAATCAGCGCCGGCAAGAAGTTGGAGACCTGTTCACTTAATTCGAAGTTTCCAAGGATCAGCTCAATCCAATCAGGTAAGAAAACAACAATGACAGTTCCGATAAAGGCGCCAGTGATACTACGAATTCCACCGAGAACTGCAGCCGTCAATAACAGCAGTGAGAGTGAAACTGGATAGACGCTCGGGCCTACTAATCCACGAAGCCCATAGAGAGCGCCAGATAACCCGGCAAAGGTTGAAGAGAGAATAAAAACATAAATCTTCTGGCGAGAGAAGTTCACTCCGGCCAGCGATGCCGCACTTTCATTATCTCTAATGGATCGCCACATCCGCCCGGTGCGCGATAAGAGAATATTGGAAGCAAAAAAGAGTGCTACCCCTGCAAATGGCAGCGCCACATAGAGCTGCCATTGTTCATAGGTGGGCTCGCCAAAGACAGTGGAGAACCACTGTGGTGGGTATCCCACATCGACTTGCAGTCCTTCATCGCCTTTAAAGACTGACATAAATCTATTTGCAATTGTTGGAATCGCTAGTGCAATCACCAATGTTGTTCCAGCTAGGTAAGGACCACGCAATCGAGCAGCAGCAACACCGAGCAGAAGGCCAGCTATTGCCGAGGAGATAATCGATAGCGGAACTGCGACCCAGAGCGAAAGTGTGTAATTAGTAATCAGCAGCGCAGTGGAGTAGCCGCCCACCGCCATCAACGCACCTTGGCCTAAAGATAATTGCCCCGAAATTCCAGTGAGCAGCGTGATTGATAGAACGCCAATAAACAATATGAGTACTACCGCCAGCTGTGCTTGGTTATATGCATCAAATTGGGCACCAATGAGCAGAATGAGAGCAGTGAAAATTAAAGTGCGAATAAGGCTGGTGCGCGCAATTGATTTCACTTTGAGATTAGACACGGCGCGCATCCTTTGAACCAAGAATGCCGCGCGGCCTAATGATCAGAACTGCAAGCAGCACCGCCAAGATTGCCAAGAAGACATCTTCTGGGGTGTCATAGAAGGTCACAAAAGAGATGACCATTCCGAGAATGAATCCTCCTAGTACCGCCCCTACTGGACTATCGAGTCCGCCAACAACGGCTGCGGTAAAGCCCACGATAAGAACGAGATCAAGTGTGTTCGGCGATAAATTCGATGTGGGAGTAATGAGAAGTCCAGCAAGTGAAGACGCCGCACCTGATATCGCCCAACTGATTGTGCGGGTGCGATTAGTGCGAATTCCACTTAGTTTTGCTACTTCTTGATTGAGCGCTGTTGCGCGCATGGCAAGACCAATACCAGTCTTAGTGAAGAAGAGGGTTGTGAGAATTAATGCCACAGTCACAATTGAAACGACAAATACATCAAAGGATGTAAAGGGCAGAACATTGCCAGCCACGGTAAAGCCTTCCTGCTTTGCAGGTGACGGAAATCCTCGCTCTTCTGCCGCCCAGATTATTCCGGCAAGTGCTTGCAGCGCGCCAAGAATTCCAAGGGATGCAATCACAGGAACTGCCGCCCGCATTGATTCACTGCTCAGTAGCTCACTCTGCTTCTTATTTGAGAGCGGTCGCATGATGAAAATATCAAGGAGCGCGCCCAATGCGGCCCCGGAAAGGAGCGCTGCAAAGAAGGCAAGCCAATATGAATAGCCGTTGGTGATCAGCGTGGAAGCGATGTAAGTGCTAAACATTGCCTGACCCATTTGGGCAAAGTTCACAATTCCAGCACCGCGCCAGACGATTACCAGGCCGAGTGCAACGAGTGCGAAGGTTGCGCCGCGAGACGTTCCTAAAGATAGGGCTGCTAAGAAAGTATTCATTTGTTAGTACCCCAAATATGCAGCACGTAGTTTTGCATCAGCCTTGAGCTCTGATGCTGGG
>JBILAM010000076.1:0-3489 GCA_044354225.1 Candidatus Planktophila sp.
AAGTGCGTTAAAGAAATCAACCATCAACCAGACCACAATCGGCATCAAGCCGGAGGTAAGCACCAGGATTAATCCGAGGTGAGTATCAAGAAGTTTGAGTTCTTTAAGTAATAGGAAGAATGGAATAGCTAGAACCACCGGCGGCATGATGCGCTGTGAGACGAAGAAGAAGATGATGTCGGCGTTGCTGTAGTTCTTCCAGCCGTAGGTAAAGCGGGAAAGTCCGTAAGCAGCCAATGATCCGAAGATTAGTGAGATTGCAGTAGCACCTGCAGTCACGATGAAGCTGTTCAGCGTTGGTGTCAGCAGATTTGTCAGTGAATCTGGACCGGGAAGAATCGCCTTCCAACCAATCAGGCTTGGTTGGAACTCCAAGAATGGAATAAAGGTGGCGCCATTAACTACGGCAGATTCTGGTTTAAAGCTGGTTGTAATCGCCCACATGATTGGGAAGAGAACGAAGAGGCTCCAGATTGTGATGAAGGTTGCCTTTAAGACTTTATACATCAGTTAGATCCCCCGTGGCTTAGATAGGCGGGCAAAGATTTTTCCGATAATAGTCAGGGTAAGAATTGCCAGAATCAAATACATCAGCGCCAGTGTGGAACCGTATGCAATCTGGAAGTCCTGCAAACTGCGCTGGAAGATATAGGCCGCTGGCGTTTCGGTTGCGTTTCCAGGGCCACCTCTGGTCATGGTAAAGACTGAGTCGAAGATCTTTGAGGCATCAATTAAACGAATCATGATTGCACCAATACTGATTGGCGCCATCATTGGGAAAGTCACGCGTGCAAATGTCTTCCATGCACTTGCGCCATCAATAGCAGCTGCCATAAATGGTTCTTTCGGAAGACTGAGGAGTCCGGCCAAGAGAATCAAGAACATAAATGGAGTCCACTGCCAGACTTCGACGATAGTGATTGCAATGTTAGCTGGTCCACTTTCGGTGAGCCAGTTAACTGGGTTGAGGCCAACACGTGAGAGAAGTCCATTGAGTGCGCCAATATCTTCAGTGAAGATTGAGCGCCAGATGATTGCCATAAGCGATGGTGTTGTCATCATTGGAATCAACCAGAGAACTCGGAAGAAGCGTCGCGCTGCAATTCCCTTCCAAGCGAAGAGCGCGATGGCAAAGCCGAGTGCATACTGAATTGCTACAGTTAAAAATGAGAGATAGAAGAGGCGAAGCATTGATCCCCAGTAACGAGTATCACGGGCCATCTCGGCCCAGTTTTCGCCACCAATAAAGTTAAGGCCAGTTTGCGAAACGTTCCAGCTTGAAAAAGTCACACGAATCGTGAAGAGAAGCGGGAAGATAATAATCGCAATCAGCAAAATTAAGCCTGGAAGAAGGAAGAAGCGTGGGTAACCTTTTTTCACTGAATTCCTGCTCCACTTCTGCCCGATATTGAAGGGGCAATAAAACCATTACACGGGTCAATATGCAAAACTCATGGGTGTCGCGCGGCCAAAAACTTGACCGCGCGACACCTTTAAACGAGTTACTTACTTGATGTTATCTTCAAGTGCAATCACGTTCTGGTATGCAGACTTCACCTTAGTGATACCTACACGCTTTGTAATTGCATTCCACTCTTTAGCAGCCTCATCGAGTGCCTTTTGTGGTGTTGCTTGACCTGCAAGGGCCTTTGCAACTGCATTTTCCATAGCTGTCATGTAGTCAGAAACGCCAGGAACGCGGAGGTCGAACACACGGTTGGTGTTCTTCTCGTAGTTCTGCATTGTTCCAAGCCATGAATCTACTGCTGGCTTGCCCCAATTCATTTCCTTTACCCAGAAGTCAGAAGTGAAGTCTTCTGTACGTGAAGGGTTTACGCCCATATCACCGATGGTGAGATCGAGCTTGTGGTTGGCTTTATTTGCCCAGAAGCAGAGGTAATCAAATGCCATCGCCTTTGAAGGTGATGCAGCTGTTACTGCTGATGACCAACCCCATGCGATGTATGGCGCATAGTTGATTCCACCCTTAGGTGTATCCCACTTCTTTGTAACGCGGTTCCAGACTTTTTCAGCACCTGGAAGAGGTGCAGCCTTTACCTTGTTCTTGATTGGGCTTGTTGGCTCATTTGACTTTGACCATGCATCATCCCATGTGTAAGAAAGAAGTGAATCTCCACGACCAAAGGATTCGATTTCCTTTGAAAGGTCGAAGTTCTTTCCACCGACTGGCATGTACTTGGTTGCTTCAACGAAGTCAGTTAGACCAGCAACGAAGCCTGGGTTGTTGACCTGTGGAACCATGTTCTCATCGAACCAGAATCCACCCTTAACGTTTGGATTCTTTGCATATGGTGCAACGCGGTCGATAAATGCACCGAACATCAGACCACCCTTTTGAGTGATTTCTGTTGTTCCTGTGAACTTAACTCCTGCTGGCTGACCTGCTGGCTTGTAGCCATTGAATGTCTTTGCGTGAAGGTTGTATTCCTTCCATGTCTTAGGGAATGCAAGTTCTTTTCCTGTCTTTGACTTGTAGAAAGCCTTTGCAGCTGCATTCTCGTAGACATCTGTACGGTACTTAAGGAAGTGACGATCAGCGTCGATACCGAAGAGCTTGGTCTCGCCATCCCACTTGTAAAGTTCCTTGTACAAAGGTGTAAGGGTTGCTAGTGAACCCTTGCCCTTGGTTACTGAATCTGGAACCTTTGCGTAGTAAGAATGGAAATCACCAATCTGGTATGAACCATTGAATACAACATCGTACTGATTTGTATCTGTCTGGTATGAACGAAGCTGCTTAGCGTAGAGGTCACCGAATGAGACGTGCTCAACTTCAACCTTTCCACCTGTTAGCTCTTCGAACTGCTTAGCGTGAAGCGCTGTTGGCTTACCCATGTTAGGGATTGCGTGAGTTAGAACACGAAGAGTCTTACCTGAGTAATCCTTCTTTGATGTCTCATACCAAGAACAAGCATCGTCGCCATCTGCTGTGGTAGCAACGTTTGCGTACTCAGCACCGTATGCCTTGTATGAAACTTCTTGGCCTGGTGTACGTGTAAGTGTGCCACCTGCAGATGCAGGTGTGATTACTACTACTGATGCAGCCAGAGCAACTGGAAGTGCAACAGCGAGTAATGACTTAACTTTCTTTGTGAACATAAACTTCCTTTCAGGAATATTTCTTGAGAGAGTTTTAAGAAGTTTCAATTAATAGAATTAAAAGAAACCTTGCCTCCAAGATTAACAAGCATCTCCCCGGAATTCTCTCCGAAGTTCCCTCGCAACTTTTGGCGCGGGCAAATCGTATGTAAAAGATGGCCCTAGGTAAAGCAGAGGTGGCTTATTTGATCACCGGACCTACCAGTGAGTTAGGCGCAGGAAATAGCGTTTATAACAATTTGGTAACACGATAGTTATAACAATTTGGTAACACAAGCAGAAATTACGGAATCAGAATGAGCTTGCCGCTGGTCTTGCCACTGGCCAGATCATCGTGTGCTGCATACGCATCACCCAGGGCGTAGCGCT
>JBILAM010000077.1:0-3482 GCA_044354225.1 Candidatus Planktophila sp.
TCTTCTCGCCTACCTTATTGTTAAACTATTCAGTAACAGGGAGAATTACCCCTTGCACGCACGAGTTGTGCACACATTTGAATCTGGAATTGAGAGGGGTGAGCCATGGACTGGAGACATCAATCTGCATGTCGCGATGAAGATCCTGAGCTCTTCTTCCCCGTTGGAAATACTGGCCCCGCAATTAGCCAGATTGAAGAAGCGAAAAAGGTATGTAATCGCTGCATCGTAAAAGATCCATGCCTAGCTTGGGCCTTGGAATCGGGTCAAGATGCAGGAGTTTGGGGCGGACTATCAGAGGATGAACGACGAGCACTTAAGCGTCGCGCTGCTCGTAACCGTGCTCGCTTAATGGATAACGGACTTTCTTAAACTTCTAGCTCTACTTAGCGTTGGGAAAAACCAAGATCGCTTTTGTCTGGGTCGCATCAGAGACCAATGAGAGCGTTCCACTAAGTTCATTTTCAGTCAGTGTGCGCACAATTTGCAGTCCTAGATTTGGGGACTCGGCGATATTAAATCCTTCCGGTAAGCCCACGCCATCATCTGAAATAACCACCTGAATATCTGAATTCTCGGAATCAACATGAATTCCCAGAACTGAACCCTCCTCAGCTAATCCGTGCTCGAGGGCGTTATGGATAAGTTCGGTAATCACTAGGGCTAGCGGTGTTGCAATTCGCGGGTCAAGTGAGCCAAGGGTGCCGGTGCGCTCGATACGCAATTCATTCATGCGCGGGCTTAGCTCTAGTGCGTGGGTGACCAGGCTATCTAGCACTTGATCGAAACCCACTGATGCATCGGGGGTATTAGAGAGAGTTTCATGAACCAAAGCAATCGATGCAATACGACGCACTGCTTCATTGAGCGCTGCGCTGGCGTTGGGATCATTGATGCGGCGAGCTTGTAACCTAAGCAGAGCAGAAACTGTCTGTAAATTATTCTTTACCCGATGATGAATCTCGCGGATAGTCACATCTTTAGTCACTAACTCTCGCTCGCGCCTGCGAATCTCAGTGACGTTATTGAGTAAAACGATAGCTCCAATGCGGTTTTCACCTTGAATCAAAGGAAGAACTGTAAATGAGATTGTTCCACCAGCATTTTCAATCTCTACGCGTTTTAGTGACTTGCCGGTAAGTGCGCCAGAGATGCTCTCCTCTTGTGCATCAGCGCTTTGTTGAGCAAGTGATTGCGCAAGAGTTCCAAGCTCACTGCCTTCAACTTCCTTCACCCACCCTAAGCGGCTAAATGCTGACTGTGCGTTAGGACTTGCATAGGAGACAACACCGTTGACATCGAGACGAATTAGCCCATCACCCACGCGCGGTGCCGGATCAAAAAGTGATCCTGCATCTGGGTATGGAAAACTTCCTTCTGTAATCATTCGATATAGATTATGTGCAATCTCTCGATAATTAAGTTCAAGTCGGCTGGGTTGGCGCATGAGTTCGGCATTTCTATGGCGCGAAATAACGGCAACAACTAGTCCATCAACTAATACCGGGATTGTTTCCTCTTTAACCGAAAACTCCCCCATTGGTTCTGGTTCGGTATCTCTGACAATCTCTGCGCTAGCAAGTGCTTGATCTATATATTTACGCTGCCCATGTGAGATTTCATCGCCAATCACATCGAGCGGAAAGAGGGTTGCGGCCGTAGTTGGTCTGATATGTGCAACTGCAACATAACCGGTGGGCCAACTCTTGAAATCTTTGCGCAGCGGAACCCAGAGAATGAGGTCGGCAAATGATAGATCTGAAAGAAGTTGCCAATCAGCAATCAGCTCTCGAAGTCGGTGGATGTGAATATCAGTGAGCGGACTTCGCTGCTTAACAAATTCTTCAATCGATGCCATGGCAGGGATCCTTACGAGAGCCACGTTACGAGATTGCTGGCAATCTCTTGTGTGGCAAACCAGGTTAGTTCCTGACCATCAGGTGAAACCTCAAAACAGCATTGCACGTAATCCCACTGCAACGGCGCGGAGAGAGAGATCGACATCTCATGCTCTACCTCAATGATTGATTCCGGAACTTCCAGGGCTAATACGCAGGCAGTACCAGTAGCATCGAGTAGCTCCACTGCATCTTCAGCTGCAATCAGAGAAAGGGTGTATTCAACTTCTTCTTCATCGAGATGGCTATTGCTAAAGATAAATGTGGGAGTGGCGGCATAGGCATCGCTGACATCGAACTCTCCCGATAGGAGAAATTCTTGAACTTCAGAAGCGGTAACACCGATGTATGCACGCATGTGCTTAGCCTATAAGAAGTTATCCCCCAACTTCACCGGCTAAGGTGGCGATGCTCTTGCGTAGCAGGCTTCTCTCACTAGATTCATATAGTGATGTCTGCTCATTTTCAGCCATTGCTATGGAACGTGGATCTGCCGGATACGCATGAATATTCTTGGGACCAATAGTCCTGGCAGCAGCAAGAAACGCTGCATCGTAAATCGCACCTTTCTTGCCTTGAGCCGACATAGCTTGCACAAAAGAAACTGCGGGCTTGATTGAATTTTGTGAAAGTGCGTGTGAAATCTTTCGAACTCGCTCTACTCCCACTCGGTGAGATTTAGCGATAATCCAAAGCTCATCGGCACTGGAGGAGGCCCACACCAGAATCTCGCCAGTCCAACGTTGCCCACGCAGTACTTGAGCAAGCTCAGTGATTACACCAGCATCGATAACAATGTAATCAAACTCCATCTTGGCGGCATCTAATAGCGCAACTGATTCGGCAATATTTTCTTGAGTGACTTCTAGCGCCCACAGATTATTGGCAATCTTTTGAAAGCTCTTGGCAGAGTTCAACCCCTGTTGCCCTAAGAGGATTGCAATAGCAGGAGCAATCGCATTGCCATCGATGATGAGAACTTTCTTTGCTAACAGGCTCAGCTCTGTAGCGATATTTATGCTGAGCGATGTACAGCCAGCGCCAGCGTGTGCGCCAGCAATGGCCAGCACATGTGCTCGAGTCGCCTCGATGATTTGCTCACTTGCTCTAAGCAGTGGCCTTCTCATAGAGCCACGAATCATTGCAATTAACTCGAGTGCAACTGTGGGCTGGGCAAATGAATCTGGAAACCTGCGCAGATCTTCATCGCTCTTTCGAAAGATGAAGATTCTCATGCCGCTATTAGCAAGCTTCTGAAGAGATTGCGGATCTATCCCCTCTAAATCTGTGGAGATCAGCAATACATCCGGTGGAGCTGCTAAGCCTTGCAAAAACTCATGAAGAGATGACCAATCAAGCGCGCGATATAAGACGTTCCACCCTTGGCTAAATAGAGTGCTTGCGGCAAAGCTTTCAAAGTCAGAGCCATGAATCGCGGTTACCGCACTAGCGTGTTCAGACTTAGCCATGTGCTCGTACGGCAACCAGACGACCGCTCGTAGTTGCTGCCAATACATCAGCGATAAATTCAGCATCAACTGAGACTGTCATCGCAACTTCTCCCCCGAAATTTGATCCTTTGCT
>JBILAM010000006.1:0-35638 GCA_044354225.1 Candidatus Planktophila sp.
TTCACTGCCCACTCCTGGAATAAGAACCAGAATTAATCCCAGAACGCCAAAGCCCCAGATAAAGGGGGTGTAGGCACGGAGCAAGCGGTAATCAATGATTGTTGTTCCCCAGGCAAGTGCTAAACCAATAACAATGTTTATGACATGTCGCTTTAGGTAGTACTCGGGATCAAGGCCGTTAGCTGAATACCAATCACGTGTTGCTGCATATACCAAGAGTGTTCCGATAATGAGTAGCCCAGCGACGGCAGCGCTAAGAATTGGGTCAAAGCCGGAAAAGAAGGAGTGGCTTCGCGTGCGGCGATAACGGCTGCGATTAAGGAATGTACTCATGGCTTAGTCACCAGTATCTCCTTCTTCGCTTGCTCTGGATTTAAAATTGATGCAGCCGGCTTCTTGGCCGGTGAAATACGAGGCAATTTAATCGGTGGTTTTCCTTTAGGGAATAACGCTAGTTCAGGTTTAACAATATTGCCTTGCACACCGAAGAGAGTCTCGTAAATTTGTCGCACACCCAGACCTGATGTACTAGATCCGAAACCACCTTGGCTAACCATCATGACCACTGCGTAACGTGGTTTCTTAGCCGGTGCAAAAGAGGCATACCAAGAGGTGTCCGCTTTCAGTGTTCCATTTGAGTTTCTACCAAATACTTGGGCGGTTCCGGTCTTGCCCGCTGTTGGAACTGGAAAACGTGAAAAGACTCCGGCAGAAGTTCCGCTAAGGGTCACTTCCTGGAGCGCGTCATGCAGGAATGCGATGGTCTCGGCATCGGCGGTGAGTTCACCTAACTTCACCGGCTCGAATCTCTTGATTACTTCTCCTTGCTGATTAAGAATCGCTTTTGCAACAGTAGGTTGCCAAATAGTTCCACCATTAGCAATCGCTGCATACATTTGCGCCAATTTAATCGGGGTGATCACGGTATCGCCTTGGCCGATAGAGAAGTTCACTGCATCTCCGCCTCGAATTTTATCTCCATCTAGGCAGTTCTCTCGGGCGAGTTGAAGTAAGAATGCGGTCTGTTGCGCCTTGGTCGCACGCTGCTGATAATTACAGTAGAAATCTTTATTCTGCGCATACCAAGACTTCTTCCACTCACGGTTAGCAAGTCGTCCAGCTGATTCTGAAGGTAGATCTACGCCAGTCTTCACACCCATCTGAAAGCTCTTTGCGGCGTTAAAGAAATAGTCATTAGCATTTGATTTAGGTCTTAGGCCACCATCTCGCACCCATTCGTCATATGCGATTTGATACCAAATTGTGTCGCATGAGATTGCAATCGCCTTCTTCATGGAGATAGTTCCTTGAGACTTGCTTTCGAAGTTTTGGAAGGCTCGAGTTCCTATCTGAACCTCTGCTGGGCAGGCGTAGCTTCTATTTAAGTCATAACCCGCTTCTTTTGCGGCAATTACAGAGACTGCTTTAAATGTAGAAGCTGGTGCATAGAGTCCTTGCAACGCTCGATTCAGAGCCGGAACGCCAGTGCTCTCGCTATAAAGCGCCTCCGCTTCTTTCACTGTCAGGCCGCGCTCAAATGCATTGGGATCAAAAGATGGATAAGAAGCTAGCGCGAGTACTTCTCCGTTTCGAACATCAAGAACAACGGCAGCTCCACCATCTGCTCGATAGCCCAGCGAACGTGCCCGATTGACTGCTTCACCCAGCGCTTTCTCACTGGCAGCTTGAAGCCTGACATCTAAACTTGTCACTAAGTGATTACCAGCTATCGGTTTCGTATTCTGGCTAGTACTGGTCACCGCTTCTTTGCGGTCAACAATAAAAGTCTTAATTCCAGGAACACCACGTAGGTATTCATCGTATTTGATTTCAAGACCAGTCTTACCAATATATTCCGAACGGAAGTAGGTGCGCCCGTTAGCACCAGCAAGGTCCTCTTCTGTCAGTGGTCCGACATAACCAAGAACGTGACTACCGGTGACGCCTAGTGTTTGCGGGTAACTTCTAATTGCAACTGGTGTAGCCGAGATTCCAGGGTAGCGATCTGATCTCTCCACAATGCGCAGCGCAAGTGCCGGATCGGCTGACTTTGTAATCGGAATAGGTTGGAAGCGAGAACCAGTCCAACAACCAGCGCGCACTCCCTTGGCTAGCTCACCGCATAAGCGGGTGCGCTGCCACACATCAGCGTATTGAAGGCCTAACAATTTAACTAGCTTTCGCAGGACTGCCTCGCCCTGATCAGGCAACTTATCAATCACAGTTCTATCGACAGTGATAGCTAGCGCCACCTTGCTCAGGGCAAGTGGAACACCGGATGAATCAACAATAAATCCACGATTTGCAGGTGTGGCAACGTCTCGACTTTGAATACTTAGCGCGGCATCGCGATATGTCGGACCCGCTGCAACCTGAAGAAAGAATAGGCGACCAAGGAGTGCGATCATCAAAGATGCGAAAAATATCTGAATTACCAACAAACTTAAACGTGAGCGTTGATTCATATCAGTGATCTAGTCCCGAAGACATTTGCATGCACGAAGGCAAGGATTTTCAGAACCAGCGGTGAAACTATCGCTGTCCAAAATGCTGATCCGGCCAAAAGAAATGCAATGTGGGCGATACTTCCTAACTCTTGCCCTAGTAAAAATCCCAGTATTAAGAAGACAAATTGACTAGCCACGACTCCCACAGTGGTAATCAGCACGATGTTGATGGGATTAGAACGAATGTTGTCATCGCCATAACCTAAAAATGCAACGCCATATCCGGCCAAGATCAGAACCAGAGTCCAGTGGCCCATAGGGCCAGGAGAACTTTGCGAGAGGTCCATCAGAATGCCGGCACCAAAACCAGTGAGTGCGCCAATCTCTGGCGTGCTCAGCGTTGCCCAAATAAGGGTAGCGATGAGAAGAAGACTGACACCACCAAGCGGCAATCTGAGTTGAGTAATAAAAGCTTCTTGCAATACGTAGATAAAGAGAAAGATGGGAATTGAAAGAAGATATCTACGGATTGTCATGGTTGCATCAAGGTTCGGTGCTGGTCGATGGAGAAGGAGAAGGTGTTGCATAAATAGTCACTGTTGGAAGCGGAGTTGGGACGGGCTTAGTCGGTACCAATGAATCTCGCGGATCAGATTCTGGGTTTGCAATCACAACTGCCACAACTCCTAGTGTGGAGAAGTTGGCGTAGAACCTAACCTCAGCTGTTTGTGTCACAGCGCCGGGTGAATTGTTGACGGATGTTACCTCGCCAATTGGTACTCCCGGAACAAAGGGGCGCCCGCTATCACTTCCGCGAGCAAGGAGGGCATCGCCTGCTTTTACAGTTGTGGTGTTATCAAGTAACTGTAAGACACCAGTGCGAGAACCTTGCCCGCTTAGGATTCCAATTTGTTCTGACTTTGCAATGCGTGCACCAATTCGAAATGCCGGATCGGATGCAAGTTGCACAAGAGCGCTATCTGGGTAGGCAACCTTCACAACTCCAACCAGCCCATAACCAGAGATCACCGTCATATTGCTGCGAATTCCAGAATTTGTTCCGGCATCAATGGTGATGGTCTGAGTAAATGAAGTAGTCGGACCCTGTGAAATAACTTTTGCATTTACGACTTTATATCCACCGCTACCAGCAAGGTTAAGAACGCTCTTTAATTGCTTGAGTTGGGCATCGGCGGTCTTGCGATTGAGCAGGGTGTTACGAAGTTTTTGATTCTCAACCTTGAGCTTCTCAATCTGGTTACGAGTGCGACCAAGGTGTGTGACATCAGATGCGAAATTTCGGAGCGGAGTCAGAGCCCATGAGCCAAATTTTTGTACCGGGGTCAGAGCTGTCTGTGTTCCGGTGCGCACACCATCAATTACTGATACGCCACGCAAATCCAAAGTAATTAGGAAGAGTGAAGTAACAATTAATACGATGATGAGTAAGCGACCGCGGTTGTCGCCGCCGTAGCGCACTGTGAATTACCTATCGACGAGGCTCGGAGATCAAAACCTTTTCAAGGGCTTCAAACTCTTCAATGCATTTTCCGGAGCCTTCAACTACGGCATCCAGCGGACGGTCTGCAATATGAATTGGCATTCCGGTCTCTTTGCGAAGTCGCTCATCGAGTCCCTTAAGAAGTGCACCGCCGCCAGTAAGCACGATGCCGCGATCCATCAGATCTGAAGAAAGCTCTGGTGGGCACTTATCAAGAGTCGCCTTGACTGCGTTGATAATCTGATTTACCGGCTCTTCTAGCGCTTTGCGAATTTCGGCAGCTGTGACGACGATTGTCTTTGGAAGTCCTGTTGCCAGATCGCGACCGCGAATTTCAGCATCATTTTCACCCTGAAGTGGGTATGCCGAACCGATTGCCATCTTGATCTCTTCCGCGGTGCGCTCACCCAAAAGCAGTGAGTATTCGCGCTTGGTCCAGTTAATAATTGATTGATCGAGCTCATCGCCGCCAATACGAATTGATAGCGCGGTCACGATTCCACCTAGTGAAATCACGGCAACTTCAGTTGTTCCGCCGCCGATATCAACCACCATATTTCCAGTTGGTTCGTGGATGGGAAGACCGGCACCGATTGCGGCAGCCATTGGCTCTTCAATGATGTAAACCTTACGAGCACCGGCTGCATATCCAGCATCTTTAACGGCGCGCTGTTCCACACCAGTAATTCCTGATGGAACACAGACAACAATACGTGGCTTAGCAAGGTAGCTACGACGGTGCACTTTTTGAATAAAGTAACGGAGCATGCGCTCGGTGGTGTCGAAGTCTGCAATCACACCATCTTTAAGTGGACGAATTGCAACGATATTGCCCGGTGTGCGACCAATCATCTTCTTGGCTTCTAGTCCAACCGCCAAAATGCCACCAGTATCTTGGTTAATAGCAACAACTGAGGGTTCATTAAGCACGATGCCACGACCTCGAACATAAACAAGAGTGTTTGCAGTTCCTAGGTCAACGGCCATATCGCGGCCTATGAATGACATTCTGTTAGACATTTATTTCCCCTCAAAGAAGATAGCTATTTCACGTGCAGCAGATTCGGGTGAATCAGAGCCGTGAACAATATTTTGCACAACCTTAGTTCCTTGATCACGAGCAAGATCTCCGCGGATTGTTCCGGGCGCTGCCACTGTTGGATCAGTAACTCCGGCCAGTGATCTAAATCCTTCGATTACACGATTTCCCTCGGCAACGATGGCAACGATTGGACCTGACATCATGAACTCAACAAGTGGTTCAAAGAATGGCTTGCCTTGATGTTCGGCGTAATGCTTTTCAAGTAGCACGCGATCTGCTTGCAACATGCGCATCGCTGCAATTCGGTATCCCTTAGCTTCAATACGAGCGATTACTTCGCCAACTAATCCGCGCGCAACACCATCTGGCTTAACCAGGACGAGGGTTTTTTCAAGGCTCACGGGGGTCAGTCTATTAGGCGTCAGGAGTGCGTGTCGCCATCAGGGCAGCGCGAGCAGCCTCACCCTTGCGACCGACAATGATGGCGGCAATCCAGAGTCCCCCGAAAATCAGGCCCACGATAGCCATCGATGGCACCACCACCGCATAGCCGATCATGAGTAATTGCAAGATTGAGCCAAGAATCCACCCTGCTCTTTTCTTTAATAGCCCCGGGGTGAGAAGAAGGAGTATTGCAATAACTGCGCCAGCGACAATCGTGGAAGATTCGTGGTTATCTTTTGCAAGCAGCATGGCAAAGCCCATGATGAAAAATTCCATTACTAACACAGCTGATCCTAAAACGCGCATTACTTTTCCACCTTTGCAAATTTCTTTCGCAGAATCTTACGCGCATCCCCTGCTGTGACAACAGAGCCGGTAATCAAAATCCCGATGGTCTCATCACTGAGTGGTCTGATTGCATCTTTGATTGCCTTATCCAAGGCATCAGCTAACTTCTCGTGCGCAAAGACCCGATCGTGGCCAAAGATTTCAATTGCTATCTTTTCTAGCTCGCCAATATCTGTTGATCGAATAGAGCTATTGGTTGTGACGATAATGGAATCCATTACCTGCTCTAATTCAAGGAGAATTCCCCGAATATCTTTATCGCCCATCGGCGCAACGACTCCAATGATTTCATCAAAGGTGAACTCACTTTGAATTGTCTCGGCAATGGCCGCGGCCCCATGGGGATTATGCGCCGCATCTAAAATAATGGTCGGATCTCGGTGGAGCACCTCACAGCGCCCTGGTGATGTAACGGCGGCAAATCCTGCTCGCACCGCTTCAATACCTAACTCTTGGTCGCCAAAGAAAGCCTCTACTGCCACAAGTGCGGCTGCCGCATTTGATGCCTGGTGTTTGCCATGTAAAGGTAAGAAAATATCTTCATAAGTATCTTGGGCCCCGCGAATAGTTAACAACTGCCCTCCCACTGCCACCGAGCGAGACATCACGGCGTATTCAATGCCTTCGCGCACAACATCTGCGCCCACCGATGCGGCGCGCTTTAGTAACTCTTTCGCCGCTTCCGGCTCTTGTTGGGCCAGAACGATAAAACCAGATTCCTTAATGATGCCCGCTTTAGTCTGGGCAATCTCGGCCAGCGTCTCACCCAAATACTCAGTGTGATCAAGGTCAATCGGCATCAAGACTGAGACATCTGCCAGCACAACGTTGGTGGCATCCCACTCACCGCCCATACCTACTTCGATCACACCAACATCGATCGGGTGCTCTGCGAAAGCGGTGAAAGCAAGTGCTGTGAGGGCCTCAAAGTATGAAATTGGGTGTTCGAATTTCGAATCCATCATGTCAAGGTATGCGGCAATGTCGTTGTAAGAAAAAATAAGTGCTTTTGCATCTATTGGTTCACCGTTGATTGCAATTCGCTCCACAAAACTTTCCAGGTGTGGACTAGTAAAACGCCCGGTGCGCAACCCCATCTCAAAGAGGAGAGAATCAATCATGCGCGATGTAGTGGTCTTGCCATTTGTGCCTCCCACATGAATGGTGGGATAAGTAAGTTGCGGGGAACCTAAAACATCGACAAGTGCGGCGATTCGCTCCAGTGATGGCTCAATCTGTGTTTCCGGCCAGCGAGTGAGCAGTGCTTTCTCAATTGTGTCGAGCAGCTCTTGGTCCTGCGGTGTTTGCTCGCTCATTTACTTAAGCGCTGCAAGCTGAGCCGTGATGCGTTCGATATCACTTGTTGTTACTGAGAGTCTTTCTTTAATTTCCTTCACCACATCTGCTGGAGCTTTCGCCATAAATCCTTCATTATTTAACTTCACTTCCGCTGTCTTCAGGTCTTTCTGCGCTGTGGCCAGGTCTTTGGTAAGTCGGGTGCGCTCTGCTGCAACATCTACCGTTCCAGAGAGATCGAGTTCAACTTTGATTGCGCCAATTTCAACGGAGGCACTTGGTGTGAACTCAGTAAGTTCTAACTTGAGCAAAAACGCCATCGCAGTTGCATAAGCAGCGACATCAGCGGGTGCAATAAAACGACCTGGAATCTTCGCACTTGGCTTCACACCTTGGTCATTACGAAAGCGGCGAACTTCGGTAATGACTTTTTGAAGTTCGCCCACAAGTGTTTCTGCCTTCTTATTGATGTGGGCAGGATCGGCTATTGGCCATTGCGCAGTAACAAGAGTTTCTTGGCCGGTAAATGTGGTCCACAACTCTTCAGTAATAAATGGCATCACTGGGTGCAATAAGCGGAAAAGTGTGTCAAGCACATGGCCGAGAACACGTTGGGATGCGGCAGCGTTTCCAGATGCAAAAGCTTCCTTAGAAAGCTCCAGATACCAGTCGCAGAGGTCATCCCAGGCAAAGTGATAAATAACTTCGCAGGCACGGGCAAACTCATAGCGCTCAAGTAAGTCGGTGTATTCAGTAGTTGTCTCAACTAAGCGCGAGAGAACCCACTTATCGATATCTGACAAGGTCTCTGTTGCTGGCAATGCGCCTTGCACCGTTGCCCCGTTCATCATCGCAAAGCGAGTGGCGTTCCAGAGCTTGGTCGCAAAGTTACGAGAACCTGCTATCCAATCTTCGGCCAAAGCCTGATCTTTTCCAGGATTTGATCCGCGGGCCAAGGTAAAGCGCAGCGCATCGGCGCCATACTTATCGATAAATTCAAGTGGGTCCACCACATTGCCGCGAGATTTAGACATCTTCTTGCCGTATTGATCGCGCACCAGACCATGCAAAACGATGGTGTGGAAAGGTGGAATGCCATCCATAGCAAAGAGACCAAACATCATCATGCGCGCTACCCAGAAGAATAAAATGTCATAACCAGTAACAAGAACACTCGTTGGATAGAACTTCTTCACATCTGCTGTGTTATTCGGCCAGCCGAGAGTTGAGAAAGGCCAGAGCGCGGATGAGAACCAGGTATCTAAGACATCGGGATCTTGGGTAAAACCAGCAGGTGCTTTTTCGCCAGGGCCAACTACAACTACTTCGCCATTAGGTCCATACCAAACTGGAATTCGGTGACCCCACCAGAGCTGGCGCGAGATACACCAGTCATTTAAATTATCGACCCAATCAAAGTAACGAGGTGCCAGCTCCTCCGGTTCAATCTTGACCCGACCATCGCGCACTGCATCCCCTGCTGCCTTCGCAAGTGTTTCTACCTTTACAAACCACTGCTTTGAAAGACGCGGCTCGACTGTTGTTTCACACCTTGAACAATGACCTACTGCGTGAATGTAAGGACGCTTCTCAGCAACGATACGACCCATCTCGCGCAGCTTTGCCACAACTGCCACGCGCGCCTCAAAGCGATCCATGCCATCGAATTCTGTGCCGGTTCCAGCCATTACACCGTGCTCATTCATGATGACAACGAAACGAACATTGTGGCGAAGAGCCATTTCAAAGTCATTTGGGTCGTGTGCCGCGGTGACTTTAACCGCGCCGGTACCAAAGTCAGGATCAACTAGTTCATCGGCAATAATTGGAATCATGCGATTAACCAACGGGAGCATGACCTCGGTGCCAATCATGTGTTTATAGCGAGGATCATCTGGGTGCACAGCCACTGCGCCATCGCCCATCATTGTTTCAGCACGAGTAGTTGCAACGACAATGCTCTGCTCGCCATCGCCATAGCGAACTGAAACGAATTCACCAGCATCATCTTGATGTTCTACTTCAATATCTGAAAGGGCTGTGAGGCAACGTGGGCACCAGTTAATGATTCGCTCTGCGCGATAGATAAGCCCTTGATCAAATAACTTCTTAAAAATAGTTAAGACCGCTTGCGAAAGATTCTCATCCATTGTGAACGCTTCGCGAGACCAATCAACGCTATCGCCAAGTCGCTTCATCTGTCCGAGAATTTGTCCGCCAGATTCAGCCTTCCACTCCCATACCTTCTTCACAAAATCTTCCCGACCTAAATCATGACGAGTAAGACCTTTCGTCGCCAATTGTTTTTCCACAACATTTTGCGTTGCAATTCCGGCATGGTCCATTCCAGGAAGCCAGAGCGCTTCAAAACCTTGCATGCGCTTCATGCGAGTGAGGCAATCTTGCAGAGTTTGATCTAGGGCATGGCCGATATGTAAATTGCCAGTGACATTCGGTGGTGGAATAACGATGGTAAATGGTTCTTTAGACGAGTTGGCATCAGCCGTGAAGTAACCAGCTTCTAACCACTTTTTATAGAGCGGGCCTTCGATTTCACTCGGCGTAAATGCCGGTGCTAGCTCGCGCTTTTCTAAAGACATGGAGCGCAGTCTAGTTTACCTTTACGCGCTTTTCTCCTCTGTGTTCTTCTCGCGACGAGAAGCGCGCTTAGCAATATCGCCGGTGCGTGGCATCAAGGTGGGAGCAGCGCCATCTGTGATGCAACTCTTCTCAATAATTACCTTGGCGACATCTGTGCGGCTTGGGATCTCATACATGACCCCAAGTAATACCGATTCCATGATTGCACGAAGTCCACGTGCGCCAGTTCCGCGAACCAGTGCAAGGTCGGCCACCGCTTCCAAGGCATCTAGTGAAAATTCGAGCTCTACATCATCTAAATCAAAGAGCTTCTGATATTGCTTTACCAGCGCATTTTTTGGCTCGGTAAGAATCTGCATCAGAGCTGGCTTATCAAGATTTTCCACACTGGTAAGAACCGGAAGGCGACCAATGAATTCAGGGATCATTCCAAACTTGAGTAAATCCTCTGGCATCACATCAGCAAAGATATCTCTACGATTCTTCTCTTCGGCAGTCTGAAGTTCAGCACCGAAACCAACACCTGCTGAACCACTGCGTGATTCGATAATTTTATCTAGGCCAGCAAAAGCGCCGCCGACGATAAAGAGAACGTTTGTGGTATCAATTTGAATAAATTCTTGATGTGGGTGCTTGCGACCCCCCTGTGGTGGAACAGATGCAACTGTTCCTTCCAGGATCTTAAGCAAAGCTTGCTGAACACCTTCACCTGAAACATCTCGAGTAATGGAAGGGTTTTCAGATTTGCGAGCGACCTTATCGATTTCATCAATATAGATGATTCCGGTCTCAGCCTTTTTCACATCGTAATCTGCCGCCTGCAAAAGCTTAAGCAAGATGTTCTCAACATCTTCACCGACATATCCGGCTTCGGTGAGGGCGGTTGCATCTGCAATCGCAAATGGAACATTGAGCATACGTGCAAGGGTTTGTGCCATCAGAGTTTTGCCGCAACCGGTAGGACCAAGGAGCAGAATGTTTGATTTAGCTAATTCGATTCCATCTTCATTGCGCGAATCGCCAGATTGCACGCGCTTGTAGTGGTTATAGACGGCAACTGAAAGTGACTTCTTTGCCCGATCTTGGCCAATCACATATTGATCAAGGAATTCAAAGATTGCCTGTGGCTTAGGAAGTTCGCTAAGCCCAAGTGAGGAAGCTTCGGAAAGTTCCTCAACGATGATCTCATTACAGAGTTCGATACATTCATCGCAGATATAGACGCCAGGTCCGGCAATAAGTTTCTTAACCTGCTTCTGAGTTTTGCCGCAGAAGGAGCACTTGAGGAGGTCGTTAGCTTCGCCAATTCGTGTGGACATGGGAGTAAGGATAGTTTTGATAGCGAAAAATTGCGCGTGAAATCAAGCCTGACTTTGTTCGCCTATAGGTGAATACGGCGGCAATTTCGACTTCATCTCTTTAACTCCTGGCACCAGAAGTACCAATGCGCAGATTGCCAGGTGGAAAACAGCGACGCCAATGAGCAACTCTTTCTCGCCAAAGATATTCACCAGTGGGCCAACTAAAGCCATACCCAGCGGCATCAACCCCATCGTGCCCATGTAATCCAAACTAAATACCCGACCCTGATATTCCGCCGGCACTTCACGTTGCACAGATGTTGACCAGAATGCTTCCCACGGCCCCACTGAAAAACCGGCGAGCAGATATGCAAAGAGAATCAGTGGCGCAGATGAAGGAAATGCCAGAATGAGAGGTGCAAAGATAAATAGCCCCCACACAACGACCGAGACCAACCCTTCATTTTTCACCTTCCACTTAATAAAGATGACTGCAGATATCGCTCCCCCAACGCTAAAAAGTGCCGCCGAGGCTGCATATACCGATGCATCACCAAACTCCCGCTTGGTAATTACAGGAAGCAGAACATTCTCCACCCCAATCACAAGCATCAATTGCACAGATGCCATCACGATCATGGCGGCAATCCATTTGTAGTACCAGACGACTCGAACGCCCTCGCGCAAATCTTGCACGAAGTGGTTGGTCGCATTCTCATTTTTCGCTATCGGACCTTCATCAATGCGAACCAGAATCGCGGCCCCCGCCAAAAAGAAGATGGAGCAGGCAACATAGGTTGCATGAGTTCCAAGTGAAACAAGAAGTACTCCGGCAACTCCCGGACCTGCAATCTGTGATGTGCGAAGAGCTATGCCGCGAAGCACATTTCCGGCAGGCAGTAAGTGATCGGGCAAGATACTTGGCATGAGAGCTTGCGCTGCCGGTGCTCCGAAACCATCAGAGATTCCCATCAACACAACAATCAGACCTAAAATCCACATCGAAATATGCACCGGATCAATAAAGACAACTACCGAACCAATTACTGCTCGAAAGCCATCGGCTGCAATGAGAACTGTCTTTCTGGGTAGTCGATCAACAACGACGCCACCGACAGGAGAAAATAGAACGCCAGAGAGAACACGTGCCCCCAGAATCAGACCCAAGGTGGTGATAGTTCCACCGGCATCAAGGACGGTGACGGCAAGTGCAATAGGAAATGCTGACATGGCCAGGATGGTGAGGATCGTTGATATCCATAAGTTGCGATATGCCGGGTATGAAAAAAGAGCGCCGGGTTCGAAATATTTCTTTAGCATTTTCGAACCAGACGCCCCTCTAGTAAAACTTGAACTTAAGGCTTTGCCTTACGTGAAGCCATTACCTTATCGATGATTCCATACTCCACTGCTTCGGCAGCTGTCAGAATCTTGTCACGTTCAATATCTTTCTCAATCTCTTCCACGGTCTTGTTTGAGTGCTTGGCCAGCATGGTCTCGAGTAATCCACGCATACGAAGAATCTCGCGTGCTTGAATTTCAATATCAGATGCCTGTCCGCCACCTTCAGATGAAGGTTGGTGAATCAAGATACGTGAGTGCTCAAGTCCATAACGCTTACCTTTTGTGCCACCGGCCAAGATGATGGCGGCAGCCGATGCCGCTTGTCCTAGACAGATTGTTGTGATGTCTGGGCGAACAAATTGCATGGTGTCATAAATTGCGGTGAGAGCGGTAAATGAACCACCCGGTGAGTTAATGTAAATCGAGATATCGCGATCTGGATCCATTGATTCCAGAGTCAATAGCTGTGCCATCACATCGTTAGCCACAGTGTCATCGATTGCCTGACCAAGGAAGATGATGCGCTCTTCAAATAACTTTGTATATGGATCTAAGCGCTTGAAACCGTATGCAGTCTTCTCTTCAATTGTTGGAAGAACGTAGCGGTTCGTAATTTCTTGAATGTGCTTCATTACTTCTTACCTCCCGCGATTTGGCCTTCATTTGAAGCGATGTGATCGATAAATCCATATGCGAGTGCATCCTTGGCATTAAACCAATTGTCGCGATCTGAATCGGCGATAATCTTTTCTAGCGGTTGCCCAGTGTGCTTGGCATTTAGTTCAGACATAGTCTGCTTGGTAATTGCCATCTGCTCTGCCTGAATCCGAATATCTGTTGCAGTTCCGCCGATGCCACCTAGCGGTTGGTGCATCAAGATGCGCGCATTTGGTGTTGCATAACGCTTTCCAGGTGCGCCAGCTGTGAGCAGGAATTGACCCATTGAGGCAGCCATTCCCATGGCAACTGTGGCAACATCGTTTTTAATGTAATGCATGGTGTCATAGACAGCCATACCTGCTGTCACTGATCCGCCAGGTGAGTTGATGTAGAGATAGATATCTTTCTCAGAATCTTCTGCTGCCAGCAATAACATCTGCGCACAGATGGCATTGGCCATCTCATCGCGAACTTCGCCTGCAAGAAAGATGATTCGCTCGCGCAGCAAGCGACTATAAATCTGATCGCCTAGTCCGAATGGCTCTGAACCAACTGAGCGGGCAACTGGTGTGTTCTCCAGTGGGTTAATAAAATCCACGTTTCATCCTTCCAATAACTTTCCCTTGTATTGACCTTAACAATTACGGCGCCATATTGCTTCCCAAATATGAGAGATAAGGCTCAAAAACTCTGATGTTCGCTTACGGCTAAAGAGCTACTCGGCCTCGGCAGGTGTTTGCGGCCCTGGTGCTGGGCGAAGCGCCTCAAGATCAATCGCGTTGCCGGACTTGTCGACAACTGATACTCGACCAAGAACTGATGCAAGTGCCTTCGCGCGAGTTACCTCAGCAACTACCTGGCTAATTTGTCCAGCCTTTTGTAGCTCCTGCGCAAATTGCTCCGGACCCATTCCATAACGCTGTGACATGCGAATGAGGTATTCAGTAAGTTCGATTTCAGTAACTTGTACTTCTTCCACCTTCACGATGGCATCAAGTAAGAAATCAGATTTAATTGAGGCGCGAACTTGGCCATCTACTTCGGCGCGGTGTTCGGCATCTTCCATACGAGCTTCACCCGCAAGGTGCTCATTTACTTCTTCCAGCACAATGTCATCTGGAACTGGAATATCAAGGTCTGCCAGTAACTTCTCAAGAAGTAGGTCGCGTGCTTGCGCGCCCTGTTCCATCTTCTTCACTCGCGATAAACGCTCTGCGATATTCGCTTTAAGTTCAGCTAAAGTATCAAATTCAGATGCCAACTTGGCAAATGCATCATCGGCTGCAGGTAGCTCACGCTCTTTCACAGCCTTCACCACAATATCAACATCGCCTTTTTCGTCATCTTTTTGACCAACGAGTTGAGTTGTAAAAGTCTTGGCATCTCCCGCACTCATTCCAACTAGAGCTTCATCTAGTCCGTCAATCATGCGATTTGAGCCGACTTCATATGAAATCTCATTCGCTTTTCCACCATCTACTTCAGCGCCATCAATCCGGGCGGTGAGATCAATAGTGACAAAATCACCAGATTGGGTAGCACGCTCCACTGAATTTAACGTTCCGAAGCGAGCGCGAAGCTCATCGAGCTGTTCATTGATATCAGTATCTGCAACAACCACATCATCTACTGTGACAGTGATCTTGGAAAAGTCGGGAAGTTCCACTTCTGGGCGCACATTTACCTCAACGGTAAAGATGAGCTTGTCGTTATCGACAAATTCCTTCACATCAACAGTTGGGCGTCCCACAACAAGAACATCGTGCTCGCGAGCAGCTTTGCCATAGAACTCCGGCAGAGCGGTGTTAATCGCCTCATCAATTACCGTTCCACGTCCCACGCGCTGATCAATCATCGCAGCTGGAACTTTGCCCTTACGAAAACCCGGGATGTTTACCTGTGTTGCCACCTTCTTATATGCAGCTGCAACATGATTAGTTAACTCTGCATAGGGAACTTCAACTTCTAAACGAACGCGAGTGGGAGAAAGTGTCTCAACGGTGCTTTTCACGAAGTGCTCCTATTAGTTAATGACAGCTTAAAAACTGTGAAGAAATTCTGGTCGGGGCGGGGAGATTCGAACTCCCGGTCTCCTGCTCCCAAAGCAGGCGCGCTAGCCACTACGCTACGCCCCGAGGCGCAACACCGGAGTCTAGAGTAATTTTTTACACTCGGTTACACACCCTGTACGCTCATCCTTCGCACCACTCGCGGGTGTAGCTCAATGGTAGAGCCCCAGCCTTCCAAGCTGGCCATGCCGGTTCGATCCCGGTCACCCGCTCCATGTATTAGTTAATGGTCCCGACTTTCTGAAGATAAGCACGACCAGAAAAGGTTAACCCCAGGTTTTCCGCGGACTCTCCTGTGGTGTCAATGAGATTGACTACCAGTGCGGAAGAAGTTCCAAGAGTTTTAATGGTTCCTGTGATCATCACACCGAAAACATAACTCTTGCCGGCCAATGTTGCGCGAGGAGATCGTGAGGCTGACAAATTATAAATCGGGGTTTCGCCGGTCGAACCAAGTGTGGCGGTAAAAAACAAAGTACTGCCGTCGCTTTCTCCAGTTAAAAAGATTTGAAAGAAGTATGAAGAATTTATAGCGAGAGCTCCAAAAGGAGCAGAGGAAGAGACTCCGAAAGCAGTACCCGTACTAATTGTGAAATTTGGGATTCCAATTACCGTAACTACCGACGTACCCGAAGACCCAGCAGTCCCTGTTTCACCTTGTGCACCAGCCGCTCCCGTTAAACCAGTTGAGCCTGTTGAACCTGTAGGGCCAGCTGGGCCAATACTTCCCGCAGAACCAGATGCACCCGTTGCTCCTGTCGCACCCGTTGCGCCCGTTGCACCTGGAGTTCCTCCACCTGAACCAGAAGATCCTGCTGCACCCGCTGGTCCTGCAGGTCCAGCTGCACCGGTTAGTCCACGTTCACCTTGTGGTCCAGTTGTGCCGACAACACTTGCATTATTGGTTCCACTCTTTGCATCAGATCCATTCTTTCCATCACTACCCGAAATACCTGTAACACCTGTTGCTCCAATAGGTCCTTGCAGGTTCTGTGGCAAGGGCCATTTACCTTTTGCTTTTGGTCCATAAATTAGGAGACTTCGGGTATCAATATAGAAATCACCATTTATGCCAAGTGAAGAAATTGGCTGTCCTTTTCCATTAAGTATCGTGTTTGGAATGGAAGCTGCGGTTCTGCCTGCAGCACTTACCGATATCACTGATGTGGATGTAGTAAGAATTGCAATAGTAACTAGGACGGCTATACGTGAAGCTCTCACTGGTGACCCCTGACGCTAGGTTGTCTAGCCAGTGTGAAGTGGTGGGTGGGTTCCTAGAATCGGAGAATCCCCTATCAGCACACAGGAAGGGTGTGCGTGTAGGGGAAAAACTCACAGATTTCACATGAAAACTCGCATGAGCCTCGCAGGCTATCCAAGTATCTTTCTGAGCCTAGGACGCTTTAGTACAACCAAGTCGAGGCGAGGGCTTTGGCACAGAGCAAGAGAGTAGGGGACATGCAAATGTCAACAAAGAGAAAGATTGCAACAATTGTTATTACAACTGTTGCACTGACTGCGGGATCTGTTGGAGTATCAACAGCGTCAACAAAGTCGACACGAATCTCAATTACCAATCCAGGTGCTAGTAGCGTCAAGGGTCCTCGAGGGATTGACCTTGCCGCCACACTTTCAGCACTTGTCACAAAGGGCACAATCACACAAGCTCAGGCAGATGTAATCATTGCCGCAGCTGATGCAGCCAAAGTTGCAGCTGATGCTGCTCGCACCGCAGCCCGTGCTGCAGCAGAGCTTGCTAAGCCAATGCGAGCTGAAAAGGCAGCAGAGCTTGCGCTGATCTCAGCAACAATTGGTGTTGATTCAGCGACTATCAAGTCACGCCTTGCCGCAGGAGAAACTCTTGCCACAATCGCGGGTGCTAAGAAAGATGCTCTGATTGCAGCTCTTGTTGCAGATGAGACATCGAGAATCAATGCTGCAGTAACAGCCGGTAAATTAACTGCCGCACAAGCAACATTTCTCAAAGATCGCCTCGTTGCTCATGTGACCGAAGAAGTCAATGAAGTTCGCACCGCAGGACCAAAGGGTGGCTTCAAGGGCGGATTTGGCCATAAAGGAAAAGGTGATTTTGAGAAAGCTCCAAGAATGCCAGCTCCAAAAGCTACGACTGCGGCAATCGCATGACTAGTGTGAACATGTAATACCTCCTTGGGAAGAAAACCCCGCCATGCGAAAGTGTGGCGGGGTTTTCGCATCTGCGCCCCCGCACATGCTTAAATTGCGCATGCGCATTCACATCGGCAGCGATCACGCGGGCCTTGATTTCAAGAACGAGTTAATTACACATCTTGTTGTTAATGGCCACGATGTGACCGACCACGGCCCATACGAATTTGATGCACTCGATGACTACCCAGATTTCTGTATCCCATGTGCCGAAGCGGTGGCAAAAGATGCAACCTCACTTGGAATTGTCTTGGGTGGTTCCGGCAATGGTGAACAAATTGCCGCCAATAAAGTTAAGGGCGTCCGCGCCGCGCTCGTCTGGAGCATAGAGACAGCCAAACTTGCCCGCGAACATAACAATGCAAATGTGATTTCTTTAGGTCAAAGGCTTCATGATGCTGACTTTGTAAAACAATTAATTGATACCTTTATCGCAACTAAGTTTCCTGGCGATGAGCGCCATCTGCGAAGAATTGAAAAAATCAGTAATTACGAAGCAACAGGTGAGATTTAAGCTTTAAAGTATCGAAGATCAGTGACTTGATGATCTTTGGTTATGCCTTGCCCCTCAAATCGCGTGACCGGTCTCCACTCTGGGCGCTTTACTACTCCCCCAGTAAACAGCGCACTTGGCGTTAACACTTCTTGAATGTATTCGGCATAGGGCACCCAATCTGTTGCAATATGGATATAGCCGCCTGATTTAATCTTTGGGTGAATAAGTTGTAAGAATTCATTATTCACAATGCGCCGCTTGTTGTGGCGCTTTTTAGGCCATGGATCAGGAAAGAAGAGATGAATTGCATCTACTGAATTATCGGCAATCATTGTTTTGAGGATGGGGTGGGCATCGCCTTCAATAATTCTGATATTGCCAAGTTCAAGTTCTTCAATTCTGGCCATCAATTTTCCAATGCCTGGTTTATGAACTTCCACTGCAATAAATCCAGTATCAGGAAAATCTCTGCCAATCAGGGCAGTTGCCTCACCCATGCCGAAACCAATCTCCAGAACTATCGTCTTTGATGTGGGAAAGAGGGCTGGGATATCTATGAAATCTTCCGAGTACTGCATTCCATAAATCCCCCAGTATTTATCGAGGGCGCTCTGCTGTGGAGCGGTGATACGAGACCCACGTAAGCGGTATGTGCGTACCGAGTCTTGTTCCATTCCAGAATCTTAACGTCTGCCGAATCATCGAGTTGGTGGTTGGATAAGCACTCTTAGTTCACGCACTGAAGGAGCACCCGTGCCAGGCACAAATATCAAGCAAGTAGAAGCTGCCGAACGTTCAGAGATTATTAAGGTTTCTAGCTACGCCATTGATTTAGATCTGACTACTGGGGCCGAAAACTTCCGAGTCAAGACCACAGTGAAATTTGCTGGACTCAAACCTGGTGCAACTACCTATATCGATTGCGTGGGAGCTCGCGTTATAAGTGCCAAGCTAAATGGCGCAGATTTTGACCCACGCTTTGATGGCGAGACTATTTATCTTCCTGCCCTTGCGGCAGAGAACGTTCTCGAAATTGAACACGACGGTGTGTACTCCAATTCAGGTGAAGGACTGCACCGATTTGTTGACCCGGCAGATGATGAGGTCTATCTCTACACCCAGTTTGAAACCGGCGATGCTCGGCGCATGTATGCCTGCTTTGACCAACCAGATCAGAAGGCGACATTTGCAATTAGCACCATCACCCCAGCGCATTGGGAGATCATTTCGAATTACGCAGTGGAATCAACAAAAGAGCTAGGCAATCAGAAGAAATTTACTCAGTTCGCTACTTCGCAAGTGATCTCCACCTACGTCACTGCCATTGTGGCCGGTGCCTACACCTGCGTTCACGATGAATACAAAGGCGAGAAGACAATTCCGCTCGGTATCTATGCCCGCAAATCTTTTTTTAAGCACGTTGATGCTGAGAACATATTTGAAGTCACCAAGCAGGGCTTTGCCTACTTTGAGAAGACATTCGGCCTTGCCTACCCATTTGGAAAGTATGACCAAATTGCGGTTGCCGAATATAACTGGGGCGCGATGGAGAACGTGGGTTGCGTAACCTTCCATGAAGATGTCCTGATCTTTAGATCTAAGGTAACAGAGCGAAACTATGTCAGCCGAGCAACAACTATCCACCACGAGATGGCGCATATGTGGTTTGGTGACTTAGTCACCATGCAATGGTGGAATGACCTGTGGCTCAATGAATCTTTTGCGGAATGGGCTTCCTATCAATCTGTCAGTGAATCAACGAAGTACACCGAGGCCTGGACTGAGTTCAATTCGCTACGTAAGAACTGGGCATATCGCGTTGATCAGCTCACTACTACCCACCCGATTGCCACCGAGATGGAAGATCTCGATGCCGTGCGCACCAACTTCGATGGTATTTCCTATGCCAAGGGTGCCTCGGTATTGCAACAACTTGTTGCACATGTGGGCCGAGATAACTTCATTACCGGGCTGCGCCGCTACTTTGCTAAACATGCCTTTGGTAATACAACGCTGAAAGATTTAATTGATCAGCTCGAAGCTGCCTCCGGGCGCGACCTCACACCGTGGGTGGCAACCTGGCTGCGCACGGCAGGAGTGAACACACTTCGCCCAGTGATCACACAAAGTGGTGATACCTACACTTCGCTTTCTATCAAACAAGAAGCGCCCACAATGCCTGTTGGCTCTACCGAGCTTCGTCCCCATAGATTGCATATGGGTCTCTTTGATATTCAAGGTGAAAAACTGGTGCGTCGTACAAGTGTGGAACTCGACATCGCTGGCGCACTGACAGAAGTCACTGCATTCGCTGGCCAGAAGAGTGCCGACCTGGTACTGATCAACGATAAGGATCAGAGCTATGCAAAGTTGCGCTTTGATGAACGTTCGATTGCAACGATGAAGAGCCACCTAGGTTCACTCGATGATTCTCTAGCACGTGGACTTATCTGGGCATCACTCTGGGATTCCTGCCGAGATGGCGAGTTATCAGCCACTGATTACATCGCTATCGCACTGGCCGCCCTGAAAACTGAATCAGATATCTCCATTGTTAGTGCAACTCTGGGTCAGATCGACACCGCGCTCTGGGCATATGCCCATCCATCACATCGTGCGGCACTTCGCCTGCAAGTGGCAACTGCAATTGAAGCAGCACTTGATGCTGCAAAGGCCGGCAGTGATCATCAACTGCAATTTGCTAAAGGTTTTGCCAATACTGCAATCACTCCAGCGCAACTAGCACGCATTGCCGCCATGCTTGGTGGCTCCATCGCAGGTCTTACTATCGATGCCGAGCTTCGTTGGTTCCTATTCATTTGCGGCGTTAAACGTGGCGTATTTGGCCCGGCCGATATTGAAAATGAACTAGCACTGGATAAGACTGCTCACGGCAAGCAATATGGCGCGATGGCCTATGCCCAAATTCCAAGTAAAGATGCCAAAGCCAAAGCATTTAGCGCGATCACCACAGCAGATCTTTCCAACACGATTCATTCCTATACCTGCCGAGGATTTAACGATCCGTTGCATTCTGAAATCTTGAGTGAGTTTGTAGATGAGTATTTTGATGTGCTGCTCAAAGTCTGGGAGACCAAGGGGTATGAAATTGCTGAAACCACAGCGACTCTGCTATTTCCTTCATGGGTAATTAGCGATGCCACGGTAGCCAAAGCTCAGCACTGGCTAGATGTCACAGGTAAAGATGCCTCACACGCACTACGCAGAACTATTCTGGAATCACGCGATGCCATGGTGCGAGCCCTTAAGGCACAAGCTGCTGATCAGTAATTACTCGATCTGAGTAATGGAAGAGGTGCTCTTGCGCTTCTTCTCACCAGTAGCGGCCCAAGTAAGAAGTGAGATGAGAAGAAATAGCCCCACTGGAGCTGCCACAAAGTAAGTGAAGGTTTCGATAGCCGTTAATCCTTCACCCGGCATTGCGCCAGGCTCTTGGTTAATCATTAGTAGTTGCGTAAGCATTAGTTAAGTCTATGCAGTTGCGGCAGCGACGCCAAATGGCTGCAGATATGGAAGCCAACGATTTTCGGTGCGACCTGTTCCAAGAATTCTCCAGGCAGCCCCCACTGGCTCACGAGGTAGCGTGCGAAGTCGCCAACCAAGTTCCTTCAATGGCTTATCTGCTTTAACGTGATTGCACTTGTGACAGGCGCTAACCACATTCTCCCAATTGTGACCGCCACCACGAGAACGTGGAATGACGTGATCAATAGAAGTTGCTGGTGCGGTGCAATACACGCAGCGGCCACCGTCTCGAGCAAAGATTGCCCGACGTGAAAGTGGAACTGCATGACGATAAGGAATTTTCACAAATTTATTGAGACGAATTACAGATGGGAGCTCGATCTGACCATGTGCAAAATGCAAGACGGTTCCGGAGGCTTCAACCATGGTTGCGCGATTGTTCAGAACGAGAATGAGCGCACGTCGATCAGTGACAACACCCAACGGTTCGTAGGTGGCGTTGAGAACTAATGAGCGGTTCATCTCTACCTCGGTTCCAGCGCGTGGCTCGCGCTGATTGGGTAATTTTGTACTAAAAGTCTTCCGGACGGGGGCATTTTGTGGTGAAGTTTTAGTAAAGATTTCACTACCCTTAACGCCTATGAACGAGCGTACGCAGGCAATTTGGGATTGGTTTAACGGAGCCCCATTTCGTATCCTGGTCATCTTTATTATCGCCGCTATCGGCCATGTAATCGGCCACCGGGCCATCTCACGGGCCATTGGCCGCCTGGCAACGGCTGACTTAAAGCCAGGACCAGGGACGGCGAAACGCCAGGCAGAGCGGGCCCGCACCATCGGAACAGTCTTTAGCTCCACATATAACGCCGCCATCTGGATCATTGCAACTGGAATGATCTTGGGTGAATTCGGATTTAGTTTGGGGCCAGTTCTGGCATCGGCTGGTGTTATTGGTGTTGCTATTGGGCTTGGCGCCCAGACCCTAGTGCGCGATGTGCTCTCTGGAATCTTTATGTTGGTCGAAGATCAATATGGTGTGGGAGATGACATTCGCGTGCAAGAAATTGAAGGACGGGTAGAAAAAGTAGGACTTCGAATTACCCAGGTGCGCGACACAAATGATGTGCTCTGGTTTGTGCGCAATGGTGAGATATTGCTGGTGGGAAATAAATCGAAGAAGGATTAATCCATCTGATTAACGAGATGGTTTGCTGCTCCCTCTAAGTATCTCCACAATTTATCTTTTTCGCCTTGGCCAAGTGATGTTCCATCAACTGCCTGCTTCATGCAGCCAATCCAGGCATCACGGGCCTCCTGATTAATATGAAAACCGGCATGGCGCATCCGAAGTCGTGGATGTCCGCGCTCCTCTTGATAAGTAGTTGGACCACCCCAATATTGTTCCAGGAACATCTGCAATCTACGCGCCGCACCCTTCATATCCGATTCTGGATACATCGGGCGCAAGATTGGATTCACCGCAACGTGGGCATAGAACTGTGAGACCAGGTCGGCAAAGAATGCTTCACCGCCGAAGAGTTCATAGTAGTTAGTGGTATCGCGCTCCATCAACTTCTCAACTCTGCTGAAGTTTTTCCTTTAGCAATCTGCAGCACGGCAAAGGCACTGATGATGCACATAATGGCTGCGATATAGAAAGACACTGCATAGTCACCAAGTTTTACCCGCAATACCGCGGCGCCAAGGGCAGCAATCGAGGCACCCACTTGGTGACCCACAAAGACCCAACCATAAACAACGGTAGAGCGCTGTGGACCAAGCACAATGCGACAGAGAATTAGAGTGGGTGGAACGGTGGCAATCCAATCGAGGCCATAGAAGATTACAAATACCAATGTGGATGGATGAATGGTGCTAAAGAGAATAGAAGGCAATAAAAGGAGGGAGAGACCGCGCAGGCCGTAGTAGAAGAAGAGCAATTTACGGGGATCATACTTATCTGTGAGGTAGCCAGAGAGAATTGTTCCAATCACATCAAACACGCCCACTAGTGCCAACAAACTAGCAGCGACAGTTGTGCCCATGCCGTGATCGTGAGCTGCTGGAATGAAGTGTGTGCCAATTAGGCCATTGGTGGAGAGGCCGCAGACAAAGAATGAGCCGAAGAGAATAAGGAAGTTTTTATCTTTCGCTGACTTAACCAAGGTATCAATAGCTAAGCGACCTGCCGGCATTTCACTCGCTACCGGAGGTTGCCAATCTTCCGGCGCACCGTATGGCTTCATGCCTAAGGCTTCTGGTTTCTCTTTCAGAAATAGATAGATGAATGGAATCATGAGCGCAGATGCAAGACCAACAGTGATGGAGACGCTCTTCCATCCGTAAGTGATTGCAAAGTGCGAGAGCATGGGCAAGAAAACCAGCTGACCAGTTGCAGTTGCTGCCGTCAGCGCTCCCACCACAATTCCTTTGCGGGCAACAAACCAACGATTGGCAATAGTTGCGGCAAAGACAAGTGCCATGGAGCCAGAGCCGACACCAACGCCGATGCCCCAAAGCGCCCACAAGTGCCATGGCTGGGTCATAAATATTGTTGAGGTTGCACTCGCTGCTACTAGTGCAAGTGCGCTCATCACTACTTTGCGCACAGTAAAGCGCTCCATTAGCGCGGCGGCAAAGGGTGCTACCAATCCAAAGAGAAGTACGTTAATTGATATCGCTAATGAAATTTCTGAACGTGACCAACCAAATGCCTCTTCCAGAGGCAGAATCAGAACTGTGGGTGCTGATCTAAATCCAGCTGTTGCAACGAGGGTGAAGAAGGTGACAACGGCTGCAACCCAGCCCGGGTGAATCTTTCGCTGCGTCATTAGCTGACCTTACTAGTCCTTGAGGTATTTACTAAGAAATTCGCGTTCGCTATCTGAAAGCGGACGAGACTTCTTTGTCTCCAATGAAACCATTACTTGCACAGACTTCATCTTGGCATGCACCACACCATCTGTGCCCACCAATTCATATCCCACGACAAATGAACTGTTGCCGATTGATTCCACCCATAGATTGAGTTCGTAGAAACGGCCACCTTCATAGATAGGCACTAAGTAATCAATCTCATTACGTGCCACAACCATCTCCATCAGGGTGGGCATCTCACCTTTTGTGGAATATTGGTAGTACGCCCATTGATAGCGAACTTCTTGGATATAGGTCAGATACTTTGCATTATTGACATGACCAAAGGCATCGATGTCATCCCATCGCACATATTGCTCTCCGGTATAGATCATTAGCGGGTGAGCTTTCGGTAGGTGGCGCGATGCGGACGAGCAGCATCGGCGCCCAATCGGGCAATCTTGTTCTCTTCATAGGATTCGAAGTTTCCTTCAAACCAGAACCACTTTGAATCACCTTCGTAAGCCAAGATGTGAGTTGCTACCCGGTCCAGAAACCAACGATCGTGCGAGATCACAACGGCGCACCCGGGAAATTCCAGGAGCGCATTTTCCAGTGATCCCAGTGTTTCCACATCAAGATCGTTCGTTGGCTCATCCAGGAGTAAAAGATTGCCACCTTGCTTGAGCGTTAAAGCCAAGTTCAATCTGTTGCGTTCTCCACCAGATAGAACTCCAGCAGCTTTCTGTTGGTCCGGGCCTTTAAATCCAAAGGCTGCCACGTATGCGCGTGATGGCATTTCCACTTGTCCCACCTTCATAAAATCAAGACCATCAGAGACAACTTCAAAGAGTGATTTCTTTGGATCGATTCCGCCACGTGACTGGTCAACGTAGGAAATCTTTACCGTTTCACCAATCTTTACTACTCCTGAATCTGGCTCTTCCAGACCCAGGATAGTTTTAAAGAGTGTTGTCTTTCCAGCGCCGTTAGGACCGATGACTCCCACAATTCCATTGCGTGGCAGGGTAAATGAGAGGTCATCGATAAGTACACGATCACCAAAACCTTTTGTCAGGTGCTCAACTTCAACCACAATATTTCCAAGGCGCGGGCCAGGTGGAATCTGAATCTCTTCAAAGTCCAACTTACGCATTTTATCTGCCTCAGCTGCCATCTCTTCATAGCGAGCTAGACGAGCCTTTGACTTTGCTTGGCGTCCCTTTGCATTCTGGCGAACCCAATCGAGCTCTTCGGTAAGACGCTTAGCGCGCTTGGCATCTTTCTGACCCTCAACTTTAAGACGTGCTGATTTGGTCTCAAGATATGTGGAGTAGTTACCTTCATAGGGATAGGCGCGACCACGGTCTAGTTCAAGAATCCACTGCGCAACGTTGTCCAAGAAGTATCTATCGTGCGTGATTGCCACAACGGTGCCTGGGTACTTACTTAAGTGTTGTTCTAGCCACAACACTGACTCAGCATCAAGGTGGTTTGTTGGCTCATCTAGCAGAAGTAGATCTGGTGCTTCCAAAAGTAATTTACATAGCGCAACGCGGCGCTTTTCTCCACCAGATAAGACTTTGACATCAGAGTCAGGCGGCGGACAACGCAGTGCATCCATTGCTTGTTCTAGCTGTGAATCAAGTTCCCAGGCATTGCGATGATCAAGTTGTTCCTGCAGCTCACCCATCTCAGCGAGTAACTTGTCATAGTCAGCATCCGGGCTTGCCATCTCCTCCGAGACTTCATTAAATCTGCGCACCATCTCCATGGTCTCTGCAACACCTTCTTGCACATTTTCAAGAACAGTTTTCTCTTCATTTAGGTGCGGCTCCTGCAAGAGGATTCCGACTGTGTAACCGGGAGATAGGTATGCCTCACCATTGGAAGGTTGTTGCAGGCCTGCCATGATCTGAAGAACTGTTGACTTACCAGCACCGTTTGGACCAACAACACCAATCTTTGCTCCAGGTAAGAACATCAAGGTAACGTCGTCGAGAATTACCTTTTCACCATGCGCTTTACGCGCCTTCTTCATCGTGTAAATGAACTCAGCCATAGACGCAAACCTTACTGGGTACAATTGCCTCATACGACCCTGCAGGCGCCTGTAGCTCAGTCGGATAGAGCAACCGCCTTCTAAGCGGTAGGTCGCAGGTTCGATTCCTGCCAGGCGCACATAAAAAAACTGGGTAGCTCGCCGAAGCGAACTACCCAGTCCCTATTTTTTAAGTATTACTTATTCATCTTTGCGATTTGAGCGTTAGCCTTTGTAAGGAAAGTACCTGATACCACGGTAAATCCGAGCTTAGGATCAACGGCTGAACACGCAGGTGACAAGATGTAATCGGCAAGAGCCTTAACAGCTGCTCCACGAGTCTTATCTGCATATTCAGTTTCGATTAACATGTAAGAGATGATGCCTAATGTGTACGCACCAGCAACCTTTGTTGCGTAATCGTATGACACGATTCCGTTAACATCTTGAGTTGCTTCTCCCAAGAATGCTGAGGTAGCAGCTGAATCAGGCCCAACGAAGTTGCCTGTTGCGTTACCAATTTGAGCTGAACGAAGACCGTATGCATCTCCCCAGTTCTTTTCAGCGTATGTGATTGAGTACTTTGTCTTTGCTGCAAGAGTTGCTACGCCCTGAGACTGGTTTGCTCCAACGATACGGCCGATATTGCCTGTTGCGTTGATGTTTCCAGGGAAAGCAGTTGTGAATGCATCGTTAGCTGGCTTTGTCCAGATTGTTGGAGCCACGCCATTGAGCCACTTTGTGAAGTTATTTGAAGTTCCTGATCCGTCTGAACGGAAGATAACTTTAATTTGCTGATTTGGAAGAGTGTAGATAACTGACTTTGAGCCAGAGCGAAGAACTACTGGGTTTCCGCTCGCATCCTTAACGGCGTTACCGTTCTTATCCTTGCGGTAGACAACTGATGGGATTGAACGGTTGTTATCTGCAACGATTGCTGGATCATTCCACTTGGTAATTTCACCTGAGAAGATCTTTGCAACAGTTGTTGAAGAAAGGAATAGTTCTTTCTTAGCGGGAAGGTTTACGAGAACTGCAATTGGAGCAGCAACAATTGGAGCATGGAAAACTGTTGAACGCTTAGTTGTTGCTGTATGAGCTGAATCTGAGAACCAGAAATCACCAATCTTGGCATCAGCGTTCTTCTTACCTGTTCCTGATCCTGTTGATGTGTATACATATGAATGTCCTGAAGCCTTTGCGAAGCCTGCCTTGCAAGCCTGGAGAAGTGGATCAACGAATGATGCACCTGAACCTTGAAGATCTACCGCATGTGCTGGTGTCGCTGTTGAGACTGCGATCAGACCAGCAATGACTAGCGCCTTTGCTTTCTTTGAAAACGTCATTTTTTACCCTTCGTGTTAGCTAAGTAAGTAATCCTTACGAGCGAAAAAATAGTGAAGGGGCGTTACCAGTTATCTACATTTAGGTTAACAATGAGGTGTGGCAAAGTGAACAAATAGATTTAGCCAAAGCGACCAGTGACGTAATCTTCGGTGCGCTTATTCTGGGGTGATGAGAAGATAGTGCTAGTAGGTGCGGCTTCAATCATCTCTCCCGGTCCCCCGTCGGAGAGGAAGAAGGCGGTGTAGTCAGAGACGCGTGCGGCCTGCTGCATGTTGTGGGTAACGATGATAATTGTCATGGTCTTGGCCAAATCTGCGATTGTCTCTTCAATTCTAAAAGTTGATCCTGGGTCAAGGGCTGAACATGGTTCATCCATCAAGAGCACTTGGGGTTCAACTGCAAGTGAGCGAGCAATACATAAGCGCTGTTGTTGACCACCCGAGAGGGCTCCGCCATGTTCACCTAAGCGATCTTTTACTTCACTCCAAAGACCGGCGCGAGTCAGGCAAGATTCTAGGAGGTCATCGGTGTCACTCTTCTTAATCTGGGCAAGCTTGAGGCCTGAGAGAACATTTTGACCAATGGTCATAGATGGGAATGGGTTTGGCTTCTGGAAGACCATGCCAACACGAAGACGAATCTTTGTGACATCGGTTCCTGCTGCATAGATATCTTTTCCATCTAGAAGTACTTCGCCAGCCATGGCCGCAGTTGGGATAAATTCATGCATCCGGTTGAGAGTTCTTAAGAATGTAGATTTACCACAACCTGAAGGTCCAATGAGCGCCGTTACCGTTCCGGCAGCGAAATCAAGAGTGATATCCGAGAGCACGTGCTTCTTGCCAAACCATGCATGCACGCCGCGAGTTTCAAGACCATTGCCGAGTAGCGCTGTTCCTGGTTGACGTAGGGTGCGCGCCGAAGCAACGCTTGATAGTGAGGACGGGGTTACCTGTGATGTTGTCATTTGCTTTTCCTTCTCGTTGTTATTGAGATTCGTTGATTCAGTCATATCGCTACCCAACCTTTCGTCCGCTTAAGTAGCGGGCTAGCCCAAAGAGAATAAAGATGAAGCTCAGCAGAACTAGCATGCCGCCCCAGGCACGAGCGAAGGCTTCCGGTGTTCCGCCAGTTAGGAACGCTTTCCAAATGTAATACGGAAGCGAGCCCATGGCACCTGATGTTGGGTTGGTATTGAGGGCATCTCCACCACCTGAAACGAGCAAGAGTGGAGCTGTTTCTCCAATAATTCGTGCAACTCCTAAGATGATTGCGGTAACCAACCCGCTCTTTGCTGCAGGTAGCACAACGCCGGCAACTGTGCGCCATTGCGTGCCGCCAAGTGCGACACCAGCCTCGCGGAGTTCACCTGGAATCAACCGCAACATCTCTTCTGAAGTTCGTGCGATCGTTGGAATCATGAGAATTGTAAGCGCCAATGAACCCATCAGCCCGGAAAGTTCTTTGGTTACTGGATAGATCAAACTCGAAAGAATAAATAGACCGGCCACGATTGAGGGAACACCAGACATTGCTTGCACCAAGAATTTAATTGGTCGAGCCAAGGTGCCATTAATTTCAGTGAGATAGAGAGCGGTAAGAACGCCGATAGGAAAGCTGATGATGAGTGCTCCACCCACCATGATGATGGTTCCAGCGAGCGCGTGAAGTAATCCGCCGCTTGCAATGGGATCATTTACTGATGCCAGAGCCATATCTTTGGTAAGCAGTCCCCAGTGAATCCCTTTATAGCCCTTGCTCACGACGGTGGCGACGATACTGACAATGGGAATCAAAGTTACAACAATTGCCATCACTGTCAGTACCTTGAGAATTGAATCCTTCGCCGCCTGCAGTCCACGCTTATAGAAATGAAATAAAAATTCTGTAGCAAGAAGTGTGAAGAAGAAGGCGAAGAAATATCCAAGCTTTCCATCTAAGCCAGTGACCTTAACGATGGCACCGGCCGCCGCAAGGGAGCCCACAATGATTAAAGCATCCTCGAATCTTTCGCCAATTGTTGGTTGCCATGGCTTTCTTGGCGCGGGAATTACTTTATTCATCGACCCTTGCCTCCGAATCGGTTGATGAGCAAATCAGCGGCTGCATTCACTACAAGGGTAAGAAGGAAGAGGATTAAGCCTGCTGCCATCAGGGCATCTACCTCGTATGGTCCCGCTTCTCCGAATTTAAGAAGAATAAGAGAAGCGACGTTTCCACCTGCACCAAAGAGAATCTGCCAATTCACCTGGTAGACAACGTTGAGAACCGTGTAAACGGCGACTGTTTCGCCCATAGCTCGACCTAAGCCAAGCATTGCCCCACCAACGATTCCACCGCGACCATATGGGATGACAACAGCTTTAATCATAGAAAGTTTTGTTGCACCAAGTGCATATGCAGCCTGGATGCGATCTAGTGGAGTCTGATCGAAAATTTCACGCGAAATTGATGTCACGATTGGAATAATCATAATTGCGAGCACAAGGCCAGCAATAAATGGTGAGCGTTCAAAGATTGGTGTTGGAACATCAAATAATGGAATAAAGCCCAAATACTTATTAATTAATTTCGCCCAATATTCAGCCGATGACATAAAGATAAAGAATCCCCAGAAACCAAAAAGTAGGGATGGGAAAGCAGCCATTAAGTCGATGACCGAGATAAGAAATTTCTTAATCTTTCCATTTGCATAAAAGGTTAGGTAAAGAGCGCTCAGAACCGAGATTGGCACACCGACAAAAATTGCGATAACTGCAGAAAGCATGGTCCCAGCGAGCATTGCACCAATTCCAAAATTAGCCTCGGTAACATCTCCATTTTCATTGGTGATTACTTCCCAGCGAGATTCCGTGATGAAATTAAACTTCTCATCGATTAAAATGTGCATTCCCTTAATTGAAAGGAAGAGGGCAATCAGGCCAAGAATCACTAGCGATGCCATGCCACCGATGGTGACAACTATGCGAAAAATCTGATCTGAGCGACGGGGCTTGGTAGTAATCTTGCGGGCCTGCGGGATTACCTTTGCAGGAGCATCAACTGACATGAGAGAATCCTTCAGGCAGGGCGTGTAATAAATAAGGATTCATGGTTAACAGCAGGTGAACGGAACCTGAATTATCGCCCCACCCCACACAACCCTTACCCTTGCGCCTATGGCCACCGAACTCCCCCACCTGATCTGGATTGATTGCGAAATGACCGGGCTGAATCTGGCCACCGATGCCCTAGTTGAGATCGCGGTGCTGGTAACTGACTCCGAGCTAAATGTCATCGGAGAAGGTATTGATTTAGTCATCAAAGCAACGCAAATCCAGCTCGATGCCATGGGAGATTTCGTGCGTCAGATGCATACCGCTTCTGGGCTGATTACTCAGATTCCAAGTGGCATCTCCATCGAAGCTGCCCAGGAGCAGATACTTACTTATCTGCAAGCAGCTGGATGCGAAGCAGGTAAATCACCACTAGCCGGAAACTCAGTCTCGGTGGACCGCAACTTCATCGCGCGTGACATGCTCGCACTCAATGATTTTCTGCACTACCGCACCATCGATGTCTCATCGATTAAGGAACTTGCGCGCCGCTGGTATCCGAAGACCTACTTTGCCGCCCCAGCCAAGACTGGCAATCACCGCGCACTGGGAGATATCAGAGACTCCATTGCCGAATTGGCGTATTACCGTCAGAGCGTATTTATCCAAAGCGAGCCGGGGCAGGTAAAGTAGCCTCTGCACAGCACATGGTGGGCGTAGCTCAGCTGGTAGAGCACTCGGTTGTGGTCCGAGATGTCGCGGGTTCGAGCCCCGTCGTTCACCCCAAGTTCTTAACTACCTACTAATTCAATTACCAAGCACAGGGAGTTGGTTCTTATGATATTCGACGTTGTTGTGGAAATTCCAGCAGGCTCTCGTAATAAGTATGAAATCAATCATGAGACCGGTGAAGTTCGCCTAGATCGCATGCTCTTTACCGCAACTCGTTTTCCGCACGATTACGGCTTTGTGAAGAACACTCTTTCTAATGATGGCGATCCACTTGATGCGCTGATCATGCTGGATGAGCCAACTTTTCCTGGCTGCGTTGTTTCCTGCCGGGTTATTGGAATGTTTCGCATGACTGATGAAAAAGGCGGCGACGATAAGTTGCTCTGCGTTGCAGCTGGCGATATCCGTAAGAACAACTTAAATGATCTACCTGATGTGCCAATTTATGAACTCGATGAAATCAAGCACTTCTTTGAGGTCTATAAAACGCTAGAGCCAGGCAAAGAAGTACATGGCGGAGATTGGGTTGGCCACGATGCAGCTGAAGCAGAAATTCAAGCGTCCTACCAACGTTACAAGGAGACACATTAAGAATGCAGGCGATCAATAGCGGTGACACAGCTTGGGTTTTAGCAAGTGCGGCACTAGTTCTTTTTATGACTCCAGGTTTGGCAGTCTTTTATGGTGGCATGGTTCGAGCAAAATCGGCGCTGAATATGATGATGATGTCATTTGCCGCAATAGGTGTCACCACAATCATCTGGGTGCTCTATGGATACTCACTTGCATTCGGTAAGTCACAGGGTGGCTTAATTGGAAACTTTGACCACATCGGTCTTGCTTCCACCATCGATCAGGTAACTGGCGCTGAAGGTCACCAGATTCCAGTACTTGCCTTTGCCATGTTTCAACTTACCTTTGCAATTATTACCGTGGCACTTCTTTCGGGCGCCATTGCCGACCGCGCAAAATACGGTTCCTGGGTCATCTTCGTTAGTGTGTGGATCACTCTGGTTTATCTACCCGTTGCACACTGGGCATTTGCTGCCCAGAACGGTGAGGGCGGATGGATTATCGATAAGTTAAAGGCGCTTGATTTTGCTGGTGGAACTGTGGTTGAAATTAACTCAGGTGCGGCAGCCCTGGCACTGGCACTAGTTCTTGGAAAGCGCGATGGATTCAAACGCGATCCGATGCGACCACACAATATGCCGCTGGTACTTCTTGGCGCCGGCATGCTCTGGTTTGGCTGGTTTGGATTTAATGCCGGCTCCGCTCTCTCTGCTGGTTCACTTGCCGCAACTGCGATGATCAACACCCAGATTGCAACGGCTGCTGCTGCCATGACATGGATTGCCTATGAGAAAAAGCGCGATGGCAAAGCAACAACTCTCGGTGTGGCATCGGGTGCTATCGCTGGCGCTGTTGCAATCACACCAGCATGTGGTTACCTCAATCCCCTGGGCGCACTGCTTCTGGGTCTGATTGCCGGTGTTGTTTCTTCTTGGGCTGTCTCACGTAAATATAAATTTGGTTATGACGATTCACTCGATGTAGTCGGTGTCCACGGTGTTGGTGGAATCCTCGGAATGCTCGCAATCGGTCTGATTGCAACGCTGACAGCTAACGCTGCTGGCGCTGATGGATTATTAGTTGGCGGCGGAACCACGCAGCTAGGACGACAAGTAGTTGCGATCCTCGTAGTCGCTGCCTTCTCATTCACAGCTACCTGGCTGATCGCCACCGTGATTCAAAAGACCATTGGCTTCCGTGTTTATCGAGACGATGAACTCAACGGCCTTGATACAACATTCCACGCTGAATCTGCCTATGACATCACTGGAAATTCAAACCGTTACTAGTATGAGATAAATAAGAAAAGAGACCAGCATGAAACTCATCACTGCAATCGTTAAGCCGGCAAAGGTCGATGACATCAAGGTTGCCTTGCAGGCAGCAGGTATTGCTGGCATGACAGTCTCAGAAACTCGTGGCTTTGGTCGCCAAAAGGGGCACACCGAGATCTATCGCGGCGCCGAATACACAGTCGATTTCATTCCTAAGGTGCGCATTGAAGTTCTCGTTGAAGATGGCGAACTAAATTCAATTATTGACACCATCGTAAAAACTGCAAGCACCGGCTCCATTGGTGATGGCAAGCTCTGGGTTACCAACGTGGAACAAGTAATCCGTATTCGTACCGGCGAGCGCGGCGGCGACGCGCTTTAAGCGTTTGTATGACGCAGTCACTAAAGACCCAGAGTTGGGCAACCCCTGCTTCACAAGAGCTCATTAATCGAATTGCATCCCAAGTTGATGGGAAAATTGCCTCCGATGTTCAGTCGTGGATTGAAGAGTTAGCGCAAGAGAATCATCGCCTGCACGATATTGAAGGTATTAACCTCAATCCCGCCACAAATATTCTCAATCCCCGAGCAGAGAAGTTACTTGCATCTGGGATGAGCTCTCGCGCATCTCTTGGCCATCCAGGTGATAAATATGAAACCGGACTTGGCGCCATCGAGCAGATTGAAATCATTACCCAAGAGCTAGCTTGTGAAGTGTTTGGTTCCACCTATGCAGAATTCCGCGTTCCATCCGGAGCGATTGCAAACCTCTATGCATTTATGGCCAATGCTGAGCCAGGGGATACCATCATCGCTCCCCCTCCAACAATTGGTGGACATGTGACTCACCATCAGGGTGGATCTGCAGGTCTCTATCGCCTCAACATAATCTCGGCACCGGTCGATGAATCTGGCTACACCATCGATATTGATGCTTTGCGAAAAATGGCCCACGAGGTAAAGCCGACGATGATCACTGTGGGTGGATCTCTCAATCTCTTCCACCACCCGATTGCAGATGTGCGTGCAATCGCTGATGAAGTCGGTGCCAAGGTACTTTTTGATGCAGCACACCTCTGCGGAATGATTGCTGGAAAAGTCTGGCCGCAGCCACTTGTTGAAGGCGCGCACTTGATGACCTTCTCAACATATAAGTCACTCGGTGGACCAGCTGGTGGATTGATTGTCACCAACGATGATGCCATCGCACAGAAGCTTGATGCCATCGCATACCCAGGACTAACCGCTAACTTTGATGCCGCAAAAACTGCAGCTCTCGGTGTGACTCTTCAAGATTGGAAGGCAGTTGGCCCTGAGTACGCGCAGATGATGGTCAAGACATCCAAGGCGCTGGCACAAAACTTGCAGAACCGCGGCGTCAATATTTATGCGGCAGATAAAGGCTTCACTATGTCTCACCAATTTGCGATCCTGGCAGCTCCTTATGGTGGCGGACAAACTGCTGCCAAGCGCATGGGCGATGCGGGTCTGCTCGCTTGCGGAATCGGTTTACCGATTGCACCTGTCGACGGAGATCTCAACGGTCTTCGTATCGGCACACCTGAAATCGTGCGCCTTGGTATGAAGGTCGAGCATATGGATCAGCTCAGCGATTTCATTGCACAATCTCTCGATTCATCAGTTGCGCCCGCTGGAATTAAACAAGAAGTGACGCAATGGCGCAAGCAATTTAGCGGTGTGCACTACACCGTAGATCTTCCTAACTAAAAGTTAACTTCTTGTGTTGGACACTGTGCCAAGATTGCCAGCATTGCAGCTTTCTCTGGGGGCACAACCCATAACGAATACTTAGCTTTCACCGCAATCTGCTGCGCCACATAGGCACATCTAAAACTCTTCATGGGTGGCAACCATGTAGCAGCATCACCATCACCCTTCTGTGAATTCAACCGACCCTTTACTGCAAAGAGATTAAGTGGGTCATTTGCAAGGGCAGTTCTCTGGGCGATGCTTAACTTAAATGCACCTGTCTGCCAGGAATTAGATAGCGCCACCACATGATCAATCTGCACCTCCATACTGCTCACATCACCGCGCACGAAGTTGATACTCTCCCCTGAATATCTATCTATGAGAGTTCCAGATAACACTACGCAATTGCGCGTTTTAGCCTTATAGACAATCGAAGTCATATCTCGTTTCAAGATATCGTTTCTCGTATCGCATCCATTGCGATCAACATCAGCCCACCTCTGCCCGAACGCATCTCGTGAATATCCAGTCTTGGGAGCTCTCCCCTTTACTGGCAAAGTCTCCAGAACTGCTACGGCAACCCCTGGTGCACTCTCTGCGCCGCTAGCAGGCGGTATGGAAATCGCCATAACCCCAGCAGAAATCAGTAGCGCTATCTGTATTTCCCAGCGAGACATTTGACTATCTTCGCCCCTGTTAGGTGGTTAGACAAGGCTCACCACGCTGGTAAGGTCTGCTCTGCATTTAAGCGTTTCGGCGTTTAGATGGGCTGTTAGCTCAGTTGGTAGAGCAAGCGACTCTTAATCGCTGGGTCGTAGGTTCGAATCCTACACAGCCCACTTCGA
>JBILAM010000078.1:0-3439 GCA_044354225.1 Candidatus Planktophila sp.
GAAGTTGGAAATAAGAAGGCCTACGACCCACGTGCGTGGGGCAAAGCGGCAGAAGCGGGAATCGCAGCACGCGTTGGCGTAGCATGTGAAGACCTTCGCTCCACCGGAACATCACTACTTAAATAACAACCTAACAACGAGTCGGAAAGGCTTTATCCATGCCTGCATTAGTACTGCTGGGAGCTCAGTGGGGCGATGAGGGCAAGGGTAAAGCTACCGATTTGTTGGGAGATCGCGTTGATTACGTTGTCCGTTATCAAGGTGGAAACAATGCCGGCCACACAGTTGTTATCGGTGATCAAAAGTATGCACTGCACTTACTTCCTTCCGGAATCCTTTCTCCTAATGTAATTCCAGTCATCGCCAATGGAGTTGTTATTGATCCAGGTGTATTACTTGAAGAAATCAAAGGACTTACCGAACGCGGCATTGATTGCAGTAAATTAGTTATTTCTACAAATGCTCATCTAATTACTCCTTATCACCGCACAATCGATAAAGTTTCTGAGCGTTTCCTAGGTAAAGCAAAGATTGGTACAACTGGTCGCGGAATCGGACCGGCCTATGCTGATAAAATCAATCGAATCGGAATTCGTGTACAAGATCTATTTGATCCCTCAATTCTTCGTCAGAAATTAGAAGCAGCCTTGCGTGATAAGAACCAAGTTCTCATCAAGGTTTTCAACCGTAAAGATATTGAAGTCGATGATGTATTGGAAGAGTACTTACGCTACGCGGAGATTTTGCGTCCTTATGTGGCAGATACAGTCTTATTGCTAGATAACGCCCTGAAAGCTGGCAAGCGAGTACTCCTTGAGGGTTCGCAAGGCACATTGCTCGATGTTGATCATGGAACATACCCATTTGTTACTTCCTCAAATCCAACCGCGGGTGGAGCATGTACCGGGTCGGGAATTGGACCAACAAAGATTGATCGTGTGATTGGAATTGTTAAGGCTTACACAACTCGCGTTGGTTCTGGACCATTTCCAACAGAACTCTTCGATGAAGATGGCGAGAAGCTACGCACCATCGGCGGCGAAGTTGGAGTCACAACGGGGCGGGCACGTCGATGTGGTTGGTATGACGCGCCAATCGCCCGTTATGCGGTGCGAGTCAATGGACTAACAGATTTCTTCCTGACCAAACTCGATGTATTAACTGGATGGGAACAAATTCCGGTCTGTGTTGCATATGAAATCGATGGTAAGCGCGTTGAAGAACTTCCTGCATCACAAACAGATTTTCACCATGCAATACCAATTTATGAATATCTGCCAGGGTGGAAAGAGGACATCTCTGGAGCTAAGAAGATTACCGATCTACCTAAGAACGCTCAGGATTATGTGAGTTTCCTTGAAAAGATATCTGGTGCACCGATGAGCGCCATCGGCGTTGGTCCCGGGCGCACCCAAACAATTGTCGTAAAGGATTTCATCTAAGCCATGAAAATCCTCCTAGTCGGAAGCGGCGGCCGTGAGCACGCACTCGCACTAGGACTACAGGCAGACCCAGCCTGTACTGAACTCCATGTAGCACCAGGAAATCCTGGCATTGCAACAATCGCAACAATTCATCCGGTTGTCGTTACGGATAATGATGCAATCTGTGAGCTAGCAAAAAAGTTAGCAGTTGATTTAGTTGTGGTTGGACCAGAGGTTCCATTAGTTAACGGTGTTGCAGATGTATTACGCAGCGCTGGTTTCGCCGTCTTTGGCCCCTCAAAGGCTGCGGCGCAACTTGAAGGATCGAAAGATTTTGCAAAAGGTGTCATGCGCGATGCTGGAGTTCCCACCGCACATAGTTTTACCTGCACCAAGCAATCAGAGATAGAACTAGCACTCGACACTTTTGGGGCGCCATATGTAGTTAAAGATGATGGCCTTGCGGCAGGCAAAGGTGTGGTTGTTACCGAAGATCGTCAAGTTGCACTGACACATGCACTTGCCTGCACTCGAGTTGTTATTGAAGAATATTTAGCTGGCCCAGAGATATCACTCTTTGGTATTTCAGATGGCCGCAACATTTTGCCAATGCAACCCGCACAAGATTTCAAGCGCGCATTCGATGGCGACTTGGGACCAAACACCGGCGGCATGGGGGCGTACTCGCCACTTGCCTGGGCACCTGATGACATCGTTGAAGAAACTTATGAAAAAGTATTGGCGCCCATGATTGCCGAGATGGCGGCGCGTGGAACTCCATTCGTGGGGTTGCTCTATGCAGGACTGGCGCTGACAGATGATGGAATTCGAGTAATTGAATTCAATGCCCGTTTTGGAGATCCTGAGACCCAAGTTCTTATCCCACTTTTAGTTACTCCGCTTGCCACTCTTCTTTATCAGGCTGCCACCGATGATCTAGATGACGAAGTACTGCACTGGCGTGATGAAAGCGCTGTAACGGTCGTACTCGCATCTGGCGGATATCCCGAATCACCTAAGACGGGTGGAGTCATTACTTTGAATCCCGCAGTTGAGAAAACCCAGATTTTTCACTCTGGGACAACACAGAACGGCGCATCACTAGTTTCAAGTGGCGGCCGGGTACTGACAATTACTGGAACGGGTGCTGATCTCACCGAAGCTCGTGACCGCGCATATCGAGCTATCTCCCAGATTGAACTGGAAGGTTCCTTTTTCCGCAGCGATATCGCACTTAATGCGTCGGTGGCAGAGAAGGGCAATTAAATGGAGGAGAATGCACCAGTGAGCGTATTAGCTAATCGTTATGCATCTGCAGCGATGCGCAAAGTTTTTGCGCCGGAAGAAAAAATTATTGCGGAACGCAAACTCTGGATTGCAGTTGCCAAAGCGCAAGCAAAGCTAGGCCACGCAATAGCAGATTCAGTAATTGCAGATTATGAAAAAGTTATCTCAAAGGTCGATTTAGCGGCTATCGATGCCCGAGAGAAAATCACTCGTCACGATGTGAAAGCTCGCATTGAAGAATTCAATGCACTAGCTGGCCATGAAGTTATCCACGCAGGGATGACCAGCCGTGATCTAACAGAAAATATTGAAGCACTTCAGATTCGTGATGGGCTTGTCATTGTTCACAATAAGACGGTTGCACTTCTTGCCGCACTTGCTACAAAAGCTGCGCAGTATTCAGATCAACCCATCGCTGGTCGCTCACACAACGTGCCGGCACAAATTACAACTCTCGGTAAGCGTTTTGCATCGGCGGCTGAAGAACTTCTCTTTGCATATGAACGACTTGTCTCGCTTCAAGATCGCTATCCGATGCGCGGTGTTAAAGGCCCGGTCGGAACAGCGCAAGATTCCATAGATCTCTTGGGTTCAACTGAGGCACATCAGAAACTGGAATCTGCTATCGCAGCTGAACTTGGCTTCAATCGAGTATTAGATTCAACCGGTCAGGTCTATCCGCGCTCCCTTGATTACGATGTTGTGACAACTCTTGTTCAAATTGCATC
>JBILAM010000079.1:0-3407 GCA_044354225.1 Candidatus Planktophila sp.
AAGATCTTTGGGAAATCCGTTCCCGCTTCTAGTTAGAGCTGTGAGTTCCATAGGCGGAGTTTGCAATCTCTTTCCGTCGTTTTATGTAGTTATCAGATGCACCCGTGATGAGATGTTCAAATCGAATAGTTCCCGTAATAAGTGGAATAAGTTCGGCTGCAGTAGTTTGCGATCCCCAGATTGGATTCTCGTGGTGTACTGAGCCATCAACTTTATGCGGATTTATCGCCCGGTAGATAAGACTTAACCTTCTAAGAACGCCCCACAACAAAAGTCTTTTCAGGCGATTAATGGGCCCTTGGTAAGACATCTCTGTCTTGCTTGCTAAGTCATAAAGGATCTTTGCAATTTCTTCTCCCCCAACTGGATCGGGAAGATGAGCACATTGCTGATGTAGCCGCTCACGAATTTGCGAATCTTGCAATTTCTTGACCATTGCAGTGATGTTTTGTAAATCTGCCTGATCAGCTCGCAGCGCAAAGCCCATGTCATGACACCACTTCGCACGGGCTTCTTGATCATCAGTTCCTCGAATATTTGAAACAAATACAGTTGGTACCTGAGCCGGCAAGAGTTCATGAACTCCGTTGTATCCAGTGGCGCAGACACTTGCATCGAATGCACGCAATACCTGAGCCAATGGGAAATGACGCACCACTCGAATATCTAAACCATCGGGTGCCAATGAAGCGCCATTTCTATCTACTGGATCTTTGGTGAGGACAACCTGCAAATCTTTCCATCCAATCAGTCCACGCAAAGCCGCCGTCATCTTCTCATTAACATCGCTTTCACCAGTGCCAAGTTGAACCAGTACGGCTGGGCGATTTAGATCAAGGCCTAAGATTTCTCGTGCTTCATCGCGTGATAGCGCCTTATCTTTTTGAAAGAGTGAAACCGGAGCAGTAAGAATCCCTTCGCTGCGATGAGCCGTTGGTCCTAAGTCATAACCTCGGGCGAAATCTCCAGGTTCAATCACTCGATCTACTAATTGTGATTGGAAAGGTAGAACGAAACGCAGAAGATTTTTTTGCCACATACCTCTTCGTATCCAGACAATATCTAACCGAGGATCTACCAACTTTGTGGCAATAAAACCTGGATAAGGAACAACTCCATCAAAGGCGATGACACGAGCGCCTGTTTCCTGGGCTATCGCAACTAAACGATCGCGAAAGTAGGTATCCCATTTTTTGCGCGGCATCCATCCGCGCGTCTTTCCAGGAATGTATTCACAGCGAATTCCAGTTGCAGATGGAATCTCAGCAATACCCCCGGCTACAGAGACAATCACGGGTGTTGCAAATTCTTGCATAGCACTGGCTATTGCTGTTGCTCGGGCTAAGTGCCCCATCCCAATTCCATTACTTGTCGCAAGAATAATTGTTGGTTTAACCATTACGTAATACTTTTCGGAGTATCAACTTGCCTATTTTCTGAAAGAAAATTACTAGCTGCAAAGGAGAGTTGATCTTCTTGCCTTCTCGTTTAATAAAGCGATTAAAGCGTCTAATTCGAGATTTTCTACCGGAATTAAGTTGAAGAAACTTCTCATCTGTTATCCAGTTAATTCCCCATTGTTCGGAGATATTTTCATAGACACTTCCTCCTGTGCTCAGAGCGCGAGAAAGTGCTGGACCAAAGATGACAAATGCACGATTATCTTCCTTATCGACAACTCCCACCAGGCCATGGCCTTGTGATATTTGAAAGTCAACCAAGTGCTTTAAATCAATCTTTGATGTGCCCTCAAAAAATATGTAGTGCGGTGTTGAACTTGGCTGGATTAACTTGATAACGCTATCGATGGTCAGATTCACTTTGGAATCAATTTCAACAAATGTGTAGCTTTCATCTCCCTTGAGCCAGCTATGGATTTCGCGAAGATCTGCGTGAATATCTGCAGTTGGAGAGTAGCGATTTCTTAGAAGCTTCCATGGACCAATCAGTGTGAATTGAGCAGATGTGCCGTTGGTTGCTAGTAGTTCTTGTCTGCGCGAGAGCAACCCACTTAAGGTCATTTTGCGTGCGTCAACATAAACTTTGTATGTCGGGATTTTCCAATCAAAGTTATGTCGCGAGCGGACAGAGTGCATCTCAGGAATGAATTGCGCCAAGGCTGGATCATTGTGCCGGTGAATTAACTCTTTATTCTTCTCAACTGTACTAAACCCTAAATGCCAAGAGTGTGCTTCTCGTTCGGGAACTGTTCTTAATCCACTTACAAAGATTCGCCACCCAAGTTCAGTATCTTCTCCAGTGATTAGTTCGCGGTTGTAGCCGCCAAGTTTCTTCCATTGTGAATTCATGATTGAGAAAGTTGCACCTACAAAAGTTCGGTAACCTTCAAGTGCGGGATTAACTAAATCCTGTGTGCGATTGACTCGCTCTTCCCACAACTCTTTACTCCAGCTCTGGGAATGTAAATTGTGAAAACCACCCTTGCGTAGCGATTGCAACAGCGATGCTGGTGTGTACTCCCATTGATCAACAAATCTTTTCCAACCCAAAACTGCGAAATCATCGCCAGCATGATGCCACTTCATGTGATGAGCTAAGTGGTGAGGTTCAAAGACCATATCTGCATCGATGAACCAGAGAACATCCTCTTTCAGCCCTGCTGCCACATGATTTGTGGCGGCAGTCTTTCCCCAATGAGAAGGGGAATTTTTGTACTTCACAAGGCGTGTATTTTTAGGAGAAATAGCAGGAATAACTATCGGATTGCTGCTTCCATCATCAATTATATAGACGTTGACTAAGCGAGATGGATAACTCTGGGAAGTAAGAGAAGCTAAAACAAGATCTAGCTTTTCTTGTCCATCTTTGCAGGCAATGACCACGGCAACTGAAAGTGATGGTTTTGCAACAAGTGAAATGTCTTGCGGGCGATTAAATCGAAAATTTGTACTCATGCGAGAGCACTTCCAAACACAGGGTGCTGCCATCTTCCAACTACATGTTCATTAGCTCCATTAAGGTATTTGGAGTAGTTGGTTGCATAAGTATGGAATGTGAAGGTGCGGCGATAAATGTAGCCAGCTCCGAAGGTTCGCCAAATTTTTCCGCCATTGTTAGTTACCCCGCTCAGTAAGAACCTGTCTACTGCGGTATTGCCATCACCAAACCAATGTGCTGCTTCAGCGACCGAACGCTTAGCAAGAATTGTTCCTCCGCAAACCCAGTCACTCCATAACTCAACTGCTTGAATTCCGTGAGGAGAGAATCTGCGTACTGTTAGGTGTAGAGGTTCAAGATAAACATAATTCATTGCCCTACCTACAACATCGGCACCCGTATCCAGAGCTGTATCTAATAGGTCTCTTAGGTGCTCAGGTCCGTAATAATCATCATCATCCATCTTTGCAATAAATTCACCTGTCGATGACTGCGCTAGGGAGGAGAGA
>JBILAM010000034.1:0-11324 GCA_044354225.1 Candidatus Planktophila sp.
TTGAAGTATTAGATGACGCAATTCGCTGGTCACTTGAATACGATGACAATGGCTGCAATCTTCCTTTCTGGCTTGGCATGCATCCGTGGTTCCCACGCGATCTGGATCGCGGTGGCCAAGCAGAAGTTGAATTCAAGGCAGAGAAGATGCTTAAGCGTGGTTCTGATGGACTGCCAACAAATGAAATGGCGGCAATGAGCCCAGAGCCTTGGGATGATGCCTTTACTGAAATACGTGGAACACCGGCAGTTGTTTGGGAAGGTGTTGCACGTATTGATATTGAATCTGATGCGCCATGGTGGGTTGTCTATACCGAAGATCCTGATGGAGTTTGTATTGAGCCACAGACAGCGCCTCCTGATGCGGCCAATCTTGGAATAAGTGGTGAGAACTACATAGAAGCACTCTTTGTTTTCTCGGAAGAATAATTAGACTCCCATCACTATGAGTACTCAAGTAGATAGAGCACACCTAAAGAAGCTGCGCGCAGTGGAAGAGCAGCGCTTTCTTGATCTCCACAAGAGATCAGCTGCAGCATTTGTTGATTCCAAAAAGGTGATGCATGAAGGCGTTCCTATGTCCTGGATGGCTAAGTGGCCAGGTGCGCACCCACTCTTTGTGAAAGAGGCAAAAGGTGCTCGCTTTACCGACCTTGATGGCCACACTTACGTTGATTTTTGTTTAGGTGATACCGGATCCATGACAGGACACTCTCCTGATGCCACAGTGGCGGCAATTCGCGAGCAGGTGGGAAAAGGCATTACTGCCATGTTGCCAACACAAGATGCGGCAATCGTTTCGCAGCTGCTGAAAGAGCGCTTTGGTCTGCCGCTATGGCAATTTACCGTCTCTGCAACCGATGCCAATCGCCATGTGATTCGTTATTCACGCATGGCTACTGGGCGTAGCAAGATAGTTGTGATCGATCGCTGTTATCACGGCTCGGTCGATGAAACATTTGCCACACTCGATAATGCCGGCTTTACCGTTAAGCGCGAGGGAAACATTGGCGCACCGGTTGATTTGGCACACACTACCCGCGTCGTTGAATTTAATGATTTAGCAGCAATGGAGGCAGCTCTTGCCCACGGTGATGTTGCGGCAATCTTGATGGAACCTGCCATGACAAATATTGGAATTGTCTTGCCGGTGGATGGTTACTTAGAAGGTGTGCAGGCTTTGGCCAAGAAATACGGCACCTACTTAATTATTGATGAAACCCACACCATCTCTGTCGGCCCTGGTGGAATGACAAAAGATCTTGGTCTCAAGCCAGATTTCTTAACAATCGGTAAAGCACTTGCTGCCGGCATTCCCACCGGGACATTTGGCATGACGCAAGAGATTGCAGATACCATTAAGAAGATGGTCGAGTTAGAGATTATTGATTTAGGTGGAATTGGTGGAACTTTGGCAGGTAACGCACTTTCTCTGGCTGCGATGAAGGCAACACTGACTGATGTATTAACGCCAGCGAACTTCGAGAAGATGATCGCACTGGGAAATCGATGGTGTGATGGAGTAGATGCTGCTATTGCTGAGTTTGATCTTGATTGGCATTGCAATCGTCTTGGAGCACGCGGTGAATACATCTTTAAAGGCAAAGCCCCAATAACAGGTAAGCAAGCTGCAGAATCTGGCGATTTCGAACTCGAGCAGTACATCCACCTACGTTTACTCAATGATGGCTATCTCATTACACCTTTTCACAATATGGCGTTGATGTGTCCTGCTACCAGCGAGGCTGATGTTGATGGCCATACTGCAGCTTTTCGTGAGATGTGCGAAGAACTCGTTAAAGAATGGAATGATTAGGCATGCTCAATTTCCTAAAACAAAGAATTCGAACGTTCCTATCAGACACGTATTCTGAGTCAAGAAATTCCAGATTTGAATTGGGTCAATCTTCATTATTAGCTTCCAGGGCGGCGTCGCCACACTTTAAAAATTTATGGGATGCGGAGGTTAAAGTCTATTCCCAGTGGGGGGAAGATGGGATTTTGGACTTCCTTGTTTCTAAGTTAGGAATAAGCAAACCAAAAGTCCTTGAGGTTGGAGCCGGTAATTTTAATGAATGCAACTCTCGTTTCTTGGCAGAGAATTTAAATGCCAGCGTGGTCGCCATAGATGGCCGAAAAGACCTATTAAAAAGTATTGATACCAGCGAGCTGAAATGGAAGAGCCACATTCTTGGAATTGAAACTTGGGTTACCCCTGAAAATATAAATGCACTAATTACCCAAGGGAGTCAATTCATGCAAGGTATTGATGTTTTTTCCCTGGACTTAGATGGCAATGATTATTGGATTATTGAGAAAGCTGAATTAAGCAATATTAAGGTTGTTGTTGTTGAGTACAATCCACTTTTTGGAAGAAAATTTGAAGTAACTGTACCTAGAGATGATGCTTTCGATAGAACAGTTAAGCACGAAAGTTGGCTTTATTATGGTGCTAGCCTTTTGGCCTTTGTTGGCGTCCTAAAACGAAAAGGATTTACTTTTGTAGGGACTAACAGAGTAGGGAATAATGCATTCTTTATCGCCTCTGATAATGCAAGTTTGATACCTTTCAAACCCGATCCAACCGAATCAGTTTATTATGATTGGCGCATTCGGGAATCTAGAGGCCCTAGTGGTGAATTGAGTTTTCTTTCTGGTTCGGCAAGACAATCTGTTATGGGCAATTTGCAATTGGTTGATTTAGTTAAAAACGAACTAGTTTCTGTTGAAGAATGCAACAAAGATTAGATAACGGTTAGTTAAACCCTAAAGTCTTATAAAGACCTTTACCTGCTTCATTATCTTCATCAACGTAGAGCATTGCTTGCGTGATGCCTTTTTCTTTCAGGTAGATAAGGCCTTCTGTGCAGAGCGCTTTACCGATGCCTTTACCTGAATGCGCAGAGTCAACACCGATTACGTAGAGTTCACCGATGGGCTCTTTATTGACTAAGTCTTGATGAATCTTGGTCCAGCAGAATCCAACAATCTTCTCATTGATGACGCATAGGAAGAATCCTTGTGGATCAAACCAAGGCTCACTCATGCGGTTCTCTAAATCAGCAATTGCCCAATTACCTTGATCTGGGTGGGAGATAAAGATTTTATTGTTTAGCTCTAGCCAGAGCTTGGGGTGTAGTTGGGTATTGAAGGTAATGAACTCAAAGTTATGTGTAATGGGCGAAATAGGTTCTTGCAGAGAACGATGGAGCTTAAGAATACGGCGCATCGCTACACGAGTTCGTAGGTAGATGTTTCCTTGCCGCCGCTTTGAACGGTGAAGCGGTATCCAACATTACGCACTGTGCCAATAACTGATTCAAATTCAGGGCCAAGCTTTGAGCGAAGACGACGGATGTGAACATCTACGGTGCGAGTACCACCGAAGTAGTCATAGCCCCAAATTTCTTGTAGTAACTGTGCGCGAGTAAAGACCCGACCTGGGTGTTGGGCTAGGTACTTAAGAAGTTCAAACTCTTTAAAGGTGAGATCTAGCGCGGTGCCTTTAATCTTTGCGGTGTAGGAATGCTCATCAATTACAACATCGCCTTGGCGAATTTCAGATGATGTGGGATCAGTTGACTCAATATAGGCAGCGTGAGCACCGACAGCGATTCGAATACGTGCATCTACTTCTGCCGGGCCGGCAGTGTCGAGAATGACATCTGTGAAACCCCAATCAGCAGTAAATGCTGATAGTCCACCTTCAGTGGTGATTGCAATAATCGGAGCGCCCACACCTGTTGTTGCTAGTAATCGGGTGAATGATTTAACGGCTGGGAAATCACGACGTGCATCGATAAAGACGATATCCATCACTGGTGTGTCAACTAGAACAGATGCTTCAAGAGGTGCCACTTTGCAGGTGTGTTGCAAAAGGCCGAGTGCTGGCAGCACGTCAGCACTTGCTGCATGCGAATTTGTCAGTAGCAACACCTTGGCCATTGTGTGAGAATACTCTTGTGAAAACCTATCTTCCACTCGCGATTGTGATAGCCCTCTCAACGGCCTATGGCTTCTGGTGGAAGCGCAATCAGGGAGCAATTCGCACGCAGCAGGCGGTTCCTGGCCATCGCTTAACTGCCGAGATCTTGGGTGAAGCACTGGGCACCAGAGCCACCATGGTGCAGTTCTCATCAGCTTTCTGCACTCCATGCCGGGCCACTCACTCACTACTGTCGCAGATGGTGGAGAGCATGAAGGATGTGAAGCACATTCAGGTAGATGCTGAATCCCACTTAGAACTAGTGCGCGAATTAGATATTCGCTCAACTCCCACAACCCTTTTCATCAATAGCCAAGGTATTGAGGTGGGCCGGGCAGCGGGAACACCTAAGCGTGATCAAGTCTTGGCTGCGCTTTCAAATATCGCCTAACCGCGAATTATTCGCAAGTGGTCTTTTACACAGTGATTGCCTAACCTTGACCCATGTCTGAAGTTCTTGAAAACAAAGAAGTCGCAAAGATTTATATCGATGCACGTGGTCCACGTTTTGCGGCCACAATTACTACCATCGTTCTTGCAACCGCACTTGTTACCCAGAACGTGTGGGTGCTAGTTGCGCAAGGAATTGTCTTTCTCATTGGCGCAGTTAAAGGTCCACAGTTCACTCCGTATGGAGCTATTTTCAAGAATCTAGTCAAGCCTCGCCTGAAGGGTGTGGCACCGACTGAAGATGTTCGCCCGCCGAAATTTGCTCAAGCTGTTGGGTTTGTATTCGCACTAGGTGCAGCTATTGGTGCTTTCGCTGGCGCTGATCTTGTATTTACTATCGCAGTGGGCGCCGCCCTTGCTGCAGCTTTCTTAAATGCCGCCTTTAATTACTGCTTAGGTTGTGAGATATACCTGGTTCTCATCCGCGCCTTAAGAAAGTAGACTCTCGCCTATGGCTGAGAAGCATGAGCTCCATGAAAAAGGTTTACGTCTAACTCCACAGCGCGAGTTAGTTCTCTCTGCTGTGCGCTCACTTGGCCATGCAACCCCGGAAGAAGTGGCAGAGAAAGTTCGCCAGACACATCCTGGAATTAATTTATCTACCGTTTATCGCAACTTAGAAACTCTTGAAAACGTAGGCCTTGTGCAGCACACCCACCTTGGCCATGGTGGTGCTACCTATCACGCAGCAGAAGAGCTCACACACTTACACCTGGTCTGTGGCACATGCGGATCTGTTGGCGATGCACCTATCGATGTGGCAGCAAACTTTGTCCAGAACTTATCTGATGACTACGGCTTTAAGACCGATGTCACGCACTTTGCCATCTATGGCACATGCGCTGCCTGCGTTAAGTAAGAGACATGACAGCGGTATTTGTCGAAGATGGCCCCGATAAGGGCGCTATCTGGCATTTTGGTGAACCAAATAAGGAACAACGCGCACTGCTAGAGGGCACAGCGTGGGCAGATCTATCGCACTTGGCTGTTGTTGCGGTAACAGGTGAAGATCGCCTGAAGTGGCTCCATGATTTAACAACGCAACACCTGCTTGATTTCGGTGTGGGCAGCTGGACTTCGGCGCTGATTTTAGATCCACAAGGACACGTTGAGTATCAATTCGCACTTGTTGATGATGGAGTGACTACTTTTATTGTGTTAGATCCACACTTTGCGCAAGGCTTGATTGAGTACTTAAAGAAGATGCGCTTTATGCTCAAAGTAGATGTTAGTGATGCGTCAGGTGAGTATGCAGTCTTACGCGCACCGGGCGCCGCTAATGAAGTGGGTGGTCCATTTGCACTTGTGCCACGAGCAGAACTAGATGAGATGAAAAAGGTTTTTGGTGCCAGTGCAACCCAAGTGGGCACGTGGGCCCTCGATGCAGAACGAGTTGCAGCCGGGCGTCCTCGTCACGGATTTGATACCGATGCAAAGTCCATACCAAATGAACTTGGTGTCATACATGGCTCAGTGCATATGAATAAAGGTTGTTACCGTGGGCAAGAAACTGTGGCTAAGGTCTATAACTTAGGAAAACCACCACGCCGGTTAGTGATGCTCCACCTTGATGGCCATGCAGTTGTTATGCCGCCAACTGGTACACCGGTTATGAACGGAGAAGTGCAGGTGGGCTTCTTGGGCACCGTTGCACGCCACTATGAACTTGGGCCAATCGCACTTGCCATCGTGAAGCGAAATACCCCGGTCGATGCTGAATTATCAGTTGAAGGTGTGGCGGCGTCGCAGCAGATCATTGTTGAGCCGTAGATGAAATCTATCGGACAGCTTTTTGTTGTTGCCCTGGCTTGCCTTGCAATCATGTGGGCGGTGCGCAAGTTTTAACCAGTATTCTTTGCCCATGGAGTCCTTCACAACAGTGGTACTTGCACTCACCTCACTGATTGTGGGAATTGGACTCGTTGTTTATGGCGTCAAAGGACGTAGGCAATCTCAAGCACGCGATGGACGCACATATAAGAGAGGCAGGCTCTAATGGCCTTCACAATTCCAGAAGGTTTACACCCTGATCTCAATCCACTTGCCTGGATGGTCGGAACCTGGCGCGGTAAAGGTCGCGGTGAATATCCAACGATTCCCACCTTTGAATTTGCCCAAGAAGTAACTTTTAATCACGACGGACGACCATTTCTAAATTACTTCTCACGTTCATGGATAATTGATGCTGAAGGAGAAATCATTCGCCCTGGTGCCTCTGAAGTTGGTTTCTGGCGCGTGAAAGAGAACAATGTGCTTGAGGTAGTTGTTTCACATAACACTGGAATCTCGGAAGGCTGGGTCGGACAATTTGATGGTCCAAAGATTCAATTAGTGATGGATCAAGGGTATTCAGCGCCATCGGCAAAGATTGTGACAGCAGGTGTGCGCTTGTATGGTCTTGTTGCTGGCGAACTTTTCTATGCCTATGACATGGCAGCAGAAGGACAAGAGCTACAAGCACATATCTGGTCCACCCTCGAGCGCCAGGCCGATTAATGTCTGATGCAGTACTTGCGCAGTATATACGCGACGGCGTTGTGGAATCAGAACACCGTGGGCATTTACTAGCACTTAACGCTGATGGCTCTGTTAATTTTTCTTTAGGTGATCCTGGCCATCTAGTTTTTCCGCGCTCTACCGTTAAATGTATTCAAGGCGCTGCCATGGTGGCGGCAGGGTTGGAACTAGAGCCACGGTTGTTAGCTCTTGGTGCATCTAGTCACTCTGGGTCATCAGAACATATTGCAGGCGTGAAAGAGATATTGACACTAGCAAAGCTCGATGAAAGTGCGCTGCAGTGCATGCTCGATAAACCACTCGGTGAGGCAGAGCGCCGGGCATGGGGTGATGCACCTGCAACACGTATTGCGATGAACTGCAGCGGGAAACATGCGGCGATGTTATTAACCTGTGTTACCAATAATTGGCCAACTGATAGTTACTTGGATGCTGCGCACCCGCTGCAAGTTGCTATAAAGGACGAGCTTGAATCACTAGCGGGGGAAACGATCACGCTGACATCAACTGATGGTTGTGGGGCGCCACTCTTCTTACTCTCACTTGCTGGCCTGGCACGCGCCATTAGAGCAATCACTATTTCAACTAAGCCGGCACATCAATTAGTGATGCAGGCATCGCGCGCATTTCCGGAGATGGTTGCGGGTAAGGGGCGGCTGACAACACAGATGATTAGCGCTGTGCCTGGTCTTTATCTGAAAGATGGCGCTGAGGCAGTTGAAGTTGCATCAATGACTGATGGCCGCACACTTGTATTTAAAGTCTCCGATGGTTCATTGCGCCCATTTAGAGTATTGGTGTATGCCGGCCTTGCGAAGTTAGGTATTGATAGCCCATATGAAGTCGAAAACGTGCTGGGCGGGGACGCAATTATCGGCACCATTCGCGCAACCTTTTAATGGCGCGTACCCTTAAGGGTATGAGCAGAAGCAATCGCCGTATCGCCACCTTGATGGTGCATACATCCCCGCTTGATCAAGCGGGTACTGGCGATGCTGGCGGAATGAATATCTATGTGGTGGAAGCGGCGCAGAACATGGCTGCCATGGGAGTAGCCGTAGATATCTTTACTCGCAGAACAAATAGCGGTGTGGAAGATATTGTCGAAGTTGCACCTGGTGTGAGAGTTATTCAACTTAATGTGGGTCCTATCTCTGGTGTGACAAAAGAACAGCTACCTAGTTACATCCCGGAACTCTCTGCAGCATTTAGCGTGGCCTTGCAGGCTGAGACCTACGATGTGATTCATTCGCATTATTGGATCAGTGGTAAGGTGGCAATGCCGGTAGCTAAAGAACTTGATATTCCACTGGTGCACACCATGCACACCATGGCACGTGTGAAGAACTTAAATTTGGCTGAAGGCGAGAGCCCAGAGCCAATGATTCGCGTGCAGGGCGAGACCCAAGTTGTTGCAGCTGCGGATGCACTCGTTGCTAATACCGATGCGGAGGCAGCATCACTTGTTTCACTCTATGAAGCATGTCCTGACAATGTCTCGGTAGTAAGCCCGGGCGTGAACCTGAAAGTCTTTACACCGGGTGCTGGGCGCGCTAGTGCGCGCAAAGAGTTGGGCCTTGACCCCGATGCTCACATCATCACATTTGTGGGTCGCATTCAGCCACATAAGGGCCCGGAAGTTCTTATTCGCGCCATTGCAGAGATGGTTTCTCACTCTAAGCACCTGCGCCCTAAGTTAATTACCAACATTATTGGCGGTGCATCTGGTGCTAATCAATCTGAGGTTGAGCGCCTGACCGAACTTGTTGCCTGGCTTGGCATCTCTGATGTTGTTCGCTTTGCACCACCTGTTCCGCGCACAGATTTACCACAGTGGTATCGCGCAGCGGATTTAGTCTGTGTTCCTAGTTACTCTGAAAGTTTTGGCCTAGTGGCACTTGAAGCGCAAGCATGTGGAACACCTGTGGTGGCAACAGCCGTGGGCGGCCTTCGCACCGCAGTTGCCGACGGTATCTCTGGCGTATTAGTCGATGGTCATAATCCACGTGCCTGGTCATCTGTCTTTGCTCGACTATTGCAAGAACCACAACGTCGCGTGCTGCTCTCTATGGGTGCCCTGGAACATGCTTCTCACTTCGGCTGGGATGCAACATCTCGCGGAACACTTGATATCTACGACCGAGTCTTATCTGCTCGCCGTGATGCACAGAAGCACATTGGCTAAATGGCGCTAAACCCAGCAGTTGTCGTTGAAGATTTTCTGGAATCACATGATCTAGATTTCGAGCGCAGTGATGAAAAGACTTTCATGGTTACCCTGCCAGGAGAGAAGAAGCTCCAGACCCACTGCGCGCTCATCATCGGAGACCACTCTTTAAGTATCAACGCCTTTGTGATTCGCAAACCTGATACCCATGAAGATGCGGTGCATAAATGGTGCATGGCCAAAAATGCCCAGATGTATGGAATCGCATTTGCCATTAATGAACTGGGAGATATCTACCTGGTGGGGCGCTTGCCACTAGGTGCGGTCAATGCCCAAGAGATTGATCGCATCATCGGTTCAGTGCTGCAGTATTCAGATTCATCATTTAACCCACTGCTCGAACTTGGCTTTGCAGATGCCATCCGCCGTGAATGGGCTTGGCGGGTGAGCCGTGGTGAATCACTGGCAAATCTTGCGGCATTTACTCATCTCATTTAATTATTTCTTCTCATCATGAGAAGATAGTCACATGTCACACTCCACACTTATCTTGTTACGCCACGGCGAATCCGAATGGAATGCCTTAAATCTCTTTACCGGGTGGGTCGATGTCAGACTCTCAGCAAAGGGTGAAGCAGAAGCTGCGCGTGGCGGAGAGTTATTAGCAAAGCGTGGACTCTTACCTGATGTTGTTCACACTTCGCTATTACGTCGTGCTATTCACACATCACAGTTAGCCCTCGATGCCTGTGATCGTCACTGGATTCCGGTCAAGCGTTCCTGGCGCCTGAACGAACGTCACTATGGCGCCCTGCAAGGCAAAGATAAGGCGCAGACCCTTGCTGAATACGGGGAAGAACAATTCACTCTTTGGCGCCGTTCTTTTGACACACCACCACCGCTAATTGAAAAAGGTGCGAAGTATTCCCAAGATGCCGATCCACGCTATGCCGGTCTAGGTTCAGATTTGCCCATGACTGAATGTTTAAAGGATGTGGTCGTGCGGATGGTTCCTTACTGGGAGCAGGAAATTGTTCCTGATTTAAAGGCAGGCAAAGTTGTTTTGGTTACCGCCCACGGTAATTCACTGCGTGCACTGGTAAAGCACCTTGAGGGTATTGGCGATGAAGATATTGCTGGGCTTAATATCCCAACTGGAATCCCACTGCTCTATGAACTAAATGGCGATATGCGCCCAGTGAAAAAAGGTGGCGAGTACTTAGACCCAGCGGCAGCTGCGGAGGCAATCAAGGCTGTTGCTAATCAGGGTAAGAAGTAAGCTTTTTAAACGATTAAGGCGTGATGTTTTTGTAGTCATCACGCTTATCGCGAATGATGACATTGGTAGTAACGACACCGGCGCGAGCAAATGCCAGTGAAAGCTTCACATTCTTGCCAGCTTCTGCGCCAACTCCGTTAAAGACTGCCTTCGTTGTGGCAACTTCTCCTTCAAAGCGCACTGGCTTGTTTTGATCAAGGTTTTGTTCACCTGTTATCACCGCGCCCACGCTATTTGCCGAGATTCCAAGTAGTGCATCACGCTCTTCTGAGTAGTTAATGATTGTGCCAACAACTACGGCAGAGCCATCTTCGGTGGCGACAAGAAGTAAGTTGGTAATAGAGATGTCGTTGCCATCGCTTTTGATCATGATTTCAGCGCCATCTGTTACTTTCTTAACCAGACGTGTTGCAGCGTTTGGGCCCGAACCTGAACATGCGGTGAGTGAGAGAGCCATCGCAACAGCTGTGAATGCAAGTGAAAAATTCTTGATATGTGTTCGGCTCATGGCGAAATTATCTCATGTCAAATTAGCCTTATTTAACGGCGCTTTACGCCGATAACCCGGGGTTTTCTATGTCGGTGATGGCTGGTAGAATTGACCCTCTACCGAAGGGCAATACATGACATTCAAGGTCGGCGAAACCGTTGTTTATCCTCATCACGGAGCAGCTCTTATCGAGGCAATTGAAACTCGTGTAATCAAGGGCGAAGAGAAGACCTACCTAGTATTAAAAGTTGCCCAAGGTGACCTCACTGTCCGCGTTCCGGCAGAGAATGTAGACCTGGTTGGCGTGCGTGATGTCGTTGATTCAGCCGGCCTAGATCGAGTATTTAACGTCCTTCGTCAGCCATATACCGAAGAGCCAACAAACTGGTCACGTCGCTATAAGGCAAACCTAGAAAAGCTTGCATCAGGAGATGTTA
>JBILAM010000080.1:0-3331 GCA_044354225.1 Candidatus Planktophila sp.
TCACGCCAAGTGGCGATGGATCAGAATCACACTCGCTACCAATTCATAACCTAGGTTGGATTTTGGGCGCAATCGCTGTCGGTCTGATTATTGGAGTACCCGCAGCTCGCAAGGTCGAGATGACACAAATGCCACAGCTTGTTGCACTCTTTAATGGTGTGGGTGGCGGCGCTGCTGCTCTCGTTGCAATCGTTGAATACTTAAATCTCGGAGATAGCGCAACAACTGCCGAAGTTATCTTCACTGTCTTTACCGTTGTAGTTGGCTGCGTATCTTTCAGCGGTTCCATCATTACATTTATGAAGTTGCAAGAGCTCATGACTACTCGCCCAGTGGTATTTCCTGGTGGAAGATTTGTCATTGCTGCAACACTCGTTGCCGTACTTGGCGTCAGCGCCTGGGTAGTGACAGCACTTGGAACAACCCCACTACTGGTCTTAGCAGTACTCTCATTGCTCTTCGGTATTCTCTTTGTGCTTCCAGTTGGGGGCGCAGATGTTCCTATCGTGATCTCACTGCTCAATGCATTCACAGGTCTGACTGTGGCAGCAAGTGGTTATGTACTCTCATCAACGCTTTTGATTATTGCCGGAACTCTCGTCGGTGCTTCAGGAACGATCTTGACTCGCTTGATGGCAGAAGCCATGGGACGTTCACTCTTTGGAACGCTCTTCGGTGCATTTACTGCAAAGCCACAAGCAGTATCTGGCACAGCAGAAGAACGTCCAGTGCGCTCAGGTTCACCTGATGACGTTGCAATTCTTCTTAACTACGCACGACGCGTAGTAATTGTTCCGGGCTTCGGACTTGCCGTTGCCCAAGCGCAACACACAGTGCGCGAACTTGCCGACCTCATGCTTTCAAAAGGTATTGATGTTGCATATGGAATTCACCCGGTAGCTGGTCGTATGCCAGGTCATATGAACGTACTTCTTGCTGAAGCGAATGTTCCTTATGATCAATTGGCTGAAATGGATGAAGTCAACCCAACATTTGGTCAGACGGATGTCGCCATTGTTATTGGAGCAAATGACGTTGTAAATCCTGCAGCCCAAACAACTCCAGGTTGCCCAATCTATGGAATGCCTATCTTGGAAGTAAATCACGCCGCCAACATAATCTTCTTGAAGCGCTCAATGCGTCCAGGGTTTGCCGGCATCGAAAATGAACTTCTCTATGATCCAAAGACAATGCTGCTCTTCGGTGATGCCAAGGCATCGCTAACTAAGGTTGTTTCAGCACTTAAAGCGCTTTAAAAACTAGCTTTCTTGTAGGTCAGTTGGTGCGTTGTGCACATCCCGAATCTTGGTGCGGTTCACGGGACGCTTGGCATCGTCCTTGTAAATCGCAGGGATAGAGCCAAGTAGGCCCTTCTGGAAATCCTCAAACGCTTGCAGAACTTCACTCTTTGTATTCATAACAAAGGGGCCCATCCATGCAACTGGTTCTTTAATCGGTTGTCCACCAAGAATGAAGAGCTCCAGGTTTGGAGAACGCGACTCTTGCTGGTTTGCGGCGCGAACAACGATGCAATCACCTTCACCGAAGACGGTGAGCTGACCCATTAAAATCGGACGTTGTTCATCTCCAACAAATCCCTGACCCGACATGGAGTAGACAAGTGCGTTGTAATCCTTACGCCAAGGAAGTCTTAGTTCAGCTCCTGGTGCAACGGTTGCGTGAATGAGAGTTATCGGAGTCTGAGTTGATCCCGGACCTACGTGACCATCGAGTTCACCGGCAATAATGCGAATGAGAGATCCACCATCGGTTGATGTCAGAAGTGCTACATCTTTTGCTCGCACATCTTGATATGCAGGAGGTGACCATTTCTTTACAGCAGGAAGATTTACCCAGAGTTGGAAGCCATGAAATAAACCGCCGGAGACCACTAAATGTTCTGGGGGAGTTTCGATGTGAAGAATTCCTCCGCCAGCAGTCATCCATTGTGTGTCGCCATCTGTAATTGATCCGCCACCACCATTAGAGTCTTTATGATCGAAGATGCCATCAATTATGTATGTGACTGTTTCAAAACCACGGTGTGGATGCCACGGAGTACCTTTTGGTTCACCTGGTGCGTATTCGACTTCACCCATTTGATCAAGGTGAATAAAAGGATCTAACTGCGCAAGATCTACACCGGCAAATGCACGTCGAACAGGAAAACCTTCACCCTCAAAACCTTGTGGAGCAGTTGTAATGCTCTTGATGCCTCGTGCACGCAGATGTGACGCATCAGTGATGCGCGGAAGAATTGTTATATCGCTTACGGTTACTGCTGGCATTGGTGCTCCCTTGTCATGAGGTAAATGTAGTTGAACTTTCAACTACCTGCAACTCGGCCATTTTCTCGTGGCGTGGATGCGTAAGCAGAGCGAAAATCGATGGGCTCCACAAGCGGTCTAGAATAAGGACGTGAATAAGCACGCACCGAAGCTAAACAAAGTGGTTCTGTATTACGGTTTTACCCCCGTTGCAGATCCTGAGGCGTTGCGTCTATGGCAGAAACAACTCTGCGAATCATTAAATCTCAAAGGTCGCATCTTAATTTCTCCACACGGAATCAACGGAACTGTTGGCGGCGAGATGGCCGATGTGAAGAAATATGTTCGAGAAACACGGGGCTATCAAGGTTTCAAAAATATAGCTTTCAAATGGTCAGAAGGAACGGGAAATGAATTTCCACGACTTCGCGTAGTCGTCAAAGATGAACTCGTTGCATTTGGGAATCCCGATGAAATTAAAGTCGATGAAAATGGTGTCATTGGCGGAGGAGTTCACCTTCGCCCAGAACAGGTAGAAGAGCTGGTCAAAGAGCGCGGCGATGAAGTCGTCTTTTTCGATGGAAGAAATGCGTATGAAGCGAAAATTGGAAAGTTTAAAAACGCAGTAGTTCCTGATGTCGAATCTTCCCGCGACTTTGTGAAGGAAATCGAAAGCGGAAAGTACGATCATTTAAAGGATAAGCCGGTTGTTACTTACTGTACTGGTGGCATTCGATGCGAAATTCTCTCGGTTGTGATGAAAAATCGTGGATTTAATGAGGTCTATCAGATAGATGGTGGCATTGTGAAGTATGGCAATCGCTTTGGCGATGAGGCCTCTTGGGAAGGCTCGCTCTATATCTTCGATGATCGCATCTCTATGGATTTTTCAGATAAGGCCAAAGTCATCGGAGAATGCGATAAGTGCCAAGCCTCCACTAAAGATTTTCGTAACTGCAACACAGCCTCTTGTCATCAGTTGATTTTGCTCTGCGATAACTGTGCTGCGCTGCCATCTAATTTAAGTTGCACCCATGACCAGAGTCGTTATCGCGATTCTGAAT
>JBILAM010000035.1:0-11053 GCA_044354225.1 Candidatus Planktophila sp.
GCCCGAGAGAGTAAGCGCCTACTTGATTTAGTTAAAGCACTGCCTGCGCAGGGTACTACAGTGCTTTATGTCTCCCACAGATTAGATGAAGTATTTGAAGTAGCAGAACATATTACTGTGATGCGCAACGGCTCACTTGTATTCTCTAAGCCAACCAAAGATCTAGATATTCCAACTGTCATTGGCGGCATTGTTGGCGAAAAGACTGCGGCGTCAATGACTAAGAAGTCAGGCAGTGCAGATCTATATGCAAGTGCAGCAAAAGTCCTGGAAGTAAAGAACTTGAGTAACGGTAAGCAGGTACTAGACATTTCCTTGAGCGTTGCAGCAGGTGAAATTGTTGGCGTGGCAGGGCTGATAGGTTCTGGCGCCGATGAGCTACTAGAAACACTCTTTGGAGCGCGGCCAAAGGTGGCCGGGACTGTGAAAGTTCAAGGGGTAGAGAAGAGCCATTTAAGTCCACAGAATTCAGTTCGCGATGGCGTTGCTTTGATTCCAGCTGACCGCAAACGCGTGGGGCTCATGATGGAGCGAACTGTTTCAGATAATTTAGCTCACGTCTCGATTGGTGGCTATAAGCAGGGCACAGCAATTATTTCTAAAAAAGGGTTAGCAACGGCTGCCATGAAGTTAGTTGATAAGTTTGTAATTAAGACTGAAAGCGTTCAAGTCCGAGTGGGAAATCTATCTGGTGGTAACCAGCAGAAGGTAGTTATTGGCAAGTGGTTAGAAATTGGCCCAGGGCTAGTTCTACTCGATGATCCAACTCGAGGCGTTGATATCGGCGCCAAGGTTGAGCTCTTCCGTCTCGTGCGCGAGATTGCTGCTGAAGGCAAGGGCATTTTATTTAGATCAACTGAAATCTCTGAGTTAACGACCTTGTGCGATCGCATAGTTGTAGTCAAAGATGGTGCCAGCACGCGTGAGGTCAGCGGCGTCGATGACGGTGAGCTCATCAAATTAATTAACGAGTAGTCCAGCCAACATACCGATTAAAGAGAGAAAGAGGAAAAAATGGTAAGAAGAGCGTTCACTATGCGTTTAAAGCCAGGAAGCTTGGCTACATATAAAATGCACCACGATGCGATTTGGGCAGAGATGATTGCCGAACTTGAGAAGTCAGGTATCGCAGATATGACTATTTTTGAAAATGACCCAGTCCTCGTGATGTATTCAGTTATTACAGATGTTGAGGCATGGGATCGTCTATGGCATTCAGAGGTTCATGATCGCTGGGCTGTGCTCATGGCCCCACTGATGGAGTTCAATGCAGATGGAATTGTTAATTCAACAGAGCTTCGCGAAGTATTCCATCTCGAAACGAACGCTGGAAAGTAAATCAGATGTCGGCTGCCAAACTTGCTCTGGTAACAGGTGCTAGCCGCGGGATTGGGCGCCAGATTGCGCTAGGTCTGGCTGACCAAGGCCACCAAGTTATTGCAGTCTCACGTTCGGCACTTGATGCAAGTGACTTATCGGCTTCCCAGAAGTCAATGATCACAAGCATTACCGGTGATGTGAGTGATAACTCCTTTGTCGAAAAACTGCAGCAGCAAGTTGCTAAAGATCATGGCGTTGTCCAAATTCTGGTCAACGCAGCCGGTGTATTCGGACCCATTGATCTCATTCACAACACTGATCCCACCGAATGGGTGCGCACCATCATTATCGATGCGATTGCGCCCTATTACACAGTTCGCTCTTTCTTGCCTGGAATGCTTGATGGCAAGTGGGGCAGAATCATCAATTTAACTTCTGCTGCATCGCTGCATCCACCAGGACCTCTTAATAGCGCCTACGGAACTTCTAAAGCAGCACTGAACCAACTCACCAGGCATCTCGCTGCTGAGATTGCAGGTTCAGGAGTTACTGCAAATGTGATTCATCCGGGCGATGTTCGAAGTGATATGTGGGGTGATATTAAAGCTAAAGCAGAGGCCCTTGGTGAGGTAGGAAAAGATTACAAAGCCTGGGTTGACTGGGTAGATCAGACCGGTGGTGATGATCCAAAGAAGGCGATGGATCTCGTTCTTAAGTTAGTAAGTGCTGAAAGTGATTCAGTTAATGGCAGATTCTGCTGGATTGATCAGCCACTGCAAGCGCCTATTCCAAGTTGGGAAGATCCGGTAGACGCCAGACCGTGGAGCTAGCATGACAGAAGCTAGAACCGCCCTGGTTACAGGTGCTTCACGTGGAATTGGCTTTGGGATTGCCCTAAGACTCGCAGAAGAAGGTTTTAGAACAGCCATCGTTGGGCGAGATAAAGCAAGAATTCAGTCAGCTGCGAAAGAGATTACTGAAATTTCTGGCACCCAAGCCCTGGCCGTAGTAGGCGATGTTTCAGTATGGAGTGAATGCGTTGCAGCGGTTGAGAAAGTAGTCAAAGAGTTTGGCGCTATTGATGTGCTTGTTCCCAATGCCGGCATGGGAATTATTGGCTCGGTTGAGGAATCTGATCCCGCCGACTGGGAAATGATGATGCAGACCAATTACTTAGGAACGGCGCATATTGTGAAAGCGGTGCTGCCTACCATGCAAAAGCAAGGCTCTGGAGATGTCATCGCAGTTGTATCTGCTGGCGGCACAAAGGGATATCCAGAATGGTCGGGATATTGCGCAACTAAGTGGGCAGTGATGGGATTTATGGATAGCTTTGCGCAAGAAGTAATCACACAAGGAATTCGCGTCTCCACACTTTGTCCCGGCGGAGTAGATACAGCCTTTTGGGATGATCTCAATAAAGATATTAATCGTGCAGGAACAGCAGGACGCAGTAAGTTGATGAGCCCAGCAGATGTTGCTGAAATGGTAATGCTTCAAATCAATCTGCCTCGTAATGTGATGCTCAAGAATGCCTTATTTTTTCCTACCACTGAATGGCATTGAGAAGAACTTAAAGTTAATGCACCTAGGGTTATCGGGATGCATTGCAAGTCGTATACACGATTCTCTTAAAATCGTTATCAAACCGTTACACAATTTGCGTTGACTCGATAAGTACGCCTAATTAGCATTTGAGAATCCGTGGAATCCTTTCCATAGACGCAAAAAACCGAGTTATGGAAGCAGGGAGTCCAGTGGACGACCAGGCAAAAGCGTTATTTGGGCGTACCATATTTGAGATTCGCGGCGCCTATAAGCATTTCGGCGGAGCCATTGCTCTTAACTACGCGGATTTCACCCTTAAGTCTGGAGAGATCCACGCCCTGCTTGGTGAAAATGGAGCTGGCAAGTCAACGCTGCTTAAAGTATTAGCAGGTGTGCACACACTCGAGGCCGGCACGATCGCACTTGATGGGAAAACATTTATCCAGGGGTCTCCTCGCATGGCAATGTTGCAAGGGGTCACTGTAATTTATCAAGAGCCATCACTCTTTCCAGATTTAACGCTGACCGAGAATGTCTATATCGGGCGCCAATTAAGGAGTAAGACCGGAATCAATTGGGCAGAGATGAAGTCCCAAACTAAGTCACTCTTTGAGGAGTTAGGGGTTAATTTAGAGCCATCACGCCTTGCTCGGGGACTTTCTATCGCAGATCAACAAGTTGTTGAAATCGCAAAAGCGCTCTCCCTTGATGCGCGAATAATTTTGATGGATGAACCAACAGCTGCGCTAACGAAGTCAGAAGTTAATCGATTGATGTTGGTGATGCGTCGCCTGCAAGAAAAGGGAAAGTCAGTAGTTTTTGTGAGCCACCGCCTCGATGAGGTATTTGCCATCTGTGATCAGATAACTGTGATGCGCGATGGCGCAACGGTGGCTCAAGCTAAGGTCTCAGATACTTCAATCAATGAAGTAATCAAATGGATGGTAGGCCGCGAATTAAAAGATCTCTTCCCGAAGATGGAATCAACAATAGGAGAGGTTGTACTTGAGGTAGAAGGACTTAGCAGTACCTCTGAATTTGCGGATATAACGCTAAATGTACGACGCGGGGAGATAGTTGCTCTCGCTGGGCTCGTGGGCAGCGGAAGATCTGAAGTGGCTCGAGCAATATTTGGTATTGATCCCTACGATTCTGGAACAGTTAAATTAAAGGGAAAGATTCTGCCTGGCGGCAAACCTGCCGTTTCGGTTGAATCAGGCTTAGCCCTTGTTCCAGAAGATCGTCGTCAACAAGGTCTATTCATGACTGCCTCTGTCTCTCGCAATATTGCGATGGAGATGCTCAATAAGTTAGCTAAATCTGGGCTGATCTCGCAGCGTTCTGAAAATTCTCTTACTCAGGAATGGGGAAAGAAGTTACAGATTAAGTACCCAAACCCGAAGGCTCCAGTGGATCAACTCTCTGGTGGCAATCAACAGAAAGCTGTACTTGCGAAATGGTTTGCTACAAATCCTGATGTTTTAATCGTGGACGAGCCAACACGAGGAATCGATGTCCAGACAAAGGCTGAATTCCACCGCCAACTGAGCCAGGCAGCTGCATCTGGCAAAGCTATTTTAATGATCTCCAGCGAACTCCCAGAAGTGTTGGGTATGGCCGATCGAATTTATGTCATGCACGAGGGCCGGCTAGTTAAAGAACTTTCCAGGCAAGAGGCAACTCAAGAACTCATCATGACTTCAGCAACCGGCCAGGGTGGTGGCGCATGAGTCAAAAGATTCCATCGCTGCAAAGCGCTAATTTTAAGTTGAAATCTAAGGAACTTGTACGTAGTCGTGAGAGTGGAATCTTGCTAGTTCTAATCTTGGCATCTGTTGCCACAACGCTAATAAACCCTCGGTTTATCTCCGGATATGGACTATCAGATCTGCTTCTTAATACTGCCATGATTGGATGCCTGGCAGTTGGACTGACTCCAGTAGTAATTGCACGGCATATTGATTTATCCATTGCATCAGCAACTGGATTCTCGGCATTTTTAACTGCCCACATCATTGTTGGACAAGGTTGGGGTGTAATTCCAGCATTCTTTGTCGGCGCATGTGTGGGTGCGGTTATTGGCGCGGTCAATGGTGTGCTAATCGCAGGCCTTCGACTGCCAAGTCTTGTGGTTACTTTAGGCACGCTCTACATTATTCGTGGAATTGATTATCAGTTCGCAAACAATAAGCAATTCACAGCCGAGAAATTACCGACTGAGCTTGTCGACCTTGCCCAAGATAAGATTTTTGGGGTTCCGATTCTCTTTTGTCTAGTGCTTTTATTGGCGCTATTCGGTGTGTGGTGGATGAGATTTACACGATTCGGCCGCGACCTTTACACAATTGGCAGTAATCCTCAAGCTGCTGAAATAGTTGGAATCAAAGTATTTTCCAGAACGCTTTTTGCCTTTGTCTGGTGTGGAACTCTGGCAGGCATAGCCGGGGTTATGTATCTATCCATCTACGCCATTGTTGACTCGTCGGCTTTTCTCAACCAAGAGCTCATCGTGGTCACCGCAGTAGTGATCGGCGGGGTGAACATATTTGGTGGGGTCGGAACCATCGTGGGTGCGCTCTTGGGCGCAGTCCTATTAAGAGTATTAATTGGAGCACTAGTTGCACTCGGTGTTGCCCAGTTCTGGCAACAAGCGATCAATGGCCTGCTTTTACTCATTGCAATTGGAATTGATCGCTTTCTCTCTCGCAGAAGCGAAACAAAGATTGAACGAATTCGTGCTGAGAAAAAGGTCCAGACACCATGAGATTTAATCTTGCAAAGCTAACTTCTCATGAGCGGCGTTTTCGTCCACTGACCTGGGATGTCATCATCATTGTATTGCTCGTGGTTCTGCTCATCACTGGTTCACTGATTAATCCAGCATTTCTCACCGCCTTCAATTTCTCTTTGATGCTCCCAAATATCGGTGAGATTTTGTTAATCGCCATGCCAATGACGCTACTGATTATTGCTGGAGAAATTGATTTATCGGTAGCATCAATAGTTGGCTTAAGTGGCGTTATCTTTGGCTTAACGTATCAAAACGGGCTAAATATTTGGCTTGCCGCATTTCTTGGTGTGATCGTTGGAGTTCTCTGTGGCGCGGTAAACGGAATTCTTGTTGCTCGAATCGGACTCGGTTCCTTGGCGGTCACCATCGCCACCTTGGCGCTATATCGGGGCTTTGCCACAGCTGCGATGGGAAATAAGTCAGTCACAGACTTCCCAGAATCCTGGACTAATTTCGGTTACTCAACAATCGGAGACACTTTCCTACCGCAGACCTACCCAATCATCATTCTATTTGTACTTATCTTTGGCGTCCTTACACATTTATCAGTATTTGGTAGAAGGACTTTTGCCATCGGCCAAAACGTGGAAGCCGCACGATTTGCTGCAATTTCAGTACTGAATCATAAAATAATTTTGTTCATGCTTACCGGCGCGATGTCCGGCGTTGCTGGCGTGATCTATGTCCTTCGAATCTCAACTGCTCAATATGACAACGCCATGGGCTTGGAGCTTTCAATTATTGCAACTGCGCTACTTGGTGGCGTCAGCATTTTTGGAGGCGTAGGAACCATCTGGGGAGTAGCTGCTGCTGCAGTGCTCTTCGGAAGCTTGGAAGCGCTCTTTAATCTGCAGGCAATTTCTCCAAATATTTTCACCATCGTTACCGGGTCTCTTCTTATTGGGTCAGTAATGATCCCGTTGCTTCTCGGGCGCATAAATTTCATACGCATTGAGCGTTCTCGTATGAGCAAGTCAGAGGCAGGACAACTATGAAATTCCGACTGTTAAGTAGCGGCCGGACTAGATCGATTCCATGTCTGTTAACAACAACTGGGGCCGACTGAAGCGCTGCGTGCAGCGTTGTTCCAAAAAACGTTCCAACAATTGGTTCGTTAATAAGGAGAGGGAAAATCTACATGAAGAAAAGTGTCAAAAATTCTGTTGCGGTTCTCGCTCTTGCTTCCTTGATAGTGATTCCACTATCAAGTGGAGCATCTGCGGCACCAAAGTACAAAGCGGGACTCAAGATTGCCATGATTTCAAAGATTGGCAATATCCCGTACTTTGATTTCGCAATGAGCGGTGCCACAAAGGCATGCAAGGAAATCAAGTGCACAGTCAAGTACTTCGGTCCAAACGAGGGTACTGCTGCAGCTCAGATTAAGTTGATTAACGCTGTTGTACAACAGGGTTATAACGGAATCATGATTTCTGCTAACGATAAAGATGCTCTTGTTCCAGCACTGAAGAATGCTATGAAGCGCGGCGTAGCCGTAACTTCATGGGACTCTGATGTTGCTAAAGAGGGTCGCAACATATTCGTGAACCAGGCTTCCTATGACGGCGTTGCAACTGCGATGCTAGATAGCGTAGTAAGCATTTTAGGTGCTGGCGTTAGTGGCGATGTTGGAATCTTGAGTAGTACTCCAGATGCAACTAACCAGAATGCTTGGATCGCTTCGATGGCGAAGCAGATCAAGGCAAACGCTAAGTACAAGGGAATCAATGTTGTAGCAACTGTCTACGGTAATGATGATCCTGAAAAATCAACTACTGAGACTCAAGGACTATTGCAAAGTAATCCAACAATCAAGGTAATTGTTGCTCCAACTTCAGTAGGAATTATCTCTGCTGCTCAGTATGTAGTTGCTCGACCAGAACTCAAAGGAAAAGTAATTGTGACTGGTCTTGGACTTCCTACCTCAATGGCTAAGTACATCAAGGACGGAACTGCACAAGCTGCACTTTGGAATGTTCCCGATATTGGTTACATGTCTGTTTATGCTGTTGCAAATATTGCCTCCAAGATAGTGAAGACACCGGTTAAGAACGGTTCATCATTCTCAGGTGGCTACCTCGGAAGTCGTAAGTCTTTCGCAGGAGATAACGGTCCCGAGATCATTCTCGGTCCTGGAATCATCTTTACACCAGAAAACGTTGATAGCTTCAAGTTCTGATATTTGACTGAGGTCAAGTAAAAGAATTTTGTTGCTCGGAGGAAGCGATCCTGCGCCGCAGGGTCGCTTCCTCTCCCAAATTTGATTGTTGCTACTGAATGGAGTTTTCGATGTCAAAGAATGTAGTTCTACGTAAGGCTTATGTACTCTCGCTACGCGAAGGTGCCCTTGAGGAATATATACATTGGCACAAGAACATTTGGCCTGAACTTCTTGCGAAGATTAAGGATGAAGGCATTGCCGAAGTTTCGCTATTTGAAGCTGCTCCATTGATATTCCTCTATACCGAGATTAAAGACCCTGATTCATGGAAGCGTGTGTGGGAATCTGACATTCACAAGCGTTGGGGCGCAGAGATCATGGGACCAATGATGGAATACGATGCTGATGGGCTAGTTATTTCGCAAGAGCTGAATGAAATATGGCATCTGGAAAACTAACTCTTTCTACTATTGGCGATTAGCTCTCCAGCTTTCCATCCGATCATCGTGCTAGCTGCGTTGGTATTACACGATACGACGGTAGGCATAATCGAGGCATCTGCTATCCGCAGATTTGTTATTCCTTGAACTCGAAGCTCTGGATCCACAACAGCCCTTGAATCTATTCCCATTCTGCATGTGCCCACTGGGTGAAACCAAGTAGTGGCAACAGATCTAATGTAATTGCGAATCTCGGCATCAGTTGCACAATCAGGTCCCGGAGCCACCTCACCTGTTGTCCATGGTGAGAGAGCCTTAGTTTTTGCTATCTCACGTGAGATCTTAATTCCGCTGACAAAGTCATCAACATCTGCCGTCTCACTTAAGTAACGAGGGTCGATTAGTGGTGAGACGCTGGGATCAGCGGAACGTAGCGTGATTGATCCTCGACTCTGTGGCCTGACGATGCCTGGAATAACTGTGAAGCAATGTTCAGGCACTTCATATCCTTCAACGAAGTTCTTCTCATTGACGAAGGAAATTTGAATGTTGGAGCCCACCACGCTTGGATTTGAGGGCACGAAAGCGCAGCTCTCAGTGACAAAGGGATTACGCCCATTAATTTTTGTGGCAGAACCAAATGCAACCCCGATTAGCATGTGGTCGACTAAATTACGACCCACTTCTGGGATCTCAACAACAGCTTCTATGCCAAGGGCTCGGAGCTCTTGCGGATCACCAATTCCAGAGAGCAAGAGCAACCTTGGAGTATCAACTGCGCCAGCTGAAATGATTAGCTCGCAATTGATCTTTACCGTGTGCTCTTTGCCATCCTGTATGTAGGTGAGTGAATCAATCCGCTTAGATTGGCTGAGCGTTAATTTCTCTACGATCGCATTTGTCTCTATTGTGATAGTTGGTCTATCAATAGTTGGATGCAAAAACGCTCTATACGAACTCTGGCGGAGCCCCTTATAGATGGTGGACTCATTCCAGCCCGCACCCGAAAGTTTGCCACTATTGAAATTCTTGTTGTACTCGATGCCTAATTCCCCGCAAGCATCGATAAATACCTGAGAGAGTTCGCTCTGATCTGCAACCACTGCCGGCATGAGATGACCGGATGCGGAGCCGTTCTTGCTTCCTTCCATTGCAGAGAAAGTGCGAAATACCTCGTCAAATCCCCAGCCGTAGTTTCCAAGATAACCCCAGGTGTCATAGTCGAGGCGATCACCGCGTATATAGACCATTCCATTGATACTGCTTGTTCCACCTAGAACTCGACCTCTGGGCCAGCGCAGAGTTCTATTGTTAGCAAATTCCTGGGGGACTGTTTCGTATTTCCAGTCGATATCACTTCCCCATAGACCAAAGTATTTAGTTGGGTCTTGGATTTCTTTTCTCTCATCTGAGCCACCAGCTTCAAGCAAAAGAATCTTTGCACCGGTTCGATCTGACAAATTTCTTACAAGAGCGCACCCTGCCGAACCAGCTCCAATGACAACATAATCAAAATCATTTTCTACTCTAGCCACTTTCTTATCCTTCTCTTAATTCCTCTGAACCAAACAAACAATAATGCGAGGTTACTACCATGCGCCGCCCAATACAAGAGTTTATGCGCTCAAACAGTCAAGATTTCGATGTAATTAATACTGGAAAGTTCTCCGTGGATGGTGATGTTGTCTGACAAATACTAAATTTATCATTACAGTTAGCTCTGTGCATCTAGCGGAAAGTAAGAGTAAGACATGGCTCCAGCGAATGCCACAAGTGGCCGTTGGAAGCAGGAGATTTCTAGCCCTGAGTTTGCTGCGGCGTATGAAGCCTTAGAACAGAGATTGAACTCAGCCTTAACTGACTGAGTCAAGGGTAACTCTGAGTCGCAAATACGTCTTCCCTGATTCAGAGCTGATTTCTAGGTCACCAGCAGATTGTTGTGCCAGCAGCATTGAGCCGAGCCCAGATTTCTTTGAAATTTCACCTCTACCGTTATGTGTGAGCTCAATCTGTAAGTGCGTTGAGTCCTTTACAAGCTCTACTTGAATATTGTCTGCTTCACCATAACGAATGGTGTTGGTAATCATCTCTTCAAGAATTTGGGCGGTTCGTTGGCACAAAATCGACCCCTCTTCGAGGATATCAAGCCCAATTACATTTATCTCTGCAATTCCCTGCCAAGAGGAAATCAATTTCTGAATACGCATAACTCCACCCAACTCTTTAGTTGAAATATCTTGATAGTCTCGATTCAGAGCAGTTTCAAGAGACTGTAAGGCCGCTGTGGAATCTGCACCTGGCGTCCCACGAGCAGCTGCTTCTAAACGCTTTGAGATACCAAACAATTCAGATTGCAATGAGTTATGGAGATACTCAGCAAGTTCGACGCCGCTTCCAGTTGGCCTACCTTCGCTCGGCAACGAGGCAACTCGATATCTGACAGATGTAGCAGCTCCTATTGCAAAGTCACGATCTCGGATAATTAAGCGGTAGGCAGAGCCCAACAAAATAAGTCCTGGGATAGTCGGTGAGACAAGTAATCCAGCTACAACACTTGCTGTTTCATTTAGTGGGTTGCGAAAAGCAAGTGGAATGAAGACGGGGAGCAGAGCCTCTAAGACTAAAAAGGTAAGCCCGAGAAGGAAAAGATCTTTTGTCACTCTTTTTCGCAAGTAAAAATAGCACCGAATCAGCAGGATAGATGTGACCGTGCCAATGGTTGTCACATAGAGCGAAGATTCAAATCCTAAAACTAGAGAGATTCCGTAGCCTCCGACCACGAATTGATAAGCG
>JBILAM010000081.1:0-3242 GCA_044354225.1 Candidatus Planktophila sp.
CCAGTAACTGGTGAACATGAGAGTTATTGTGAGATTCCGGGCCAACCTTCAGGGTTAGGTTTTGCCAAGGATGGGTCAATGCGCATAGTTTCAATGCTAGATCGCAAGTTATTCAAATGGGATGGTGTAACACTTGAATTAGTAGCTGATTTGTCTGGGTACTTTAAGACTGAAGCTAACGATATGGCTATGGATGAAGCGGGTCGTTGTTATATTGGAAGTTTTGGCCTGGCAGGCTTTGGCAGTGCAAGTATCGAGCCATCACCGCTATTAAGAGTCGATATCGATGGCTCCGTTACCGTGGCTGCAGACAATCTGATCTTTCCCAACGGAATTGTTTTTTCAGAGGATGGTAAAACCTTATTCGTTGCCGAAACCTATATAGGAAGAGTTACATCTTTTCCTGTGTTAGAAAATGGTGAACTTGGAGAGCGCACAATCTGGAAGCAGTTTGGAACTATACCCCCAGTGATGGAGTTAAAGAGTGCGACCGAACACTTACCAATTCTTCCCGATGGATTAGCTCTAGATTCAGAAGGAGCAATCTGGGTTGCTGATGCTAAAGGTCATGGAATCTCTCGAGTTCTCCCAAGTGGAGAAGTCGTAGAATTTGTTGAAACCGGTAATTTAAGTGTTTACGCTGCAGCATTTGGTGGGCCTGAGATGAAAACTCTATTCCTGTGTTGTGCTCCCCCAGTTGAAACCTATGATCCGCGGACCGCAAAGCGATCAGCACTAATGTCTTACGAGGGAAGCGTTGTCGGTGTCAAGCGCAGATAATTTAAATCTGCGCGCATTTGTCGCATTTGATCACCGAAACTTATTTGACCGTTTGCTAGAAAAATCCACAATACCGCGCCAAGAACATTATGCAACCATAGTTCAGATCAAAGAGATGATATTTGCCGCGGCAGCTCACGTAGCAGCTACGCAAGTGGGTTTTGATTCTCATTTTGCCCTTCTTGTGGATGAAAAATACGGGGCCAGAGTTGTCTTAGATGCCCACAAAAAAAATCTCTTAGTTGCTTTAGCTGTTGAGAGGAATGAGGCACCTGAATTCACCCTTGAATATGGCCAGGATTGGAAATCGCATGCCGATGCCCTAAATCCTAATTTCATTAAAGTGTTAATCCGATGGTCGAGTGATAACGCACTCAATATTCCTACCACCGCATTGCTACAAGAAGTGTTCCAGTGGACGAGCCAAACTGGCCGTGGATTATTGCTAGAGATAATTCCTGAAGATAACAACACCGCGCTACTGATCTCAGCTGCAGACGAGATCCTAGAGCTGGGCATTACACCTGCATTTTGGAAGATACCTCTCCCGCAATCACTTGATGAGGCAAAGAGAATTGTTCAAGCATCTCAGGGCAAGAGTCACGAACTACCAAAGATATTCATCTTGGGTGGGGCTCGTTCCGGCGCAGAAGCGCGAGGTCAGATTCTTCCATTCCTCACAGTGCCAGGTATTGCTGGTTGGGCTGTGGGACGAGGGATTTGGGGAGATGCGTCAGAAAAATACATCTCTGGCTTGATATCTAGCGATGAATGCATCGAAATGATGATTCAGGAATTAACTGAGTTTTTAAGAATTCTTAAACCCGCTATGTAACATTTCGCAGGTCCGGATAGGCAGTCAGCGTTAAACCACCATCGACAAAGAGTGTCTCGCCAGTTATCCATGAGGCCTCATCACTTGCTAAAAACAATGCCGCTGAAGCTATATCTGCGGGTTGACCGATTCTGCCTAAAGGTGTCTTCTCCAACCACTTATTGACTACAACTTCAGTTCCATGTCCTGTTCTAATTGACATGGGTGTGTTGACTATCCCAGGAGCAATCGCATTTACTCGTACGCCAAACTCGCCAAGATCAAGTGCGGCATTTTTAGTCACCATTTGCACGCCAGCTTTTGCCACAGAATAAGCAGTCGCGCCATATGCAGGCACTTGGCTATTGATGGAAGCGATATTTACAATTGAACCACCTAATTTCAACATTGCTTTGGCTTCATGTTTGACTGCTAGGAATACTCCAGTAAGACAAATATCTAGAACCTTGTTCCATTGCTCCAATTCTTGTTCATAAATAGGAGCCCCTTCACCTATTCCAGCGGCGTTAAATGCAATCGAAAGAGGTCCCTCTGATGTCGCCAACTTCATCAACTCTATGATGTCTGATTCTGAGCGAACATCCACCAACAAAGTTTTAACTGATTTTCCAAATTCTCGTGCGACTTCTTCTAGTGTTGCGGGATTGAAATCGCCAATGGTTACTGTTGCGCCTTCTAAAATTAGACCACGGACAATGCCTAAGCCAATCCCTGAAGCACCACCGGTTACAACTGCGAATTTGCCTTGAAACCTTGGAGAGCGCATTTTTCCGCCACCCGCAGCATCACTATCAAATTCAGTGTTAGCCACTTTGCTAACTCTTTTCAGTTATTGTTGCGATGACAACTCCAATTGCTACATTCTCACCAGCAGCCACAAGAATATTGATAATGCCTTCACTCTCTGCTTCATATGTCATCAACGCTTTTTCAGTCTCAATTTGCAAGATCTCTTGGCCGCGAGTAACAAAGGAGTTATCTGCAACAAGCCACTGCTCGATGAAGCCCTCTGTCATGTTGTCTGACATTCTCGGCATCTCAACATCTGCCATAGTTTTAGCTCACACTCATCTCGCGGTGAATCTGATCTAATCTCTCTGGAGAAGGTTGCAGCAACTCAAGAGTCTCACCATCTGGGCCATGGAAATAACAAGCCATCCCACCACGATTTGTGCCCTCAGTAATGGTCACTGGCGGATTTCTAAAGGAAACCCCATGGCCTGAGAGTTTTTTAAACCTATCAAGAATGTCATCAACAAGGAAAGCAAAGTGTGCGATTCCAGGACTGTTGGTCTCAAGTGGAACAACTGGACCTGATGCAACGACATACTGAACTAACTCTAAAATATGGTCTGATGCACCATGGCGCACACCTGGGATGCGCAAGCGGGCAACCTCAAGAATTGCATCTGGCATACCAACTAGTTTTTTTGTGTACTCATTATTTTGTCGTTGACGATTGACTAATTCGAGTCCAAGCACATCTGTGTACCACTTAACAGATTTATCAATATCTGAAACCGTGAAGGAAAAATGAAGGACACCAATCATCATTTCCCATGTCTCTCACGAACTGACTCAAAAATTGATTTTGCTGATGGGAAAAAGGCATTTTCAAGGGCTGGAG
>JBILAM010000104.1:0-3193 GCA_044354225.1 Candidatus Planktophila sp.
TCGATGTGACCCATACGTTCACGACGAACCTTTGCGCGTGTTACTTCAACACCGCAACGCTCGCAAATGATTCCCTTAAATCGAACGCGCTTGTACTTACCGCAATAACATTCCCAGTCACGAGTTGGTCCGAAGATCTTCTCGTCGAAGAGTCCGTCCTTCTCTGGCTTGAGTGTTCGGTAGTTGATTGTCTCTGGCTTCTTTACTTCGCCAAATGACCAATCGCGAATGTTTTCAGCCGATGCGAGGCCGATACGCAATTCATCAAAGAAGTTAACATCTAACATAGTTATTTTCCCCCTTAGATTTCTTCAACGCTGCTTGGCTCAACTCGTGACAAGTTGATACCTAGCTCTTCAGCGGCACGGAATACTTCTTCATCTGTATCGCGCATTTCAATTGCGACACCTTCTGAAGAGAGCACTTCAACATTCAAACAAAGCGATTGCATTTCCTTGATGAGTACCTTGAATGATTCAGGGATACCTGGTTCAGGAATGTTTTCGCCTTTAACAATTGCTTCGTAAACCTTTACGCGACCAAGCACGTCATCTGATTTGATTGTGAGCAATTCTTGAAGTGTGTATGCAGCACCATAAGCTTCGAGTGCCCACACTTCCATCTCACCAAATCGCTGACCACCGAACTGAGCTTTTCCACCCAGTGGTTGTTGCGTGATCATTGAGTAAGGACCAGTTGAACGTGCGTGAATCTTGTCGTCCACCAAGTGGTGAAGCTTCAAGATGTACATGTATCCAACTGAAATTGGAGTTGGATAAGGCTCTCCGGAACGACCATCAAATAGTCGCGCCTTTCCGCTCTTACCAATAAGTTGATTTCCATCGCGGTTAGGCAATGTGCTTGAAAGTAATCCAGCGATTTCATCTTCGCGAGCACCATCGAATACTGGTGTTGCAAGTTTTGTTCCTGGCTCTCCCTTTTGTGCACCAATATCTTTGAGGTGCTTCTGCCACGCCTCATCAACACCGGAAATATCCCAACCAGTCTTTGCAACCCAACCGAGGTGCATTTCAAGAACCTGTCCAACGTTCATACGTCCAGGTACACCAAGTGGGTTAAGAATTACATCGACAGGAGTTCCATCTTCAAGGAATGGCATATCTTCCACTGGAAGAATCTTTGAAATAACACCCTTGTTACCGTGGCGACCAGCGAGCTTGTCACCATCTTGAATCTTGCGCTTCTGTGCAACATAAACGCGAACCAATTGGTTTACGCCAGCTGCAAGTTCGAAGCCTTCTTCTGATTCGAAGATCTTTACGCCAATAACTTTTCCTGATTCACCGTGTGGAACCTTGAGTGATGTGTCGCGAACTTCGCGAGCCTTCTCACCAAAGATTGCACGGAGCAAACGCTCTTCAGGTGTGAGTTCAGTTTCTCCCTTTGGAGTTACCTTTCCAACCAAGATATCGCCAGGTACAACATCGGCGCCAACGCGAATGATTCCGCGCTCATCTAGATCAGCAAGTACTTCTTCAGAGACGTTAGGAATATCGCGAGTGATTTCTTCGGCACCAAGTTTGGTATCGCGAGCATCAACTTCGTATTCCTCAATGTGAATTGATGTAAGAACATCGTCTTGAACTAGACGCTGCGACAAAATGATCGCATCTTCGTAGTTGTGACCTTCCCATGACATAAATGCCACGAGCAAGTTCTTACCAAGTGCCATTTCACCGTTATCGGTACATGGTCCGTCAGCGATTACTGAGCCAACTTCAACGCGTGCACCTTCAGAGACAACAACCTTTTGGTTATATGAAGTTCCTTGGTTTGAACGTGTGAACTTGTGAAGTGAATATGTTTGGTAGCTGCTGTCATCTGCCATAACTTTGACTTCATCAGCAGTTACTTCTGTAACAACACCTGCGTGAGTTGCAGTAACAACATCGCCTGCATCTACTGCTGCGCGGAATTCCATACCGGTACCGATAAGTGGAGCTTCTGCACGCATCAATGGAACAGACTGACGCATCATGTTAGAACCCATAAGTGCACGGTTAGCATCGTCGTGCTCAAGGAATGGAATCATTGCTGTTGCAACAGAAACCATCTGACGTGGTGAAACATCCATGTAATCAACTTCGTCAGCATGAATGTATTCAACTTCTCCACCGCGACGACGTACGAGTACGCGTGCTTCAGCAAAGTGATTGTCATCTGTTAGTGGTGCATTTGCCTGAGCAATAACGTGCTCATCTTCTTCATCAGCAGTTAGATAATCAACCTTGTCAGTGACGCGGCCTTTCTCAACTTTGCGATAAGGAGTTTCGATAAATCCGAATGCAGTTACGCGACCATATGTTGCAAGTGAACCGATGAGACCAATGTTTGGTCCTTCAGGAGTTTCAATTGGACACATACGTCCGTAGTGAGATGGGTGAACGTCACGAACTTCGAAGCCCGCGCGATCACGTGAGAGACCACCAGGTCCGAGCGCTGAAAGACGACGCTTGTGTGTAAGACCTGACAATGGATTTGTTTGGTCCATGAACTGCGACAACTGAGAAGTTCCGAAGAACTCCTTGATTGATGCAACTACTGGACGAATGTTGATAAGTGTTTGAGGCGTAATCGCTTCAACATCTTGTGTCGTCATACGTTCGCGAACAACGCGCTCCATACGTGACAAACCGATGCGAACTTGATTCTGAATCAATTCACCAACTGTGCGAAGGCGACGGTTACCGAAGTGATCGATATCGTCTTTTTCTACACGTACTTCGCGGCCGTAATCCATCAATAGTTCTGCAGCACCTTGACCTTGATGAAGCGTTACCAAATAGCGCAACGTTGCAACAATGTCAGAGATAGTTAGCAGTGATTGCTTGAGTTCAAGATCAAGTCCGAGTTTCTTATTTACCTTAAAGCGACCGACCTTGGCCAAGTCATAACGCTTTGGATTAAAGTAAAGATTCTCAATGAGATTTTGTGCAGCTTCCTTTGTTGGAGGCTCACCTGGACGTAGCTTGCGATAGATATCGAGAAGCGCTTCGTCTTGTGTTTTGACTGAATCTTTTTCAAGAGTTGCACGAATTGATTCGAACTCACCAAACTCTTCAAGAATTTGATCTTCTGACCAACCGAGTGCCTTCAAGAAAACAGTTACTGATTGCTTACGCTTGCGGTCGATACGAACACCAACAAGATCCTTCTTATCAACTTCAAACTC
>JBILAM010000082.1:0-3157 GCA_044354225.1 Candidatus Planktophila sp.
TCTGCCTAGTCTCGTTCCATGGCGCTAGTTATTCTCTTCTCAATCTATATCAGCGTCGTTGATCTTCGTCATCACAGAATCACGAATCTCTCCGTTGTCATCATTTCAATCCTTCTGTTTATCGAGGGCGACTTTCAGATTTGCTTCCTAAGCGGGATTTTGTTTCTTGCACCTCTCCTGGTGCTTGGTATTTTTGGGGGATTAGGTGGAGGGGATGTGAAACTACTTCTGGCGGTGGCTCTCGTGGCCATCCCGGTCGAAGCAATTAGCGGTTTTTTAGTTTTTCTTCTGCTGGCAATCTCAATTTTGACAGCACTAACAATCGCAGTGCGAAGGCGGCTACGGGGCAATATCGCGCTAGCCCCTGCGATATGTGCGTCTTATCTCGCTCTTTTGTTATCGCACTGAGTTAATAATGAGCGAGTTTCCAATACTTTCTGCCAGAATAGGCACATGCGTTGGATCACTGCAGGCGAATCTCATGGCCAGGCTCTTTCGGCAATTATCGAAGGAGTCCCAGCACACGTTCAGGTGACCACTTCAGATATTGATTTTCATTTGGCGCGCCGCAGACTAGGAGTCGGTCGCGGAGCACGACAGAATTTCGAGGCAGATAAGGTAAGTATTCTCGGCGGAATCCGATTGGGTTCCACTCAAGGTGGCCCAATTGCAATTCAAGTGGGAAATAGTGAGTGGCCCAAATGGGAAAAAGTTATGTCGGCCGATCCGGTGCCACTAGAAGAAATTGAGAACTTGGCGCGCAATGCACCACTGACTAGACCACGGCCAGGCCACGCTGATTTAGTAGGAATGCAAAAGTATGATTTTGACGACGCAAGACCAATCCTAGAGCGAGCTAGTGCGCGTGAGACTGCCTCACGAGTAGCACTTGGTGCTATCGCTAGAAAATTCTTAGAACAGTCAGTAGGCATAACAATTCTAAGCCACGTAGTTTCTATCGGAGGTGTTCGTATTCCTGATGGATATGAACTTCCAAGTGAGAATGACATGTCGAGAATCGATGAAGATCCTGTTCGCTGTACCGACCCGGCAACAAGTGCGAAGATGATCAAAGAAATTGAAGCTGCTCATGCTGATGGCGACACTCTAGGTGGGGTCTGTGAAGTACTTGCCTACAATTTACCGCCCGGCCTAGGCTCACATGTACATTGGGATCGCAGGTTAGATGCTCGGCTTGCTGCTGCCATGATGGGAATTCAAGCAATTAAAGGCGTGGAGATTGGCGATGGTTTTAGAACCGCAACTCGCCGTGGATCAGTTGCTCATGATGAAATTGAGCGCGCTAAAGACGGCCATATTGCAAGACGTACTGATCGCGCGGGCGGTACTGAAGGTGGAATGTCTAACGGTGAGATTTTGCGAGTCTCTATTGCTATGAAACCGATTTCAACTGTCCCTAAAGCTTTAGACACTATTGATGTGAAGACCGGTGAGCCTGCTAAGGCAATTAATCAGCGATCTGATGTGTGCGCAGTTCCGGCTTCAGGAGTTGTCGCAGAGGCGATGGCAGCACTTGTTCTAGCCGAAGCAGTACTTGAAAAATTTGGTGGCGACTCGGTTCAGGAAGTTCGTAGAAATTTTGAGTCATATATGAAGAATCTGCGTTTTAAGTAGGCCAAGCCATGGCCCCACGAATCATCCTTATTGGCCCGATGGGTTCAGGAAAGACAACTATCGGTAAGTCCCTTGCGCAGAAGCTTTCTTTGGAGTTTCGAGATACTGATTCAGTAATTGAGCAACGAGCGCACAAAACGGTCTCTCAGATATTTATTGAAGATGGCGAGGATGCTTTTCGCGCGATCGAAAAGGAAGTCTTGAATGAGGAACTTAAAGGTTCTGACACGGTGCTAGCGCTGGGTGGCGGCGCTCCGATCTCGGCAGAGGCGCAATCGGCGCTGCAAGCGAGTGAATCACATGTGGTCTATCTTGATATTTCATTAGCCAATGTTTCCCCGCGTATTGGTTTTAATCGTGACCGTCCTTTACTTCTAAATAATCCTCGGGGGCAATGGCAGACACTGATGGAAGCGCGTCGCCCGATTTATGAATCAGTTGCCGATACAGTCGTTGATGTGAATAAACGCTCTCAGAGTGAGATTGTGGCGCAGATACTTGAGGTTCTTGCATGAAAAGAATTGACGTTCGCGCAGAACGAGACTATTCGGTGTTAGTTGATGCGCCCTATCTACAGGCGCTGGCACCTCACTTTAAGAAGCGCGAAAGAGTTGCCGTTATCTTCTCCGAATCTATGAAAGCTTCAATTCCTCAGATTGATGCGCAGGATTCCGAAATTTTCTACTTCGGCATCCCAGATTCGGAAAAAGGCAAAAGTTCTGAAACACTACTTACGGTCTGGGATTGGCTGGGTTCAGCAGGGTTTACCCGCTCTGATTTAATTGTTGCAATCGGTGGGGGAGCAGTCACAGATTTTGCTGGTTTTGCTGCAGCTTCTTGGTTACGCGGCTTAGATTGGGTGGCAGTTCCCACCACTGTGGCAGGAATGGTTGATGCAGCGGTCGGTGGCAAGACCGGCATCAATAGTGACTTTGGAAAGAACTTGATTGGCGCTTTTCACTCACCGATTGAAGTCATTATCGATCCGCAATGGTTAACAACGCTAGGAGACCGCGATTTCGCAGCCGGACTTGCCGAAGTGGTCAAGTGTGGATTCATTCGTGATCCACAGATTCTCGCTCTGATTGCAGGAAAGAGCATCTCTGATATTCGGGCATCTCGAGATTTAACTGTGGAGTTGATTCACCGCGCCATCTCCGTCAAGGCTGATGTTGTTTCTTCTGACTTCAAGGAGAGCTTCGAACGAGAGATTCTTAATTATGGACACACCTTTGGCCATGCGGTGGAGTTAGCGAGTAAGTACTCGTTGCGCCATGGTGAATGCGTCTCCATTGGTATGGTCTTTGTGGCTCACCTAGCTCACTCACTTGGACTTTTGAGCCAAGAGATAGTTGATCAGCACCTAGAGATACTCAGCAAGTTGGGATTACCGGTTCGTTATGCCGAAGGGGATTGGCTCAACCTCCTAGCCACGATGCGAGTGGATAAGAAATCGCGCGGTAAGCAGATTCGTTTCGTGGTTATCTCCGAGATCGCAGAAACTAGGAGAGTCGAAACCGTA
>JBILAM010000083.1:0-3142 GCA_044354225.1 Candidatus Planktophila sp.
TCTCAGATTGGGATAAGTTGACTCTTGCGCCAACAACGGTAAAGCAAGATCGTTCTAATAAAGTCCAGGAAGATTTTCTAGTATCCATGAATAAGAGTTACTCTGATTTCATATTTCCGAAGGTGCCAGCATGAGCATAAAGACACGTATTCTTAAAGAGCTCGAGAATGAATCAATAGAAATCCTGCGTGAGACCGCAGTTGGTTTCCGCAAACCCGTCATGATGTATTCAATTGGTAAGGATTCAACAGTACTTCTGCATCTTGCACGTAAGGCTTTCTACCCGGCTCCTATTCCTTTCCCACTCCTTCACATTGATACCACCTGGAAATTCAAGGAGATGATTTCCTTTAGAGATCGAGTTGCTGCTGAAACTAATTCAAACCTAATTGTGCATACAAATCAGGCTGGAGTGGAAGCAAACATCAACCCATTTAACACCGGAATTTCCGAATACACCCGTGTGATGAAGACCGTTGCCCTTCGCGAAGCACTTGACCTCCATGGCTTTGATGCTGCAATTGGTGGATCGCGTAGAGATGAAGAGAAGAGCCGCGCGAAGGAGAGGATCTTTAGCGTGCGCGACCCTGGCCATCGTTGGAATCCGCGCGAGCAGCGTCCCGAACTTTGGAGTACCTATAACACTCGCCTTGGCCCTGGACAGACCATGCGCGTCTTCCCAATTTCCGATTGGACCGAGTCAGACATCTGGCATTACATCCTGCAGGAAGGTATTGAGGTTAACCCACTTTACTTTGCTAAAGAGCGCCCAGTAGTAAAACGTGGCGATCAGTTGATAATGGTTGATGATGATCGTTATCCATTACAGGATGGCGAAACACCATTTATGAAGCAGGTTCGCTTTCGAACACTTGGGTGTTATCCGCTCACTGCCGCAGTTGAATCCAACGCTCACACTATTGAGGATGTTGTTGAAGAAGTCTTGCAAGTAAAACTTAGTGAGCGCGCTACACGACTCATCGATGGCGATAATGAAGATTCTATGGAGAAAAAGAAGTCTGAGGGGTACTTCTAATGTCGAGAGCAATTGTTCGCCTCTTAACTTGTGGCAGTGTTGATGATGGAAAATCAACTCTTATTGGTCGCCTTTTAGTTGAGACAGATAGCATCCCTCACGACACAATCGGTGCCGCCAGAAAAGTTCGTCGCACTGGTTCGACAATTCCTGCGGGTGAAATTGACTTCAGTCTTCTCACCGACGGTCTTGAAGCTGAGCGCGAACAAGGAATTACTATCGATGTCGCATATCGATCTATGAATCTATTAGATGGTAAACGACTGATTATTAGCGATGCACCTGGCCATGAGCAATACACCCGCAACATGGTCGTTGCCGCATCACGTGCTGATATCGCACTTGTTTTAGTTGATGGAGTAAAAGGTGTTCGCACCCAGACTCGTCGCCACCTAACAATCTGTTCTTTAATGGGGGTATCTCGCGTCATAGTGGCCATCAACAAATTGGATGCAGTTGGCTTCGATCAAAAAGTATTCAATGAAATTTCTGCCGATATTTCACAGACAATAGACCGACTAGAGCTCAAGGACGTTCACATCATCCCGCTGAGTGCACTATCGGGCGATAACGTTGTTTATCGAAGCAAAAATATGGATTGGTATTCGGGAGAAACTCTTATCGAGGCTATCCAAGGCTGGAGTAAACCAGTTGACCTAGATGCCCAAGGGCTGATGCGAATTCAGATGATTGCCCGAGCAGAAAATTTCCGTGGTGTCTCCGGCACCGTCCGTCGTGGAAGTTTCAGTAAAGGTGATGAAGTAACAATTTTCCCAAGTAAGCAGAAGGCGGTGATCTCCTCGATAGTTACCTTCAACCAAGAGAGTGATCTCGCGCCAACTGATTCAGCAGTCACGCTGGTGTTATCCCCGGAAGTTGATGCAACCCGTGGCGATGTCATCGCCCAGTCTGCAGAAGATTTACAACCTTCCGATCGCCTAGCCGCTCATGTTGTTTGGCTCAATGAAGAACCACTGATTCATAGCAGGTCATATCTGCTCGTCAGTGGTGCAACAACAACTCCAGCTATTATTACAAAAATCCGATACAAGATTGATGTCAATACCGGCGAACATATCTCTTCAGATGCTCTGCAGATGAATGAAATAGGTGATGTTGAAGTAGCTACCGATATTCCAGTAATCATGCGCCCTTATACCGATTCACGAGAATTTGGTAATTTCATTCTTGTTGATCGACTCACACTTAAAACTGTCGGTGCCGGAATGGTTCGCCATTCACTGCGACGAGCTTCAAATGTTTCGCACCAGGATTATGAAATTACTAAAGCCCAACGTGGAGCGCTCAAGTCTCAGAAGGCTCGCGTAATTTGGCTGACTGGTCTCTCAGGTTCAGGTAAGTCAACAATTGCTAATGCGCTAGAGCAACGGCTATTTGCTTCAGGTGCCCACGCCTACGTCTTAGATGGTGACAACTTACGTTTAGGTCTCAATATGGATCTTGGATTTACACCGGAGGATCGCGCTGAAAATGTTCGGCGAGTATCGGAAGTTGCAAAACTTATGGTCGATTCTGGTCTTATTGTGATTACAGCTCTGGTTAGCCCATTTGAAGTGGACCGACAGCGTGCAAAGAGTATTTTTGAAGACGGTGAGTTCTTAGAAGTTTTCGTTGATACGCCAGTGGAAACTTGTCGTCTGCGAGATCCGAAGGGTCTTTATAAGAAATCTGCTGCAGGACAAATTCCAAACTTCACTGGTGTCGGACAAGACTATGAAAAACCAAGTGCCCCAGACTTACATCTTGATGGCACTGCGTCGGTGGCAGATAATGTGGAGAAAATAATTAAGATTCTCCTATGAACTGGATTCTCTTTGCACTCGTAGGGACAGCAGCGCAGTTAATTGATGGCTCGCTTGGAATGGGTTTTGGACTCACAAGCTCGACCCTCTTAGTCACTCTCGGAGCATCTGCAGTAGTTGCCTCAACGGCCGTCCATATCGCTGAAATTGGAACAACTCTCGCATCTGGCGCCTCACATTGGCACGCTGAGAATATTGATAAGAAGATTCTCTTACGATTGGCTATCCCTGGTGGCATAGGTGCTTTCTTAGGCGCCACATTCCTATCATTTATTGATCTCTC
>JBILAM010000036.1:0-10466 GCA_044354225.1 Candidatus Planktophila sp.
ACTAAAGATTTTCGTAACTGCAACACAGCCTCTTGTCATCAGTTGATTTTGCTCTGCGATAACTGTGCTGCGCTGCCATCTAATTTAAGTTGCACCCATGACCAGAGTCGTTATCGCGATTCTGAATTGATTGGCTAACACTTCAGGCTTACTTCCCTTGATTAACTTACCTCTGCCATAAGATTGAGTAATGATTTGGTGGCCGGCGCAGATTCCAACTCTTTCGCATGGGCTGATTACTCTTCGCCCTAGCACCGAGGAAGATATTGATGCGATTTTTCGCGCCTGCCAGGACCCGCTCATTCCAGCATTCACGACGGTGCCTTCGAATTACACGATAGATCACGCCATCGAATTTGTACGCAATGTTCCCTTTGCCTTTGCAGAGCGCCGCGAAATGCTATTTGTGATTGATTATGGAAATGGCTCTGATAAGAAATTTGCTGGAGAGATTTCACTTCATTCGGTCAATATTCGAAACCACACCGCAGAGATTGGGTACTGGATTGACTCCGAGCAGCGCGGTAAGGGAATTGGCACTACCGCCACAGAGATGATTACTGAACTCGGATTACGGGAGATTGGATTCAAGCGTATTGAGGCACTGGTTGATGTTGATAACCACGCATCACAGAAGCTTTTAATCAGTGCGGGATATGAAAAAGAAGGAATCATGCGTAAGAAAGTCACCCGCGAGGATGGTCGGCAGATAGATATGGCACTCTTTGCAGCAACTGATTCAACATGGGGGAGGTAGAGATGGAATCACTCGCCCTCCTTGTCACTATCTTGGTTTCTATTACTGTATTCAGTGCACCCATTTCAATTCTTCTCTCAAGCCGGATAGCGCAATCACTGACAGGCAATCAGGTTGCAAAGATTCTGCGCCGAGCATTGATGGCCCTTGTCAGCGCCGTAGGTAGCCTAAATTCATTATTTTTTATCATCAGTCCGATTCCATTTTTACTTAAGTTCATATCTTTGGTAGCCCTACTTTTAAATATCTGGTCGGTCGATCGCGAATACGGTGGGCGATTGATGACTCGCCTTAAAATTATATTTGGAAAATCGGCATGAGGAGAGTTGCGCGAATAAGTCTCACATTTACTCTTTTATTTTCACTGCTTACCCATACTCTTTTTCTACCCACTACTCACGCCGAGGAGAATGTACCGCGTAAGATTCTTACCGGTTGGATCCCCTATTACTCAATGAAAACAGCACTTCCAGATGTGCTTAATAATGCAGATCTCATTAAAGAGGTAATGCCTTTTTGGTACACGCTTAAATACAATGGCAAGACCAAAGCTCCCGAAATTCTCGACCTTTACGCACCAGCAAATCCGAGCGTTCCGATTTCGGAGCCATTGAATGCACTTCGCAACGCTAATCTTCAAATTATTCCCACGATTACCGACGGAACTAGTATGGGTGTTCTCGCAGGATTACTTAAGAACCCGACATCACGTACGCAAGTAGTCAATGTCATTATGAATTTAGTGCGCACAAATGACTACGACGGCATTGATATTGATTTTGAAGGATTTGCATTTGTTGATAAAAACACAACCTGGACAGCAACGGCCCCGTTATGGACCGCATTTATAAAGGAGTTGAGTGTTGCACTACGTGCTGAAGACAAATTGCTTTCGGTTTCAACACCTTATGTATTAAATCCGGCAGATAAGCAGAAGGGTTATTATGTATATGCCTGGGCGGCGATCGCATCATCAATCGATAAATTGCGCATCATGACATATGACTACTCGGTTGCAAAAGTTGGTCCACTTGGACCTATTACCTGGGCTGAACGAACAGTGCAGTATGCGATTTCAATCATGCCCGCGTCGAAAGTATTTGTGGGAGTTCCTGGATACGGACGAGACTGGGTTACGGCAGTTGCAGGAGTGTGTCCAGCAAATGTGGCTAATTCAGTAAAAACAGGTGCGAAAGCTGCAACATTTGTGATGCGTGATGCGGTATCACTTGCAGCCACCTATGGGGCAACACCTACCTATAATGAACAATTCGGTGAAGTCACATTCACTTACCAAAAGGTTTATAACGGAACCACAGCCGGTGGGCTCGCCACCTCTTGCACTGCATCGCGCACAGCGTGGTATCAAGACAATCGCAGTTGGGCGCTTCGAGCCGCACTAGTTACCAAATACCGAATCGGTGGAATAACAGCGTGGACATTTGGCATGGAAGAACCGCTTGCGATGGAAGCAATTCGAACAGTTGCAAAGGCGGTCGCTCCAGATAAAGTCAACGTCGTAACATCAGTTGATAAGAGTGAGATGAGCTATGGAAGTCCATTCACGATTACTGGGCAATTGAGCATCAAAGATAAGTCACCTATTGCAGATCTTGCTGTTCGAGTTGAAGGAAAATCTCTCGGTGAAAGCACCTGGCGCACCTTGGCAAATGCAGTAACAAATGCGGAAGGTAAGTTTGAAAAGTCATTGATTCTTGGAAAATCAACCACGTTACGTGTTTATTCAGATGCAACGTGGGAGCGGAGTGAAGGGCTTTCAGTTGAGATCCCAATTACCATCAATCGACTGATTAATCTCACTGCCCCAACGAGTGCTAAGTCTGCAACACAGTTACAGATAACAGGCACCGTGCTTCCTCGCAGCGAAGGTGCCATGGTGACACTCGAGAAACTAGCTGGGAAAGAGTGGCAATCAATCGCTGAAACTGTGGTCACTGATGCTCAAGGTAACTTTGTCGTCACGGTTGCGCCACAAACTCGAGGCGTTTATACCTTGCGAGCCACTGTGAGCGAAGATGAAAACTGGGCTGCCTTAACGACTGAAACATTTAATATCATTATCCGGTGATGGTAAAAACTGCAGATAAGGTCGAGGAGGAGATTCGTGCAATCTTTTCTGGTGATACGCCATGGGTCACCATTGTTTGGGATGACCCAGTTAATTTGCAGACCTATGTCACATATGTATTTATGGAACTATTTAACTATTCCAAAGCTCGAGCCACTGAGTTGATGTTGCAGGTTCATAATGATGGCAAAGCTATTGTCTCAACTGGAAGTCGGGAAGAGATGGAACATGATGTAGCTCGCCTTCACGAATATGGTTTGTGGGCAACATTGCAACGCGGTGATCAACTGTGACCTCCACCGAAGGATTTAAGCGCCACGGGGATCATTCATATGTTGCACAATTTGCTGACAGTGAGAAAGAAGTACTCCTTAATTTATGTGAACAAATAATTGAACTCCTAGCCGAGCGCACAGACCATGGACATGATGATCCTTTGGCCGCGATGGTTGGAATTACATCTCACGATTCTCCACCCGAGGATGACGTACTGCACCGTCTTTTACCTAATGCATATGCCGATTCTGTCGATTCATCTGAATTTCGCAGATATACCGAATCAACTCTGCGTGCAAAAAAGCAAGCACATGCAATAGTGATGCGTATACATTTAAAGTCATCAGAGGATGGCATTGTTGATTTAGATCATGACAATGCAAATGCCTGGCTTGGCGCAATAAACGATATTCGCTTGGCCCTGGGTGTGCGGCTTAAGGTGGAAAGTAATTCCCATGAACATCTTGAAATTCTTGCACCCGATGACCCACTTCGAGGTGTCTACGCTGTCTATACCTGGCTGGGTTGGTTGCAAGAAAGCCTTCTTGCAGCTCTCATTGATGATGCAGATTCAAAATCTCAACCTGAGAATTCTTAAGAATACTTCTTGTAAGATATAGACATGACTCTGGAAATCTCTCGCACATTTGTCGATGCGATTCTTGAACAATCACGCGTTGAATACCCAGATGAATGCTGTGGAGTGATTTTGGGGCCAGTGGGTTCAGGTAAAGCGCTTCGACATAAGCCGATGATCAATGCAGCGCACTCACCCACTTTTTATGAATTCGACCCTAAAGATCTATTGGCACTTTACCGCGAGGTTGATGACAATGATGAAGAGATTGTTGTTATCTATCATTCTCATACAGAGACAGAGGCATACCCATCTCGAACCGATATCGCCTACGCCGGCGAACCGGGTGCACACTACGTCTTGGTTTCTACCCGCAAAGAGATTGCAACAACTCCAGAATTCCGTTCATATCGCATCATTGATGGGATCGTGACCGAAGAACCGGTCACCATTCTCGAGTAGGAATTCTCGATTAGAGATAGCGCCGATTTTTCGACATAATTACGCCATGGCTATTGAAGTTCGCATCCCAACGATTTTGCGCCCCTATACAAAAGATCAGAAAACCGTAGCGGCCGAAGGCACAACCCTTGCTCTAATTATTAGCGACCTTGATGCAAACTTTGCAGGAATGGGTGAACGACTACTAGAAGATGGCGCGTTGCGTCGCTTCATCAATATTTATGTCAATGATGAAGATGTACGTTTCTTAGGTGGACTCGAAGCTCCGGTTAAGGATGGAGACTCCATCACAATTTTGCCCGCTGTCGCTGGTGGCTAAATTTGGCACGATATGACTCACTCGAATCATCGGTAGGAAACACACCTCTTATCGGTTTACCTCGTCTTTCTCCCGCACCAAATGTTCGTTTGTGGGCAAAGATGGAAGATCGAAATCCGACTGGTTCAATTAAGGATCGCACAGCTATATCGATGATCGAAGCTGCAGAACGTGATGGGCTCTTAAAACCTGGCGCAACTATTCTTGAACCCACAAGTGGTAACACCGGAATCTCACTTGCGATGGCTGCCAAAGTTCGCGGATATAAATTGATTTGTGTGATGCCAGAGAACACCAGCCCGGAACGCAGGCAGTTACTTGAGATGTGGGGCTCGGAAATTATTTCCTCACCAGCAGCTGGTGGCTCCAATGAAGCTGTGCGCGTAGCGAAAGAAATTGCAGCAAAGAATCCCAATTACGTTTTTCTCTACCAATATGGAAACCCTGCCAATACTGCAGCGCACTACAACAACACCGGCCCCGAACTATTTAAGGATCTACCTACTATTACTCACTTTGTTGCCGGCCTTGGAACGACGGGAACACTGATGGGTGCAGGGCGTTACTTGCGCGAGAAGAACCCCGATGTTCAAATTATTGCCGCTGAACCTCGATATGGTGAGGTGGTCTATGGACTTCGCAATATCGATGAAGGCTTTGTCCCTGAGTTATATGACGCAGCTATTCTCACACGACGTTTCTCAGTAGGTGCCGTAGATTCTGTGAGACGAGTTCGTGAACTCTTGGAAATTGAAGGAATTTTCGCTGGCATTTCAACGGGTGCAATATTGCATGCGGCCATAGCCATGGGTCAAGAAGCAATCGCTGCAAAGCGGGATGCTGATATTGCATTTATTGTCTGCGATGCTGGCTGGAAATACTTATCGACCGGTATTTATGGCTCACAAGTCGAAGCTGCTACTGAGGGACTCGACGGCACTCTTTGGGCTTAATCCGCTCTCGCGGTTAGACTCATCCCATGAGCTCTGCGCCAATCGGTATCTTCGATTCAGGCGTCGGTGGATTAACGGTTGCTAGAGCAATTCTTGATCAATTACCTAACGAATCTACTTTATATATAGGCGACACGGCGCGCGGACCTTATGGTCCAAGGCCCCTGGCAGAAGTTCGCGACTTCGCTCTTGAAACTCTAGATTTTCTCGTTGAACAAGGAGTCAAAGCCCTCGTTATTGCATGCAACACCGCAAGTGCTGCAATGCTGCGCGATGCAAGAGAGCGATATTCGATACCAGTAATTGAGGTAATTCAACCGGCTGTTCGTCGCGCCGTTGCTGCAACACGATCAGGTCGAGTCGGCGTAATTGGAACTCGAGCGACAATTGAATCAAGGGCTTACCTGGATGCTTTTGCTGCTGCTCCGCAATTAGCCATCGAATCCATCGCGTGCCCACTTTTTGTTGAGTATGTAGAACGTGGTGAAACCTCTGGAGAGGCAATAACAAAAGTTGCTCGTGAGTATCTCAAGCCAATGATTGATGCCGACATAGACACATTGGTCTTAGGTTGCACCCACTACCCTCTTCTTACCGGTGTTATCTCATACGTTATGGGTAACGGTGTCTCACTCGTTTCAAGTGCGGAAGAAACTGCCAAGGATCTATACCGAGTATTGGTTGAAAATGATTTGCTTCGAGGAAGTTCTGAGAAACCATCCACCCACAAGTTCTTGGCTACCGGCGATGCTAAAGCCTTTGAATCCCTTGCACGACGCTTCTTAGGACCCGAAGTTGGTTCGGTACAGCACCAAGATTTATGAGCACGGAACTTTGATTCTAGTTTTATCCGCAGAACTAACAGAGAACGAGGAAAGTAATGACACGCAATGATGGACGCACAGTAGATCAACTCCGCGATATCAAGATAACTCGTGGATGGTTAGATCACGCCGAAGGTTCAGTACTTGTTGAGTTCGGAAAGACTCGAGTGCTCTGCGTGGCTTCTTTTACTCCTGGTGTCCCTCGCTGGTTAAAAGATTCAGGTAATGGATGGGTCACTTCTGAATATGCGATGCTGCCCCGAGCTACTCATACACGCTCTGATCGTGAGAGCGTGAAAGGAAAGCTAGGCGGTCGCACGCAAGAGATTTCGCGTCTGGTCGGCCGTTCACTACGTGGAATTGTTGATATGAAAGAGCTCGGCGAAAACACAATCGTTATTGATTGCGATGTGCTGCAAGCCGATGGCGGAACTCGCACAGCTGCAATCACTGGTGCATATGTTGCGCTGGCGGATGCAATTGCTTGGGCTCAAAAAGAAGGTCATGTTAAGGCAAGTGCAAAACCACTTGCAGATTCAGTTGCTGCGGTTAGTGTCGGAATTGTTGACGGTGTTCCGATGCTTGATATTTGTTATGAAGAAGATGTGCGGGCAGAGACAGATATGAACGTTGTGTGCGCCGGTGATGGAAGATTTATAGAGGTGCAGGGAACTGCAGAAGGGGCACCTTTTGATCGCGTACTGCTTGATTCTTTACTCAATCTTGCGGTCGCTGGATGCGCCGAACTTACCAACTTGCAGAAACAAGCACTCGCTCGCTAAATGCCACACACGCTATTACTTGCCACTCGCAACAAAGGAAAGATTGAAGAGTTCCGCCGAATTCTTGAAGCCGTTGCACCTGGGGCAATAAACCTGGTAGGTCTTGATCAATTTCCAGATCTTCATGACGTAATAGAAGATGGTGCGACTTTCGAAGAAAATGCACTCAAGAAGGCGCGAGAAATGTCGCTAGCAACAGGGCTGCCTGCAATTGCCGATGACAGCGGACTCTGTGTTGATTACTTAAATGGCGACCCAGGAATTTATTCGGCGCGATGGGCTGGCTCCCATGGCGATGATGCGGCAAACACTGAAAAAGTTCTACAGCAATTGCGCGTTGTTCCAGATGAGAAGAGAGGAGCGCACTTCACCTGCGTGGCAGCCCTCTATCTGCCTGATGGCAGAAGCCACTCTGAAGCGGCAGAGTTCCACGGCTCAATTTTGCGTGCACCAGTGGGTGAATTTGGATTCGGATATGACCCCATTTTCTCACCGCATGGTTTCACAGAGTCGAGTGCGCAAATGAGCGCAGAAGCCAAGGATGCAATCAGTCATCGGGGGAAATCACTTCGAGCCATTGCTCCGCATGTGATCACTTTGCTCGAAAGCCTGGGTTAAACTTTGCCCATACCCATCATCTTTGAACGACAACCATCTAGGAGATTACAGTGGCAGTAAAGAAGAAGTCAGCAGCGAAGAAAGCTGCTCCAAAGAAGTCAACCGCTAAGAAGAGTGCGGCTAAGAAGTCTCCTGCTAAAAAGAGCGCAGCAAAGAAGAGTGCGCCAAAGAGAGCAGTGAAGAAGGCAGTTGTAAAGAAGAAGACTGCGAAGAAGGTTGCCAAGAAATCAACAGCGAAGAAGACGGTAAAGAAGTCCGCAGCGCGTAAGAAGATTGCATCGCAGGTTGTCATCCCGCCAGTTCCATCAGTTGGTGGATCTCGTGTAAATGTTTCAACTACTCCATCACCTGCTGCGCCACGTACTTCAGCAGCTAGTGCTAAGCCAGCTGCTGCCTCAAATCCAGCAACAGGTGGGAGCAGCAAGTCATCAGCAAAGGTTCTCTTTGCCGTACTACTTGGAATTCTTCTAGTAGGAGCAATCGTCATTACTAATTCCAATAAAGATAGCGATGACATGACACCTGTCGCAACAGAATCTGAAGCACCAGTAGCTACAGAATCAGAAGCACCTGAAGCAACAGAATCTGAAGCTCCAGAAGAAACTCCAGCCACAACAGAACCTGCTAACACAACAGGTGAGGCACCATCACGCTTCATTGGAAACTGGAAGGACAGTTCAAAGTCCGTCATGGTCATTACATGGAGAGCGCCAGCTGGAGAAGTGAAGGGTTACTCAGTAGAGACTCGTGCAAACCTCGGTGAGTGGAAAGTTGTATCAGAAGTTTCTGCGACAACAACTGCGGCAGAATTTGCTAAGACTGCAACTGACGGGTCAACCTCGTTCCGCGTATCAGCTGTCTACCCAGATGGTTCACTCGGAGTTGCAACACCATTTGGCTTTGCCGGCCAGTTCGAATAACAGTTATAGAAAAAACCCCGACCAGTATTGGTCGGGGTTTTTTCATTCCAAATACTTAAGAATTTCTCCCACATAGACTTCAACACCTGTCGGTACCAAGTGAATTCCATCGGGTGCAAAGTATTCGGGATGACCCATAGAAATCGAATTCCAGTCAATTAGCGTGACTGTGGAATATTGCTGGGCGACTTCTGCGACCAGTGCATTATTTCCATCTCGCCAAGGCCTAGGGACGGCAGTATTGACCACAATCACCTGAGACTGGTCTTTCACAAGTTCGAATATCGCCTGCACATCGCTACGATTTAATACCCCGTTGTTACCTAGGTTAAAAATCACTGGAGAATTACCGACCTCAGACTTATCGCTTTGCATGACCTCTAGAAGTTCAGGCGCCTGTCGCCCAATTCGCGCATTCATCACCGATATCGGCTTTTGCGCATCAAGTGAGGCGCGAATTCCTAAGATGACCGAATCACCTGTCACCCAGAGTCCATCTGCCACGGGGGCATTGATTGAAACTTCTGGAGCGGTGAGAGCCTCTTCGATCACAGCGCGTTGTTCATTGCCTATCGAGACTGCGCGAACGCTGACAACGGCAGCAAGTGCAATTACAACAACGAAAACAGCCGCAAAGGTACGTGTTTGTCGCGAGCGTTCCTTTTTAGTTCTGTATTTAAGTCCTTTAAGCCAAAGCTTGAGAGCTCCTCGGCGAATAGGTTGTTCTACATAACGCAATGAAATATCCGCGAGAGCGAAAACAATCAGAATACGAAGTGCATAAAGCGCCCACATTTGACCAGCTAGATCGACGCTTGGCCGAGTTACCTGGAAAATTATCCAATGCCATAAATACATCGCATATGAACGTTGACCAATCCACACCAGAATAGGATTTTGCAGAATCGGTGCAAAGCGAGATGCTGGATGAACAACCGACATGATTATTGAGGCCCCAAAGATTCCGGCAAGCGGGAAGGCGATTTTGTATAAGGTCGGTTTGGTTTCATCGATAAGTAAGAAAGTTGCGATGATTCCGATAAATCCAAAGACGCCTATTCCGTCAATAAAGTCCTGAGCCTTTTTACTTACATTGATCGTGAAATTCTTCGGAATCCAACTCACGGCAAGTGCTGCACCTAAGAACAATCCGATGCTGTGGGTATCGGTTCCGAAGTACACATGGCTTACTTTCGAAGCATTTGAGGCATCGAGTGAGAATGAAACAAGTAGCAGTGTGACACCAGAGGCCGCTGCAATAACAAGTGCGGCAATCGGTATCCGACTCTTACCTAAGCGCTTGAGAATAAAGTAGAGAATGAGCGGCCAAAGAAGATAGAACTGCGCTTCAACTGCAAGTGACCATGTGTGCTGAAGAAGTGGCGGCCTGCCGATACTTTCGAAGTAATCTTGGTGACGTGCCACCAGCCACCAATTCATAGTGCCTGTAAGTGAAAATGGCATATCTGTAAGAAGTCGTTTGATGGTATCTGGCGCCCAGATACCAATTGCAATGGTTGTCGTGGTTACGGTGAAGATCAGGGCGGGCAGTAATCGCCTGGCGCGCGCAAGATAAAAGCCGCGAAGATCAAGTCCACCGCTCTGTTCAATAGAATCAAGAAGCAGGCGTGTAATTACATAACCAGAGATAACAAAGAAGAGATCAACGCCAAGAAAGCCACCAGGAATCCACGTGAAACCAAGGTGGTAAAGCATCACGGCAATTACTGCCAGTGCGCGAAGCCCATCGATTGCAGGGATGTATTGGATACCGCGATTGGCAGCCATAAGAATTACTTGCGCTTAGTAGCAGATTTCTTAACAGGACGCTTTGCTACAGATTTTTTCGAACTTTTAGGTGCGCTGATCTCCGCGCGGGTGCGCTTACT
>JBILAM010000084.1:0-3105 GCA_044354225.1 Candidatus Planktophila sp.
CGATATTAAATGGTAGCTCCTTGATCACAATTCCCATTTTGCGCGATGTGACTTTAGAAATCTCAGTTGTTGCCCGCACTTTAAAGGAGCCCTTACCTGTTGCATAAGCTTCTCGAACACCTTCTAGGCCAACAATTTCGCCACCGGTAGGAAAATCTGGCGCCGGCACATGCTTCATCAATTGATTAAGGGTTGCCTTGGGATTATCAATTAAAAACTTTGTGGCAGCGATTACTTCACTCAAATTGTGAGGAGCCATATTTGTTGCCATGCCCACCGCGATTCCAGAACCACCGTTAACGAGCAGGTTAGGAAAGGCGGCTGGAAGTACTAGTGGTTCTGCTAATTGACCGTCATAGTTCGGCCCAAAATCAACTGTGTTCTCATCTGCTTCAGCAACCATCGCCATTGCAGTGGGGGCAAGACGGGCTTCGGTATAACGCATAGCAGCAGGACCGGCATCGAGTGAGCCAAAGTTTCCATGGCCATCAATTAGTGGCAGCTGCATAGAGAAAGATTGCGCCATGCGAACAAGTGCGTCATAGATTGCGGAGTCACCGTGCGGGTGCAACTTACCCATCACTTCACCGACAACACGTGCGCTCTTTACATGACCGCGCTCAGGGCGAAGACCCATATCGGCCATCTGATGCAGGATGCGACGATGTACTGGCTTTAAACCATCTCGTGCATCGGGAAGTGCACGTGAATAAATTACTGAGTAGGCATATTCAAGAAATGATTCTGACATTTCAGATGAGACATCAATATCAACGATCTTGCCTGGAAATTCGCCCGGCTTTGGTCCAGCCAGCTTTGCCGTCTTTTTGGGAGCTGCTGCCTTCTTCGTTGCCATGGCGCGTATTCTGCCAAGGCATTGTGCTAAATCTTGGTACCTACACGCGGTCTAGCCCCAACGATTGCGACACATTGGGCCGCAATCTCGACGCCAGCCTTTAACGCCCCATATAAATCCCGATTACTTGCATAGTGGGAAATAAATCCGGCAGCAAAAGAATCTCCAGCGCCAGTTGTATCAACAACTACCGCCTGCAGCGCATCCACAGAAACCATAACTCCATCGCGAGATTTAGCTATCGCCCCATGAGATCCACGTTTAATGACCACCGTCTCACACGGTTCTAAAAGCACATCAAGAGCTATCTCTAAATCTTTTTCGCCGGTTAGATAAATTGACTCCTCTTCATTAAGAATTAACACACTCATGTGAGGAAGCCATGATTTTATTTCAGCCAGGCCTACTGCTTTCATTCCACCAACAGATGCTGGATCAAAATAGATCGGGATATTTGCTTCTCGGATTTTTCTCATCATTTCTTTAATTCCAGGCAAAGATGATGGGTCTAAGGGTGAGTATCCAGAAATATAGACTGAGTTGTAATCATCCAAAGGCGGAAGATCACTTAGTTGTAGCCCGGAATTAGCGCCATTGTCAGGGAGCATGGTTCGTTCTCCCGTGAGGTCTACCAGCACGACAACCACTCCTGATTGTCCGTTTTCGACCACCAGATTATTGTGCTTAACCCCAAGTGCGTCGAACTCGGCAACAAGTACAGAACCCACAGTGTCATTTCCTACATGTCCGACAATTGTCGCCTGCGCCCCTGCTCGAGTAAGCCATGAGGCTACATTGCCGGCAGCTCCACCGCCATGAGTGGAAATCTTGGCAGAGGTGTCGCTACCGTAATTAATTTCAGAAGGCAGTACCGATATCTTGGCGACAACATCTAGCATGACATCACCGATGCAGAGAACCTTGGCAATCATCGGACTATTTGGCTGCAGCTACCGCAATATCTGCGGCTAAGGCTGAATTAGATTTAATAATTTCAATATTGACTTGCAGTGATTCGCCTTCAGATGCGGTGTGGAAATGCTCAAGTAAATAAGGGGTGACCGCTTTCCCGATGATTCCATCGCGCGCGGCACCCGCGAGACCGCTCTTAAGAATTGCATCGTGACGAGCCCGGTTCATCTCTTTCTGAACCGGGTTAGCCACAATCAAGGCATGCTTATTAGTCTTTAGTGATTTCCTAGCATGAATTATCTTTGCAATATCTTGAGCAGAATCGACTTGATGTTCTAGTGTGAAGCCGGAATCAGTGAGATAGAAACCAGGAAAGTGATTTGTTTTATATCCAACAACGCCGATTGCAAGAGTCTCAAGTCGCTCAAGTGTTGCTGCGACATCGAGAATCGATTTAACTCCGGCACAGATAACCGTAATGTCTAAATTTGCCAGGGCAGTTAGATCTGAAGATTCATCGAAAGAGTCGTTTGCACCGCGATGTACTCCGCCGAGTCCGCCAGTTGCGAATACATGAATGCCGGCCAGCACTGCGAGATGAGCAGTAGCAGCGACAGTGGTTGCGGCGCTCTTATTTGAAGCAGCGATAATTGCAAGGTCGCGACTGGAAGCCTTAGCAATGTCATCTCGATTAGCAATGGAGACTAATTGATCATCAGTTAGCCCAATACATACTTTTCCATCAAGAATTGCGATGGTTGCGGGAGTAGCACCGTGAGATCTGACGATTTTCTCTACTTCTCGAGCAACTTCTAGATTAGATGGTCGCGGCAATCCGTGGCTGATAATTGTTGATTCAAGGGCCACTACTGGTTTACCGGCTGAGAGAGCCGCAGCTACTTCAGGGGAGGTCACGAAACCGAGCGAATTCATGGCCGTAACAATACTCGTGAGAAGATACCTCGGTGCACTTGTCGCAAATTATGCCATCAATCTTTTCTTCATTGGGGCTAGGCACTGCGCAGGATTCAATTATTGCCGGTCAATCACCATCAGGTCGTGAACTCCTCTTTCTCATCGATGGATTTGGCGCAGATGTGTTAACAACATATGCATCGATGGCACCGAATTTGGCTGCACTTGCCTCCCATGCCACGGTGCAGACATCATTTCCATCCACAACAGCAACAAGTCTGGCAACGCTAACAACTGGTGAAATGCCTGGCACCCACGGAATGCTCGGTTACACCGTGCAAGTTCCGCGCAGTGGGGGACGAGTACTTAACAGTCTTAAATGGGATGAACGCGTTGATCCAGTCATTTGGCAGCCAGTTCGC
>JBILAM010000085.1:0-3103 GCA_044354225.1 Candidatus Planktophila sp.
GGCCACTATTGAAGAGCTTATTACCTTGCCTGGTGTGGGTAGAAAAACTGCCAACGTCGTACTAGGTCATGCATTTGATATTCCGGGAATTACTGTTGATACACATTTCGGTCGACTATCACGACGCTTTGCTTGGACGATATCAAAGGATCCCGTCAAAGTTGAGCATGAAGTCGGGGCGCTAATTCCACAGAAAGAGTGGACAAATCTTTCACAACGAATGATTTGGCATGGCCGCCGAATTTGTCATTCGCGTAAACCGGCATGTGGTGCGTGCCCTGTTGCAAAGATCTGCCCATCATTTGGAATTGGTGAGATGGATAAAGCAAAGGCGCAGTTATTGGTCAAGACAGATAAGGACTTCAGATGAAGAAACTCTCTGGACTCTTTGTACTTCTTTTGGCTCTCACCGCCTGCTCTGCCATAGAACCTATTAAAGTTAAAGGCGTAGTGGTGGATTGTGAAAAAATAAAAGTCGAAAGTGGAACAGGTGCGCCTCTGGAGTGTCTTGGTGGAGGTAGTGCAATATCTGCCGATGCAATTCGTGGACCAGCAATTATCAATGTGTGGGGCACATGGTGTGAGCCGTGTAAGCAGGAGTTGCCACACCTGGCGCATTTCTTAGCCAAATACGGCGATCAAGTCGATATGGTTGGTATTGCGGTGGAAGAGAAGAACCAGCAGAGCGTAAGAAAGTTTATTAAAAACTATGGAATTTCCTGGCCGATTCTCTACGACGCGACAGGTGATACTCGCGGCAAATTTGGCATGGGTGTACCTGTAACCTGGCTGGTAGATGAATCTGGCGCAGTTGTGTATAAGAAATATGGTCCATTTAAGTCAACCGAAGAGATTGAATTAGCAGCGATAAAGTATTTGGGAGTGAAATGATTTTTGACCTTATCTTCGCACTCGTAGCTGTTGGGGCCTTCTATAATGGTTACAAGAACGGCCTAGTCAGAACAATTATTAGAGCCGTATTCTTTGTGGCTGGTGGTGTAGGTGCGATGTATCTAGTTGTTAACTACGATCAATCAGGCTGGCTCATCATCGCAATCCTTCTCGGTGCTTACGTAGCTGCTTTTGTGGGAACGATGATTGCTAAAGCTTTGAAACTCACGGTAATCCGTGGACCACTACGGCTGGCAGATTCACTTTTGGGAAGTGCATTTGAAGTGGGCAAGTACGTGCTCCTCTTCTACGTAATTGGCACAATTTTATTGTGGGCGCCATGGCCAGCTGGGCAGAACTCTGTCTCAGAGAGTCGTTTCTATTTGCAGGTAAGTAACCATGCACCCACAGTGATTGCTGACATCAAGAAAGAGGTAGAGAAAGTACTTGCTAATCCTCGTCTTTAGCTGATTTCAAACCCTCTGATATCAACTTCATTACATTGGGATCTGCCAGAGTTGTGGCATCTCCCACCGCGCGATTTTCAGCAACATCTTTTAACAGCCTTCGCATAATCTTGCCGCTTCGAGTCTTAGGAAGTTCATTAACCACCATGATCTGACGGGGCTTTGCAATAGCCCCAATTTCCTTAGCAACGTGGTTACGTAGCTCCTTAATCAGCGCTTCGCCATCGGCATGGGCTACACCACCGCGCAAGATAACGAAGGCAACGATTGCCTGACCGGTAAGTGCATCAGCTGCGCCAACTACAGCGGCTTCAGCGATTGCTTCATGGGAGACAAGAGCTGATTCCACTTCAGTTGTAGAAATGCGATGTCCGGAAACATTCATCACATCATCGACGCGTCCCATGAGCCAGATGGCGCCATCATCATCGAGCTTTGCGCCATCGCCGGCAAAGTAAATTCCTGGAAAGCGAGACCAATAGGTTTCTTTATAACGTTCGGTTTCACCCCAGATGCCACGCAACATAGAGGGCCATGGTTGATCAAGGATTAGATAGCCACCATGACCATTCCCAACTTCTATGCCTTTGTCATCAACAACTTTCGCGCTAATTCCTGGCAATGGACGCATTGCAGATCCAGGTTTTGTGGCAGTAACACCTGGAAGAGGCGAGATCATGATTGCTCCCGTTTCAGTTTGCCACCAGGTATCAACGATTGGGCATTTATTGCCACCAATAACTTCTCGGTACCACATCCATGCTTCAGGATTAATTGGCTCACCAACAGAACCAAGTAGGCGCAATGATGTGAGATTGAATTTATTAGGAAATTCATCTCCCCACTTCATCCAGGTTCGAATCAAAGTGGGAGCTGTGTACAAAATCGTGACGCCGTACTTTTCGATAATCTCAAAGAAGCGCCCCTTATGTGGCGTATCAGGTGTGCCTTCATAAATAACTTGCGTTGAACCATTGATGAGTGGTCCATAAACCATATAGGTGTGACCGGTAATCCAACCCACATCTGCAGTACACCAGTAGATATCTTTTTCAGGCTTGATATCAAATACCACCTTGTGGGTATAAGCCGCCTGTGTGAGATAGCCACCTGTGGTGTGAAAAATTCCCTTTGGCTTAGCTGTTGTTCCCGATGTGTAGAGAATAAATAAAGGGTGCTCGCTATCGAAATACGCGGGTGTATGCGTTGGGCTTTGGCGATCGACAAGATCATGCCACCAGATATCTCTGCCTACATTCCAGGCGGTCTCTTGCCCAGTGCGCTTTACCACTAAGACATTTGCAACGTTTGTCTCGCCTTTCAGCGCTTCATCTACAAGTGACTTGAGAGCAAATGCTGCACCTTTTCTAAAACCACCATCTGCTGTGATAACTAATGTGGCATCGGCATCTTGGATGCGAGATAGGAGGGCATCTGCAGAAAATCCACCAAAGACTACGGAGTGAATTGCGCCAATGCGCGCGCAGGCAAGCATTGCAATGATTGCTTCCGGAATGAGTGGCATGTAAATCGCAACCCGGTCTTCCGAGCTGATTCCAATTTCTGTGAGTGCGTTGGCAGCCTTACTTACATCTGCAAGTAGTTGTGCATACGAAATAGTGCGAGTATCACCAGGTTCGCCTTCAAAGTGAAATGCGATTCGATCACCGTTACCTTCGGCAACATGTCTATCTACTGCGTTAACGGTTGCATTAATCTTTCCGCCAACAAACCATTGGGCAAAC
>JBILAM010000037.1:0-10281 GCA_044354225.1 Candidatus Planktophila sp.
ACCGTCTGATTGATGACATGGTTGCCATGTCACTTCGCATGGAGGGTGGATATGTCTGGGCATGTAAGAACTACGACGGAGATGTGCAATCAGATACCGTCGCACAGGGTTATGGCTCACTCGGTCTCATGACATCTGTACTGATGACTCCAGATGGAAAGATTTGCGAATCAGAGGCAGCTCATGGAACTGTCACTCGCCACTACCGCGACCACCAAGCAGGAAAAAAGACTTCCACAAACCCAATCGCTTCCATCTTCGCCTGGACTCAAGGCCTTGCCCACCGCGCAAAGCTTGATAACAACGCTGAGCTTGCCAAGTTCTCCAAAACTCTAGAGCGCGTCTGTATTGAAACTGTAGAACAGGGAAAGATGACTAAAGATTTGGCGGTACTCATTTCTAAAGATGCGCCATACCAAACAACCGAGCAGTTCCTTGACTCAATTGATGAGAATCTTAAGAAAGTAATGGCTTAAATCAATTGCTAAATCAGGACTCTGGTGCGATAGCACTTGTCGGTTCTGGCGAATATTCAGTGCAGATGCAGGAGCTAGAAAGCCAGCTCCTGCGTTTAGCTATTTCACGGGGTAAGAAAAACCATTTCATACAGATTCCAACTGCTTCATCCCATGAGGGGCAATCGCGCCGCGAACATTGGCAATCTCTGGGGAAAGAACAATCAGATCGCATCGGAAGCCACTGCATTTACTTACCTATCCATGAACGTGAAGATGCATTTATCCCTGACTACCTAGATCTAATCGCAGATGCTGGGCTCATCTATTTTTCTGGGGGAGACCCACACCGAGTTGCCGAAATTTTTAGCGGTTCACCACTGTGGGAGGAAATCATTAAGCAGTGGAGTACTGGCACTTCACTTGCTGGGTGTTCAGCGGGGGCAATGGCCTTTGGCGGCGCAATTATGGGCCTTCGTCGCTCTAGCCATAGTCCAGGGTTGTCGCTCTTGCCAAACATTGAAGTGATTCCGCACTATGACAAAATGTTAGGTTGGCTGCCAGATCGAGTTGCCTCCTTTGTTCTGCGATCTGATTCTGAGTCCGTACTTCTTGGAATAGATGAATACACCGCGTTGGTGCATACCGATTCATGGCGACGTGTGGGACGCGGCAAGGTACATGTTCTGCGCGGATCACTAGATTTCATAGAATAAGAAACCCGCCGTAGAAAACTACGACGGGCTACTTACTTAAAAACTTGCTGTGATTAATTAATTCGCAAACCTGTTGCAGAATCAAATAGGTGCACAGCACCTGGCAGGTTCGCGACAGTAACTGTCTGGCCCGCTTTTGGTGGGTTCTTTGGATCCCAGCGCACAATTACTTGGGCGCCTTCATCGACAACATTTGCAAATTGAATGCTTGCATCAGCGGGCTTTCCATAGACAAATGCATCAGAGCCAAGTTCTTCCACAACTTCAACATGAACTTGGAATCCCTTATCTGCAGGGACCAATCCTTCTGGACGAATTCCCACTGTCACAGTTGAACCTGCTGAAGCTGGAACATCGATATCAAGATCTCCAAGATGTGCCTTGCCACCAGATACGGGAGCAACGAGTAAGTTCATTGCAGGTGAACCGATGAATCCAGCAACGAATGCATTGCCTGGCTTGTCATAGAGGTTACGGGGCGTATCAACCTGCTGCAGCAATCCATCTTTAAGAACTGCAACGCGATCGCCCATAGTCATCGCTTCCACTTGATCGTGGGTGACATAGACAGTGGTGATTCCGAGACGGCGCTGGAGAGCGGCGATTTGGGTACGAGTCGCAACACGCAACTTCGCATCAAGGTTTGAGAGTGGTTCATCCATAAGGAAGACCTGTGGTTCACGAACAATTGCTCGCCCCATTGCAACGCGCTGACGCTGACCACCAGAGAGAGCCTTTGGCTTGCGCTCAAGATATGGTTCAAGGTCAAGAAGTTTTGCAGCTTCACGAACACGCTTATCGCGTTCAGCCTTATCGATACCGGCAATTTTTAGAGCGAAGCCCATATTTTCGGCAACGGTCATGTGTGGGTAGAGCGCATAGGACTGGAAGACCATTGCGATATCGCGATCTTTTGGTGCGACATTTGTTACATCGCGATCACCGATAAGAATTCGACCACCGTCGATTTCTTCTAGACCGGCAAGCATGCGAAGTGATGTCGACTTTCCGCATCCTGATGGTCCGACGAGTACTAAGAACTCACCATCTGCGACGGTGAGGTTGAGCTTATCTACCGCAGGAGTTGTGGTTCCTGGATAGATACGTGACGCATTTTCAAATACGACTGATGCCATTTTTTCACTTTCCTTATCCGGGCAGGTACGTGCCCGACGATCCGTGGAGTAAGGCGCTGGTCGGTTGACCAGCGTGGCCAAGGGTATGTCAGCGGCGGGCAAGAGGCAATTACGCTCGGTAGACTTCTCCCATCATGGAAAGTGACCCGAGTACCCCTCTTTTTAGCTCCATCCTGATTGTTGTAGGCCTCATCGTTACGGGCGGACTTTTTGTAGCTGCCGAGATTGCTCTTATCTCACTTCGTGAAAGTCAGGTCAAACAATTAGCGTTGCGCGGAAAGCGCGGAGCAATCGTTGCCAAGTTAGCGGCTAATCCCAATCGCTTACTTGGAGCGCTCCAGGTTGGTGTCACACTTACAGGTTTTCTCTCTGCTGCATTAGGCGCAGAAAAACTTGGCGTCTACGTCATTCCATGGCTAGAAGATATTGGTATGCAATCTAATTCTGCTGCCACCGCTTCACTAATCGGCGTCACTTTGGTCATTGCATATTTCTCACTTGTATTCGGTGAACTTGTTCCAAAACGTTTGGCGCTCTTTCGCACCGAGCAGATTGCGCTCGCATCTGCGATATTTATTGATTTCGTAGCTAATCTCTTCCGACCAATTATTTGGGTTTTATCGCATTCAACAAACCTAATCGTTCGCCTCTTTGGTATTGATCCAAAAGAGCAGCGCACAGCGATATCTGAAGAAGAGCTACTTGATCTTGTTGCTGGCCATGCTGCTCTTACCGATGAAGAGCGAGATATTGTGGAAGAGGTATTTAACGCTTCAGAGCGACAAGTGCACGAAGTCATGGTTCCTCGCACAGAAGTAGATTTCATGGATGCTTCACTGACTATTGGAAAAGCGATTGCACTTGCTATCGAGAAGGCACACTCTCGATATCCGGTCGTGCGCGGTTCATCTGATGAAGTTATTGGCTTTATCCACGTTCGCGATCTCTTAGATACCAGCCTTGCTAATTCAAATGCAAAGATTCAAGAGCTTGCTCGAAACATCATGTATCTGCCAGGGACAAAAGCAATTTTGCCAGCCCTGACTGAGATGCGAAAGCAACGCCAGCACCTTGCCATAGTTCTCGATGAGTACGGTGGAACCGATGGCATCATCACTCTCGAAGATCTGGTCGAGACTTTAATTGGCGATATCCGCGATGAATATGACTCCGATGAGTTAGAAATTTCAGAGGAATCACACACTGGCGATTTCGAAATTGATGGCCTAATTTCACTCGAGGACTTACATGAAGAGTCTGGAGTTGAGTTACCCGAAGGTCCATATGAGACCGCAGGCGGATTTGTAATGCACTACTTGGGTCGTATTCCTGTTGAGCAGGACATTGTTGGAGTAAATGGAGTGCGAATTACGGTGCTTTCCATGGAAGGTAAGCGCGCAGGTCGACTATTAATCTCACGTAACTACTAAGGCGTGCGAGAATTACACCCATGAAGCGCGTCTTATCAGGAATTCAACCCACCAGTGATTCCTTCCACCTGGGAAATTATCTTGGCGCTGTAAAGCAGTGGGTAGAGCTACAAGATGGCCATGATGCCTTCTACTGCATCGTTGATCTCCACGCGCTCACTGTTGAGACAGATCCAGCACTTCTGCGAAAGCGCACACTTGCATCCGCTGCGCAATTACTAGCACTCGGTATTTCACCTGATAAATCAACGCTCTTTGTTCAATCTCAAGTTCCACAACATAATCAATTGGGTTGGATTATGGAGTGCCTAACTGGTTTTGGCGAAGCAAGCCGTATGACGCAATTTAAGGATAAGTCTTCTAAATCTGGCGCTGATTCTTCGCGCGTTGCTCTCTTTACATATCCCATGCTGCAAGCTGCAGATATTTTGCTCTATCAAGCCCACTATGTACCAGTCGGTGAGGATCAACGTCAGCACATCGAACTCACTCGCGATTTAGCAGGGCGATTTAATTCACGCTACGGCCAAACCTTTCAATTACCTGAAGCCTATATTTTGAAGACCGCAGCGAAAATTAATGATATTCAAGAGCCCACTGCCAAAATGAGTAAGTCATCAGGGGCCGTCGCTGGCGTCATTGAGATTATGGATTCACCTGATGCAAACCTGAAAAAGATTAAGAGCGCCGTCACCGATGCTGGTCGCGAAGTCACATTCGACGCGGTCGAAAAGCCTGGCATCAGTAACTTGCTTACTATCCATTCAGCGCTCTCTGGCAGGTCAATTGCAGAGCTTGAAAATGAATTTGCCGGCAAGGGTTACGGTGATTTCAAGGGCGCTGTTGCAGAAGTAGTTGTTGAATACTTGCGCCCAATTCGCACACGAGCACTTGAGCTCTTAGAAGATGAAACACATTTGCTAGATATTTTGCACCAAGGATCAGCCAAAGCCCAGACGGTTGCAGAAGCAACTCTGAAAGATACATATCAGAACCTCGGAGTAGTTCTTTAATGAAGCTGAGGTTTGCACTGGCTGTTGCTCTTATTTTCGGTGTTCTCACACCTGCGCCCAGTTCGGCAGATGCAATAACCATTGGGGTTGCTTACGATCTCGGTGGGCGCGGAGATAAATCATTTAATGATGCCACCGCTGCCGGGTTAGAAAAAGCGAAGAAATCGCTCGACTTTGACGTGGAAGCAGTTGTTACAGATGGCACCTCTGAAGATCGTGACAAGCGAATTCGTAATTTGATTTCCAAGAAGTGTGCACTCATCATCGCTGTTGGCGCTGGATATGGCCCAACCCTGCAAGTACTCGCTTTTGAATTTCCCGACACACAATTTGCCATCATCAATGATGCCAGCGTTGCCGCAGTCAATGTCAGCTCGATAATCTTTGCCGAAACTCAAGGAGCATACTTGGCCGGTTTCAGTGCCGCACAGATTTCACAGACCGGCAAGGTCGCAATGATTGCCAATACAAATCAGGCAGATTTATTCAAAAATGGCTTTAGCGCTGGAGTTCTAGCCAGTAAGAAGAAAGTTATTCCTATTGTGAAATATGTTTCTGGCTCTTACTCATTAGCAGCAAGTCAGGTAATTTCCGTTGGCGCCGATGTCATCTACTTGAGCACTCAAGGTTCAGATGCTGAAGTCTTTAAGGTTATTGTCACAAATAATATGAAAAAGGGTGCCAAGAAAGTTGCACTCATTAATATTGAGCCAGATCAATACTTGGCAGTGACGAACCAAACCAAGAAGTATTTGGCTGCAACTGTTGTAAAACGAGTGGATAAGGCAATTGTGGACATCATCTCCAAATCTCTTGCAGGTGATCAGTTTCTAGATTATCTCGACCTCGATGCTGGCCTATTTGGAAGCCGATATGGCATCAATGGCGGAGGAATCGAATTCACCGTCCGCTCCAAAGAACTATTGGCGAAGAGTGATGCAATTAATATCGCAGCTGCCACAGCTGAAAAAATCACCGCATAGCACTCAACTTCAACTTGAGAGTTTTCCTAACTGTTACATGCCACGCCCACTCATTTGCGCCTCAATTCTTGTAAATTATCGGAATCAACTACTAGGCTCGGGCAAAAGCAACACTCAATCATTCCTTGGAGGAACCTTGAAAAAGAAATTAGCATTCATGGCGATACTTGCATCGACTGCCCTGTTAATCAGCGGCTGTAGTTCGTCAAGCGAAAGTGCTGGAGCTAAAGCATGCCTCGCTCTAGACACAGGTGGCGTAGACGACAAGTCATTTAACGCATCAGCTTGGGCGGGAGCTCAGGCCGCAGCTGAAGAGAACCCAGATATCGAAGTTAAGTATCTTGCTGCAGCAACCGATGCAGATTACGCACCAAACATTAAGAAGCTTGTAGATGAGGGATGTACAACAATTATTGGCGTTGGCTTCCTTATTAATGGCGCAATCATTGAAGGTGCCAAGGCGAACCCAGATGTTAAGTTCGCAATTGTTGACCAGGATGGTGAAGATCACGGGCCTGATGGATCAGTCTATCCAGGAACCAAATTTGATAACTTGAAGCCAATTCAGTTCTCAACAAATGAGTCAGCTTTCCAAGCAGGCTACCTTTCAGCAGGGGTTTCAAAGACCGGAACTGTTGCGACATACGGTGGACTTAACATTCCGCCAGTCACAATCTTCATGGATGGGTTTGCTCGTGGCGTAGCGCACTACAACGAAGTTAAGGGCAAGTCTGTAAAGGTCCTTGGTTGGGATACCGCTAAGAAGGACGGCACATTTGTTGGAGGGTTCTCTGACTCCGCAAAGGCACTGCAAATCTCTAAGAACTTCGAGCAACAGGGTGCAGATATTATCTTCCCAGTTGCCGGTGGACTTGGTGGAGCAACTGCAGGTAATTCAATTGCCTCAAAGAAGTCATATGTAATCTGGGTTGACACAGATGGTTACGTGGCTGCTCCTCAGTACAAGCAGGTACTTCTTTCCTCAGTAGTGAAGGGTGTAGATACATCTGTTAAGGAAGTAATTCTTGAAGCAGCTGCAGGAACATTCACAGCTACCGGTTACCAGGGCAATCTCGAGAATGGTGGAACCTACCTGGCTCCTTACCATGATCTTGCAGATATGGTTTCTGCAGAACTCAGCGATGAAATTGCAGCACTTGGTGATGCAATTAAATCAGGTGAGGTCGCTGTTCAATAATCTGTAAAGGACTGATTTCAAGTCCAGCAAATGGGACTAGTGATTATTCACTAGTCCCATTTGCTTTCTATAAACCAAATTACAGAGTAGATTTACGCTATGTCTCTTGAACTCCGTGGCATCACCAAACGATTTGGTGATTTGACTGCGAATGATTCAATTAGTTTGAGAGTTGAATCAGGCGAAATTCACGCGCTACTTGGTGAAAATGGCGCCGGAAAATCTACGCTTATGAACATCGTTTACGGGCTCTTGGTACCGGATGAAGGCAAAGTTCTAGTTGATGAGAAGGAAATTACAATTAACTCACCGCTCGATGCCCTTGCCGCAGGAATCGGAATGGTGCATCAACATTTTATGCTTATTCCGGTTTTTACAGTCGCTGAAAATATTGTTCTAGGCCACGAAAAGGTTAAAGGATTTGGGTTCCTCGATTTGGAAGCGGCCAAGAGAGAGATAATTCGAGTATCTGCTGAGTTTAATTTTGATGTTGACCCTGACGCCTTGATTGAGGATTTACCGGTAGGGATTCAGCAGCGCGTAGAAATCATTAGAGCTCTCATTTATAACGCGAAGGTGCTCATCTTGGATGAACCTACGGCGGTGTTAACCCCACAGGAGACAGATGAACTCCTTCGAAATATGAGGAAACTTCGAGATCAAGGTACGGCAATAATCTTCATCACTCATAAGTTACGTGAAGTGCAAGAAGCTGCAGATAAAATCTCCATTATTCGCCGCGGTAAGGTCGTAGCGACGGCGTCACCTGAGACTTCACAAGAGGAACTCGCCTCTCTTATGGTTGGCCGACCAGTCTCACTTGAAATTGAGAAAGCCGCTCCGTCATTTGGCCCTGTAATTCTCGATGTGGAGAATTTAACTATTCGAGACCACACGGGTAGAGCGCTTGTCTCTGATATTTCATTTTCTATCCGGGCTGGAGAAATATTGGCAGTTGCGGGCGTGCAAGGAAACGGTCAGAGCGAGCTAGCAGAGGCGATTATTGGATTACAGGACCATGTAGATGGAAAGATCACTTTAGCGGGAGAGGATATTTCGAAGTTTTCTGTGAGAAAAGCCCTGCATGCGGGAATTGCGTTCGTTCCAGAATCACGAGAAGAGGATGGATTGATATCTTCATTTAGTATTGAAGAGAATCTCATCCTCGATTTACATGACCTCCCTCCTTTTGCTAAAGGTCCAGTTATTTCTCAGAGCGTCGTTTCAGAAAACGGAGCATCTAGAGTTACTGAGTTTGATATCCGTGCGCAATCACCAAAAGATTCAGCATCTTCACTCTCTGGTGGGAATAAGCAGAAGGTCGTCCTTGCCCGTGAATTATCTCGACCAGTGAAACTAGTAGTCGCATCACAGCCCACGCGTGGATTAGATGTTGGATCAATCGAGTTTGTACACGAAAGAGTCATTGCAGAACGTGATTCAGGGCGCGCGGTTCTTCTCTTCAGTACCGAACTAGACGAAGTAATTTCCTTGGCAGATAGAATTGCAGTGATCTATCGAGGCAAGTTTATTGCAATAGTACCGGCAACAACTTCAAGAGAAGAACTTGGATTATTGATGGCAGGGGTAAAGAGATGAAGAACCTTTTTCAAAGAATCTCAAGGAAACTAGCCCTTCCAGTCTTGGCATTTGCTTTGGCGCTCCTAGTGAGTGGCCTGCTTGTTGCATTCTCTGATTCAGAAGTGTTGGCGCTTAAATCCTCTCCTTTACAGATGCTGGCTAAGGCCTTTGCCACAGCTGGTGGAGCTTTCGCGGCGCTATGGCAAGGTTCGGTTTTCGATCCGAATCTGACTCGCAATGGATACTGGAATGGCTTCTACCCACTCTCAGAGACAATTGTTGCCGCATCGCCTTTAATTCTCACAGGACTTTCTGTGGCGCTAGCCTTTCGCGCAGGACTCTTTAACATCGGAGCCCAAGGACAATTTATTGCAGGTGCAATTGGAGCAAGTTTTGTTGGATTTTATTTCGATCTTCCGGTTGTAATTCATGCACTTGCGGCCATCTTGGCTGCAGTAATTGCTGCCGGAATTTACGGTGGATTTGTGGGCCTACTAAAGGCACGTACTGGTGCGCACGAAGTTATCGTCACAATTATGCTTAATTATGTAGCCGGATACTTTTTGCTTTGGCTTTTAAGCACCGAAACTTTTTTGAGACCAGGCCGTCAAGACCCACTTGCACCCGAGGTTGCGCTCACGGCGAGATTACCCAAGCTTTTTGGCGCAGATCTCAGAGCAAACCTCGGATTTATCATCGCATTAGCGGTAGCTGCCCTGGTCTGGTGGCTTCTACAACGCAGCACTTGGGGATTTAGATTTCGCGCAGTTGGAGCTAATGCAGTTGCAGCCAAGACTGCAGGTATATCAGTTGGACGAACTACGACCACGGTGATGTTTATCGCGGGCGCTCTTGCTGGTCTGGGCGGTGCAGTGCAGATACTTGGTTCTGAACCAGCACTCACAGCTGGGGTTGGTGGAACTTTTGGATTCGATGCAATCACTGTCGCCTTACTTGGACGCGCCACCCCTATAGGGACCGTATTTGCTGCTCTACTTTTTGGTGCTCTTAGGGCCGGTGGGTTAGAGATGCAGGCGAGCACAGAAACACCGCTGGATTTAGTACTAGTAATTCAAGCTCTCGTTGTTCTCTTTATTGCTGCACCAGCTCTAGTTAAGGCAATTTTCAGATTAAAGAATCTTGACCAAGGAGCGACAATCTCTTCGAAGGGATGGAATGGTTGATGGCAAAGATTAGCTTGCGCACCATGTCTGTCCCGGAGAGACGAAAATTCCGTGGGGTAATCACAATGGGCGTACTAGGAATTTTTGCACTTGTCGTCTTTGCACTCCTGCCGGAAAAAAGCCAGCCTGTTACCTATGGCTTTACTCTAGGAAAGGAATGGGTGCTGCTTGATAAGTGGGTAGTTGACTCCAAATCCGGCGCCTTACTCTTCGCCATACTGTCAGTTGCCACTGCACTTGTTGCCTTGGGCCTCTTTAAGGTGCGGAGACATTCAAGAATCATCAGCCTTGTTTTTGGATCTACATTTCTTATGTCCTTTCTGTGCTGGGCAGCTGCAGGAAAGTTCATTCCTCTTACAGGTCTCTTACAAGGAGGTTTACTACTCTCCGTTCCACTTATTTTTGGGGCGATGGCTGGTGTGCTATCAGAACGCTCGGGAGTTATCAATATTGCAATCGAAGGACAGCTTCTAGCTGGGGCTTTTGCGTCAGGTGTTATTGCTTCACTCCTAAACAATAATTGGTGGGGACTTCTATTTGCTCCCATAGCTGGAGCACTGATTTCTCTCCTTCTTGCGATTTTTG
>JBILAM010000008.1:0-31732 GCA_044354225.1 Candidatus Planktophila sp.
TTGAGCATCAGCTCGATACACATAAAGACCACAATTGCGTTACGACGGACAACAACACCCACTGCGCCAATGGTGAAAAGAAGCGCTGCTAAGTAGAGGTAGTTATACGGATTCATTACTTCTCCTCCGCAACAGTGTTATCAACTTCGCCGAGTTCAAATGATCGTGATTCCAACATATCTCCGCGAGCTTTTAGCGTTGCCGAAATCGATGTAGGTGCGGCGCTTCCATCTGGAAGTAGCGCTGGCACATCTACTGCGTTGTGACGAGCAAAGACACCCGGGCTAGGAAGCCCTGCGGCGCCGGCAAGTGAACCTGAACGAAAACGTGCGATTGATTGTTCACGTTGGGTAGGTCGGGCAACGCTGCGTTGATGATGAGCAAGAACCATTGCGCCAAGTGCTGCTGTGATTAAGAGCGCAGAGACGACTTCAAAGGGAAAGACATAGGTAGAAAAGAGCTGCTGCGCAAGGCCTTCCACATTTCCATTCGCATTGGCCTCTTTAAGTCCGACGGCATCACGGCCCAGCGTTGCCCGACTAATGAGAGAGACGAAGAGTCCGCCAAAGCCAACTGCTGCAGTAATTGCAATAGGGCGAAGTCCAGAAATTGTTTCAGTCAGTGAATCAGATGCATCCACACCAACTAGCATCAAGATAAAGAGGAAGAGCATCATGACTGCTCCGGTGTAGACCACGATTTGAACGATTCCTAAGAAGAGTGCATCTTGGGCAATGTAGAAAATTGCAAGGGTGATCATGACCCAGGCAAGTAAGAGCGCAGAGTGCACCGCTTTCTTCACCAGGAGCATTCCGAGCGCCGCAATGACAGAGAGTGGGGCCAGCACCCAGAACATGATGGTCTCAGGAGTTTGAATTTCTAACATTAGTTCTGTTCCTGTTGCGATGGGTGTGATTGCGTAACTTCACCGTTGTAATAATTAGTATCTGTCATACCTGGATACATTGGGTGTGGTGGTGCCAGCATTCCTTGACGTAGTGGAGCAAGTAGATCTTCCTTTTCGAAGATTAGCTTTTCCCGCTTGTCATCTGCGAGTTCGTACTCGTTAGTCATTGTTAGCGCACGTGTTGGACATGCTTCAACGCAGAGCCCGCAGAAAATGCAGCGCAGATAATTAATCTGATAAACCGCGCCATGGCGCTCTCCCGGCGAGAGTTGATTGCCTGAAGTGTTATCTCCGCCTTCAACATAAATTGCATCTGCTGGGCAGGCCCAAGCACAGAGTTCGCACCCAATGCATTTTTCTAAACCATCAGGATGGCGATTAAGTTGATGGCGACCATGAAAACGTGGCGCCGTTGGAGCTTTCACATCTGGGTATTGCACAGTCTGGTTCTTCTTAAACATGGTTGAGAAGGTGACCCAGAATCCCTTTGCTTGTTCCAGCAGTGGCGCAGCGCCAGGTTGCTCAACTTCTACAAATGGAACTGAATTAATGCCTAACTCTGAATTCTTACGTGGCTCAATGAAATCTGTCATTTCTGGCCTCCTGTAACGCTGATAGAGCGAAGATGTGGAAGTGAAGGCACTGGGAAATCAGGGCTTTCTCCCTCGACAAGTGGTGCTCGAGATACTTTCTTATTGCGATCAGTTAAGGATGAAACTGCCATCATCAAAAGAACTACTCCGGCGGCAAAAGCAACAATGACAGCTCGGTTTGCACCTTGTTGTTGCAAGACGCGAAGAGTCGCCACAATCAGAATCCAGACCAATGAAGCTGGAATAAGAACCTTCCAGCCAAACTTCATAAATTGGTCATAGCGAAGACGTGGAAGTGTTGCGCGCAGCCACATGAAGATAAAGAAGAACAAGTTAACTTTGGTGATGAACCAAACAAATGTGAACCATCCACCCAGCCACTGTTCTGTGAAACCAAGTCCTGGAGGTGCGTGATAGCCACCAAGGAAGAGCGTTGTCGCAAGGGCTGAGACGGCAATGATGTTTACATACTCAGCTAGGAAGAAGAGTGCGAATTTCAGTGATGAGTACTCGGTGTGGAAACCACCAACAAGTTCACCTTCTGCCTCAGCTAAGTCAAATGGTGCGCGGTTTGTCTCGCCCACCATCGAAATAACGTAAATAATAAATGATGGAAAGAGAACTACCGCATTCCAAATGTTTTGATGCTGTGAATCAACAATCACAGAAGTCGACATCGAGCCGGCATAGATAAAGACTGCAACAAGTGAGAGCCCCATTGCGATTTCATAGGAGATTACCTGAGCACTTGAACGCAAGCCACCAAGTAGTGGGTATGTGGAACCAGAAGACCACCCAGCAAGAACAACGCCATAAACACCGATTGATGTGACAGCCAAAATGTAGAGAACTCCCACTGGAAGATCGGTCAGTTGAAGTGCGGTCTGATGTCCAAATAGATTTACTTCTCCGGTCATTGGAATGACGGCAAAGGCCATAAAGCACATCGCGGTAGCAATAATTGGGGCGATTATAAATACGACTTTATCTGCAGCCGCCGGAATGATGTCTTCTTTCAGCGCTAGCTTGACGCCATCAGAGAGTGATTGAAGAAGTCCAAACTTTCCCACCCGGTTAGGACCAGTGCGCAGCTGCATTTTTGCAAGCACCCGGCGCTCAGTCCAGACTGCCATCAGCGTTGCAACAACGCAGATAATAAAGACAATAAGTGCCTTGACCGCAATAATCCAACCTGGATCTGTTCCTAAAAGTTCTGCTGTACTCATGCCTTCACCACCGTAACTACATCGCCGTGTGCGGCATTAAGTGAAACTAGAGTTTGTGATGCAAATGAATTACGCGGTAACCACACAGCATCATCGTGAATATCTTCAACCAGTGCTGGAATTGTGATGGAGCCGTATGAATTAGATACCCGCACCTGATCACCTGATGTAACACCGATTGATGTGGCGCGCTTAGCTGAAATCACCGCAACTGTTGGGCGACGTGTGCCGGCAAGATTGTCTTCACCCTTTTGCAAAGTTCCCATATCAAGCAAGCGGCGCCATGAAGTAAGTAGTGCATCGTTGCCGCCGATAGATTTCGCAGCTACTGGCGTAACAGGTGCGAAGGCAACGCGTGCGCCATCCCACTTACCCAATTGGTTAAATTCACGTGCTGCTGCGGTGACTGTGCCGAGCATGATGGATTCACCCATGGCATCGGCAATCATGGAAAGAATACGAACATCACTACGGTTCTGGGAGTCTTCAACGGCTGCATCAAATGCGCGTGCTCGACCTTCCCAGTTGAGGAAACTTCCACTCTTTTCGGTAATTGCAGCCACCGGCAGTACAACATCTGCAACTTCCGTAATTGAACTTGGCGCAATTTCTAATGAGACTACAAATGATTTCTTCAGCGCATCCAGTGCCGCGCGCGAGTTGAGTAAGTCTTGGGCATCGACGCCACCCACAACAATTGCATCAAGCTGATTAGATGCAAGGCCAGAGATAATTTCTGTTGTTGTCCGCCCCGGTTCAGTTGGGAGTGCAGCAACTCCCCATGCAGCTGCAATATCTACTCGAGCTGCCGCATCACTTACGGGACGTCCACCTGGAAGAAGTGATCCGAGTGCACCTGCTTCAAGTGCCCCACGTTCTCCTGCTCGGCGTGGAATATAGGCAATCTTTGCGCCGGTCTTTGCGGCAAGTGCGGCAACTGCTGAGAAGAGACCAGCACTTTCAGAGGCGCGTTCTCCCACAAGAATCAGCGACTTTGCGGTGAGTGAAAGTGTTGCAACTGCAGCACTTTCGGCACCTGGTGCAACTTTTACAAACTCTGCTTTGAGTTTATCCATCGCAATAGATTGTTTCGTTGCCACTGCCGAAACTTTCAGGCCACGCTTCTTGAAATTCTTATTTAAACGCAAGAAGACAATAGGTGATTCTTCTTCGGGCTCGAAGGCGATTAGTGCCACGTGGTCTGCGACATCGATATCGCGATAGGTGGCAGATGATCCAACAACGTGAGCAGCCAGGAAGTTGCCTTCTTCATCTGAAGTAACTCGCGCACGGAAATCAATATCGTTTGTTCCAAGTGCAATACGGGCAAACTTTGAATAGCCATAAGCATCTTCTGTAGTCACGCGACCACCAGTGATTACTGCGGCCCGCTTTCCCTTAAGACCTGCTGCAGCCGCTGCAAGTGCTTCCGGCCATGATGCTTGAACCAGCACACCTTCTGCATTGCGCACAAGTGGATGAGTAAGACGATCGAGGGCGGTTACATACTTAAATGCCCAACGTCCTTTATCGCAATTCCATTCTTCATTTACTGATGCATCATCGCCAGCAAGGCGACGAAGTGTCTTGCCACGTCGAACATCGGTGCGCATGTCACAACCTGATGCACAGTGCTCACAGGCAGATGGCGTAGAAACTAAATCAAAAGGACGGGCACGGAAACGATAGGAAGCACCGGTGAGTGCACCCACTGGGCAAATCTGCACCGTATTACCTGAGAAGTAAGACTTGAATGGATCATTTTCATAGATGCCCACTTGCTGGAGAGCCCCACGTTCGTTGAGCGTAATAAATGCATCTGATGCAATTTGTTCCGAGAATCGGGTGCAGCGAGCACAGAGAACACAACGTTCACGATCGAGTAGTACGGAAGAAGAGATACTGATTGGCTTTTCGAAGGTGCGCTTATATCCATCTAGGCGGGCATCTGCGCGACCATTGCTCATCGCTTGGTTCTGCAATGGGCATTCGCCACCTTTATCGCAGACTGGGCAATCAAGTGGGTGGTTACCAAGCAGCAGCTCCATCACACCTTTCTGCGCCTTATCTGCAACAGGTGATGTGAGCTGTGTCTTTACAATCATGTTTGGTTCTACCGGAATTGTGCAAGAAGCCTGTGGCTTTGGAAATGCGCGACCATTGATTTCAACATCAACTAGGCACTGACGACAAGCACCTACTGGATCTAGAAGTGGATGATCGCAGAATCTTGGAATTTGAATTCCAAGTTTTTCAGCTGCGCGAATAATAAGTGTTCCTTTAGGAACAGAGACTTCAAAGCCATCGATAACGACGGTGATGAGTTCTACGGCAACTGCGGAATCTTGAGTTGTAGTCACTAGATCACCGACCCGGTAAAGAGCGTTGATTTCACAGGATCAAATGGGCAGGCACCGTTTGTCAGGTGTGCGATGTATTCATCACGGAAATACTTAATTGAAGATGTGATTGGGCTGGTTGCGCCATCACCGAGTGCGCAAAATGAACGACCCATAATGTTGTCGCAGAGGTCGAGTAACTTATCAAGGTCTGCCTCTGTACCTGTTCCATTTTCAAGATCACGCAAGATTTGAACTAGCCACCAAGTGCCTTCACGACATGGTGTGCACTTTCCACATGATTCATGTTTGTAGAACTCAGTCCAGCGAAGTACTGCGCGCACTACACATGTTGTTTCATCAAAGATTTGAAGTGCTTTAGTTCCAAGCATGGAGCCTGCGGCTGCCACACCCTCGTAATCCAGTGGCGTATCAAGGTGGGCATCGGTAAAGAGTGGAGTTGAAGATCCACCAGGTGTCCAGAACTTGAGCTTATGTCCGGTGCGAACTCCACCAGCGAGTTCAAGAATTTCACGCAAAGTAATTCCAAGTGGTGCTTCGAATTGTCCAGGGTTATTCACATGGCCGGAGAGTGAGTAAAGAGTTGCACCCTTTGACTTCTCTGTTCCCATTGATTGGTACCACTCTGCGCCATTGCTGATAATTGCCGGAACAGATGCGATCGATTCCACGTTATTGACCACAGTAGGGCGAGCATAGAGACCAGCAATCGCTGGAAATGGTGGACGCAAACGTGGTTGCCCACGGAAACCTTCCAGTGAATCAAGGAGTGCAGTTTCCTCACCACAAATATATGCACCTGCTCCGATGTGAAGGGTGATATCAATTCCATTTCCAAGGTGGCCAGCGCTATAGGCATCGGCAATTGCAGCGTTAACGCGGCGGACAACATGTGTTACCTCACCGCGAATATAGATAAATGCCCGCTTTGCGCGTATGGCATGACAAGCAATGATGCAACCTTCGATCAGCACATGTGGATTAGCCATAAGAAGCGGGGTATCTTTACAAGTTCCTGGCTCAGATTCATCGGCGTTAACTACGAGGTAGTGATCTTTATCGTCACCCTGCGGAATAAATCCCCACTTCATTCCAGTAGGAAAGCCCGCTCCGCCGCGACCGCGAAGACCAGAATCTTTCACTAACTGAATGACTGCATCAGGATCCATGGCAAGTGCTTTTTTGGAAGCGGTATATCCACCGTGGCGGGTGTAAGCCTCGATGGTAAATGAATCTGCTTCATCCCAATGTGCCGAAAGGACGGGAGTTAACTTTGACATTACTTACCTTCCTTTGAAAGTTTAAGTCCGAGAAGTGTGGGGCCACCGGCCTGAACACCTTCGCGTGCAAGTCCGTCATCAAGCCCTGCCAGAACAGCTGATGCTTGCTTGTAGGTAACAAGTTTGCTTGGTCCACGTGTGGGTGCAGGTGGATTACCGGAACGCGCTGCATCAACGAGTGATTTAGCTGATTCAACAGTTTGGTTGTCGTAGAACTCCCAGTTAGCCATCACAACCGGTGCATAATCACAGGCCGCGTTGCACTCGATATGTTCAAGTGAAACTTTTCCATCATCTGTAACGCCATCATTTTCAATGCCGAGGTGCTCTTTAAGAGCGGAAAAGATGGCATCTCCGCCCATTACCGCGCACAAGGTATTGGTGCATACCCCCACGTGATACTCACCCACCGGCTTGCGCTTGTACTGGGTATAAAACGTTGCCACCGCAGATACTTCTGCCGTTTCAATGTCGAGCAGATCTGAGATTAATTCAATGCCTTCATTTGTAACGTATCCAGATACTGATTGCACATAGTGAAGCAGCGGCATAATCGCGGAGCGACTACGTGGATAGCGCTTAATAATTGACTGCATTACATCTTGATCGAGATTCTGATCAGTAGCCATTAGCGGTCCACCCCTCCCATCACAGGATCAATAGATGCAACTGCGCCGATAATGTCGGAAATCATTCCGCCTTCACTCATGGCAGAAGTTGCTTGCAAGTTATTAAAAGATGGTTCGCGGAAATGAACTCGGTATGGGCGGGTGCCACCGTCGGATACAACATGTGCTCCAAGTTCCCCACGTGGAGATTCAATTGCCACATATGCCTGACCTGCCGGAACCCGGAAACCTTCGGTCACAAGTTTGAAGTGGTGAATCAGTGATTCCATAGAAGAGCCCATGATTTCACGGATGTGCTCGAGTGAGTTTCCTAGACCATCAGCGCCAAGTGCTAACTGCGCCGGCCAAGCAATCTTCTTATCGGCCACCATTACTGGTTGTCCCTCTAGTGCATCTAACTTATCGATTGCTTGCTCAATAATGCGAAGTGACTGTTCTAACTCTGCCATGCGCACTAAGAAACGGCCATAGACATCTGCTGTATCGGCTGTAATGACATCGAATTCATAATTTTCATATCCACAGTAAGGCTCTGTCTTTCGTAGATCCCATGGAAGTCCAGCAGAGCGAAGCACTGGTCCAGTAATTCCAAGTGTTGTACAACCTGCTAGATCGAGATAACCGATTCCTTCTGTGCGCTTCATCCAGATTGTGTTACCGATGAGCAACTTGGCATTGTCTTCAAAGTTCTTACGAAGAGTCTTGACAACTTCACGAAGTTTGATACCCATTCCTGCCGGCAGATCTTGCGATACTCCCCCAGGGCGCACATAGGCCATATTCATACGTAATCCAGTGATCTCTTCAAAGGTATCAAGAATGATTTCGCGATCGCGGAAGGCAAAGAACATAGGTCCCATCGCACCGAGTTCAAGTGCGCCGGTGCCAAGTGCGACCATGTGTGAGGAGATTCGGTTGAGCTCCATCATCAGAACGCGAATTACAGAAGCGCGCTCTGGAATGTCATTGGTAATGCCAAGAAGTTTTTCCACAGCGAGGCAGTAAGCGGTTTCATTAAAAATTGGTGACAGGTAATCCATACGAGTAACGAATGTGACACCTTGGGTCCAGTTACGGAATTCAATGTTCTTCTCAATTCCAGTGTGTAAATAACCAATACCTGTGCGCACCTCAGTAATAGTTTCGCCTTCAAGTTCTAGCACCAGACGTAGCACTCCGTGAGTAGATGGGTGCTGTGGGCCCATGTTGACGATGATGCGTTCTTCTTTAGATTCACCAATTTCTGAAACTAGCGAATCCCAATCACCACCGGTAACAGAGAAGACTGTGCCTTCAGTGGTTTCGCGTGATGATGCGTATGGATCAAATGTGGTAGTCACTGGTAGCTCCTACGTTGTGATGGAGCAGGCGTAGTCGCACCCTTGTACTCAACTGAGATTCCACCCAATGGATAATCTTTGCGTTGCGGATGTCCATCCCAATCATCGGGCATCAAAATCCGAGTAAGGCCAGGGTGTCCATCAAAAATAATTCCGAACATGTCGAAGGCTTCGCGCTCATGCCAATTGTTTCCAGCCCACACTTCAACAACTGAAGGAATGTGTGGATCTAGCTCTGATGTTGCTACCTCAAGGCGAATCCGTTGGTTCTTTGTCATCGACAGCAATGGATAGAGGGCAACGAGTTCAGCACCCGTGCGATCTAGGTAGTGCACACCGGAAACTCCCATACACATTTCAAATTTCAACTTATCGCGCAGAATAAATGCAACCTCAACTAAACGAGACTTCTTAACATGCAAAGTGAGCTCGCCGCGATCTACAACTACTCGAGTAATGGCATCAGCAAAGTCCGGATATGCACGCTCTAAATCATCGGCGACATCGTCAAAATATCCACCGTATGGGCGCTCGGTTGAACCAGTTGCGGCCGCGGTGCGAACAAGTCCGCCATATCCCGAGGTGTCTCCCGTTCCGGCAGCGCCGAACATACCGTTCTGTTCTTGAGTCATTTAGGCGAGCAAACCCTTCATTTGAATGGTTGGCTTAGCATTCATAGCTGCAAGTTCTACCTCTTTGATAACCGCTTCCCGATTAGGACCGAGCTTGGTATCGCCAATAAGAGTGTGGAGCTTGATAATTGCATCCATCAACTGTTCCGGACGTGGTGGGCATCCTGGAAGATAAATATCAACCGGAACAACGTGGTCAACGCCTTGCACGATTGCATAGTTGTTAAACATTCCACCAGATGAAGCACACGCACCCATGGAAATTACCCACTTTGGCGCTGTCATTTGATCATAAATCTGTCGCAGCACTGGCGCCATCTTCTGTGAAACGCGACCAGCAACGATCATCAGATCTGCTTGACGAGGAGAAGCGGAGAAGCGTTCCATACCAAAACGAGAAATGTCATGCTTTGGCGCTGAACCAAGTGCCATCATCTCAATCGCACAACATGCCAGACCAAATGTTGCTGGCCAGAGTGAACTCTTGCGCATATAGCCAGCAAGTCCTTCAACCGTGGAAAGTAAAACTCCGCTTGGTAACTTATCTTCTAGTCCCACGGTTTAATCCCATTCCAATCCGCCACGGCGCCACACATATGCATATGCCACAAAAACTGTTCCAATAAAAATAGCCATTTCAACTAATCCAAATAACCCAAGTTGATCAAAGGCGACCGCCCATGGATAGAGAAAGACAATTTCGATATCAAAGATGATAAAGAGCATTGCGGTAAGAAAGTACTTGACTGGAAAACGACCACCTTGCAGAGCTTGTGGAGAAGGTTCGATTCCACATTCGTAGGCCATTTGCTTGGCGCGGTTATATCGAGCCGGCCCGGTGACGGCGGCGATTGCGACCGAGAAGGCGGCAAAGCCAAAGCCAATCGCGAAAATCACGATTATTGGGATATATGGATTGCCGCTCACGAGCGCAATCCTAAGTGCAATACAGCGTGGCAAAAAACTGGAATTACTTAAACGCCATGTGAACTGTGACAACTCCGCCAGTCAGATTGGTCCAGGTGACCCGACTCCAGCCGGCCGCTTCAATCCTGGCGGCTAGCGCCTTCTGATCTGGCCAGGCCCGAATCGATTCGGCCAGGTAGATATAGGCATCGGGGTTGGAGGAGGTTCGCTTGGCCACCCAGGGAAGTGCCCGCATCAGGTAGTTGGTATAGATGGTGCGAAAGGGTCCGAAGGTAGGGCTGGAGAATTCACAGACCACTAGTTGGCCGCCGGACTTGGTCACCCGCAGCATCTGGGCCAAGGCCAGGTCGATATCTGCGGTATTGCGAAGACCGAAGGAGATGGTCACCAGATCAAATTGACCATCGCTAAAGGGCAGATTTAAGGCATCGGCCTTGGTAAAGGCTAGCTGCGGGCGAGCTTTACGGCCGGCGGCCAACATCCCTTCACTGAAATCAGCTGGAATCACATCGGCGCCGGCGGCGGCTAAAGGTTCAGAGCTCGACCCGGTTCCAGCGGCTAAATCGAGAATCTTCATCCCGGGCTTTGGGGCAATAATTTTGGTGGTGGCCCGGCGCCAGGCTTTGGTCTGGCCCAAACTGAGCAAATCGTTGACTAGGTCATAACGCTTGGCAACCCCATCGAACATCGCCGCAACTTCTTCCGGGTTCTTATCCATATTGGCGCGTGACATGGGCATATTCTCCCCGAAGGTAGGCTTCGGGCACAACTTATAGAAGAAATGCAGATGAGAGGTTTTCACCATGTCGATTCAATCAGGATCACTTCGTGCCACTGTTTTCCCACGTAGTTCAGCACTGACACAAGTTCTCTTCGTGGCAGCAGGCGTAGCTTTCATCTCACTCCTTGCCCAGATTGCAATCCCAGTGCCCGGATCTCCCGTTCCTGTCACAGGTCAAACTCTTGCCGTGCTTCTTATCGGAACTACCTATGGCGCTCGCTTAGGTGTTCTCACCTTTGCCACATATCTACTTGCCGGCGTTGCTGGTGCCCCAATTTTTGCTCCCTCTGCCACATCTGCCAATCACGGAATTGATCGCTTGATTGGCGCAACTGGTGGATATCTCGTTGGAATGTTAATTGCCTCCTTTGTGCTCGGTTATCTAGCTGACCGTAAAGCAGACCAGAAATTTAGAACTTCTTTTCCAGCACTCCTTCTTGGCGATGCCATCATCTTCACCTTCGGATTACTTTGGTTGCAGCAGACACTTGATCTCTCATGGTCAAAGACAATTGCCGCCGGCTTCACGCCTTTCATTCTCGGTGAAGCGCTCAAGATTGCAATTACTGCAACGTCGCTGCCACTTGTATGGCGCAGAATTTCACGCACGCTAAATAAATAGATGCCGCAGTTAATTCCAGTCACCACTGCTCGAATTGGTGAACATCTTCCGCTACTTGATTTGTTGCCTGCCACAGCACCCATTTCCTGGGTGCGAAATGGTGAAGGTCTAATTGGTTGGGGTGTGCACGCAAGAACGGTTGTGAGTGGAAAAGACCGCTTTGAAAAGGCTCGAACCTGGTGGCACCAACAACTAGAGACTTTCTCAATCTCCAACTCGGTACACGGCAGCGGCACTGGACCAGTTCTTTTCACATCCTTCTCATTTGATAGAAATGAAGAGTCTGTCTTAGTTATTCCACAAATTGTGGTGGGACAAAAAGGTGCCAACTCCTGGGTTACCTGGATTGGCAATCAACCACAACCGGCTCTGCCAGATACACCGCCGCATACCAGTACCTCAACATTTACCTTTGGCGAAGGAAGTCTGTCTTCGGCTGAGTGGATGAAACGAGTGGCAGATGCTGTTGCGCGAGTGAGTACTACTGCTGTTGAGAAAGTAGTGCTGGCGCGAGATCTGATTGCAACATCGGATTCAGATATTGATCTACGTCCCATACTCAAAAAGCTGGCCGCTGAATACCCAACAACATGGACATTTGCCGTTGATGGCTTGGTGGGGGCAACACCAGAGTTACTCGTGCGACTTTCGCGCGGAATGGTGACATCGCGCGTGTTGGCTGGAACTATTTCAAAGACCGGTCAAGATGAGAAAGATTTAGCACTTGCAGCCTCCCTTGCTCGTTCTTCCAAAGATCTAGAAGAGCATGAGTATGCGGTGCGTTCAGTGGCCAATGCCCTCGATCCATTTTGCTCTTCCACAAATGTGCCGGAATCTCCTTATGTACTGCACTTGGCTAACGTGATGCACCTGGCAACAGATGTCACCGGTGCTTTGATTGAATCAAAACAACATATCGATGCTTTCTCACTCCTGAAAGCACTACATCCATCGGCAGCGGTATGTGGAACACCAAGGAATATTGCCTTCGACATCATTGATGAAATTGAAGGTATGAACCGTGGGCGCTATGCCGGTCCAGTGGGTTGGATTGATGCAAGTGGAGATGGTGAACTTGGCATTGCGCTGCGCACAGGTCAGATTACTGATCGCAGTATTCGCATCTTTGCCGGCTGTGGAATTGTTGCCGCATCTACTCCCGAAAAAGAACTGGAAGAGAGTGCAGCGAAGATGATTCCGATGCGCTCTGCGCTACATGGATGAAATGCTCTTGTAAATCCCTTGCAAGAAATCAGCATTTGATTCTCTAGTAGGAACGCTGATCACAACAACGCTCAAGCCTTGAATTGGTGCAGATATCTCCGATTGCAGTTCTGCCTGAGTGCTTATCTCTTTGGCTGCTATGCCCATAGCACTTGCAATTGCTGGGAGATCAAGGCCATGTGGTGTTCCAAATACATCTTCAAAACCATCAACCCCGCGCTGGCTTAGAGTGGAGAAGATGCCGCCGCCATCGTTGTTAATCACGAAAATCTTGAGGTTGATCTGCTCTTGTTGAATCAAACCGGTGAGATCGTGCAGGAATCCCAGGTCGCCGAGGACTGCAATTGTTGCTGTGCGCTGGCTTGCGATTCCGAGTGCGGTGGAGATATTTCCATCAATTCCAGCAAGGCCGCGGTTGGCAAAGGTTTCAACCCCGCTACGTGCACGAGCAAATCCCTCTATGTCGCGGATGGGGCGAGAGGATGAGATAAACAGAGCGGTTCCTATAGGAATCTTTGTCGCAATTTCACGTGCAACTAGTTGTTCAGACCATGTTGAAATGTCAGAGACCATCTTCATCGCACGAAGTGAGTACTTCTTCCACTTCTCGGCATACTCAGCATCAGGTGTTCGTACTTCCAGGGCCGGCAGCTGGGTAAATTTCTGTGAGGCGCTTCGATCAGAATCAACGGTTGCTAGGCGTGGATCAATGACAATAGTTTTTCTGGCACGTGAGATGAATGCATTAATTGAACGAGAAAGAGTTGTGCGACCAATGACAACAACGGTGTCTGGTGTGAGATCTTCGGAAATGGTATTTGATGTTAAAAAAACGCTGGCATGTGAGATAGCACTTTCGAAGGTGAGTGGGTCTTCAGAAATAACTGGCCAACCGAGTTCTTCTGAAAACTTAATCACTGACTCAGCACTTAATCCACCGCGGTCATGTCCGATGACTAGAACTCCTCGGGTGGACTTGGTATGAAAAGTTCCAGGTGACTTGCGATCAAAGACGGTAGGAGGAGAGATCTTCAACGCATCAAGCCATGAGTCATCACTGTCGCCAATAAGTGGCTCTTCAAATTGGATGTTCAGGTGTACTGGCCCTGACTGAAGTGAGTTAAAGGGAAGTTCCATCGGATATGCAGAGCCTGAAACATCGGCAAAGTAACGAACAGCCTTACCAAAGATGCGTGCTTGCTCCGTTGTTTGATTGGCTCCAGTTCTACGAAGAGATGCTGGCCTATCAGCGGTTAGTACTAAGAGCGGAGTATTTGTGTGTGATGCCTCTAGAACTGCAGGGTGGTAATTAGCTACCGCTGTTCCACTTGTGCACAGGATGGGCACGGGTAACCCGGAAGCCTTTGCTATGCCGAGTGCGAAGAAGGCTGCCGTGCGCTCATCAATGCGCACATGAAGCTTTATCAGCCCCTTCTTACTCGCCTGATAAAAGGCGATTGAAAGTGGAGCGTTACGTGAGCCCGGTGAAATAACGACATCTTTCACGCCGGCTTCAAGAATTTGGCGAACAATCACGCGAGCTAGTTGAGTTGAAGAATTCATCACAAGAGCTCGGCCGTCTTCATGACGCGATTCTTCCACCATTCAAAGCGTTCTGGCGCCACTTCATGACCGCTGAATTCTGGCTCGAATTCTCCAATGTGAATCTGGCCATTAATGATTGGCAACTCAGCAACATTTGTAGCTAGCAATGAGCCTGTACCTAATCCGCAGTCAAAGTCCAGCTCTGGAAATGATGCTGCCAAGATCAATCCGTAATTGATACCAACTGCGCTCTCTAGCGCACTAGATACAACGACAGGCAGTTTGTGATGCTCTGCCAACTTATGAGCTCGCTCGATGCCACCGAGTGGTTGCACTTTAAGCATCAGAATATCAACTGCGCCTTTAAGATTGATAGCAAATGGATCGCGGGCTTTGCGAAGAACTTCATCACCGGCAATAGGAATATTGATCTGTAGCTTTTCTTTTAATTCATGTAACTCTTCGATGGTGGCACATGGTTGCTCTACATATTCCAATGGCCCAATGTTTTCATAGATTGCACTTAGGTTGATAACGGCATCTGCTACCGACCAATTACCGTTGACATCAATACGTAACTTCACTTCTGGGCGCAACGCTCTGACTTGAGCAAGGCGGGCAATATCTTCACTTAAGTTATCGCCAACTTTTACTTTAAAGGTAGTAACTCCAGGAAAAGAATCTACGATGCCTTCAATTTCATCCGAATCGTTGAGCGCTGGAAGCGTGCCATTTACTTTAATCGATTGGCGAAAGAGTTTGGGGCGGGGCTTAGTTGCCGCCTCTATTGCACATTTAAGCCATGGCGCGCATTCGGCCGCACTGTATTCAAGAAATGGTGAGAACTCTCCCCAGCCATATTCGCCTTTAAAGAGTGCTACTTCTCGAACGCTTATGCCACGAAAGTTAGTCTTCGTTGGCAGCGCAACAACGCGCATCGTTTCGAGCAGAGATTGATCCATAAATTAAGGACGCTTAGGAAACTTTCCGAAGTCAGGTTTGCGCTTCTCCTTATAGGCATCGCGTCCTTCTTGCCCTTCTTGCGATAAATAAAAGAGGAGAGTGGCATCTCCTGCAAGCTGTTGCAATCCTGCAAGTCCATCATCGGCTGCATTCATCGATGCCTTAATCAGGCGAAGTGCCATCGGTGAATTTTGCAGCATCTCACGACACCATGAAACAGTCTCCGCTTCCAATTCTTTGAGTGGCACAACAGTATTAACCAGCCCCATTGATAGCGCTTCTTGGGCATCGTATTGACGGGTAAGGAACCAAATTTCGCGAGCTTTCTTCTGTCCCACACTTGCCGCCAATAAACCAGAACCATAACCACCATCGAATGAACCAACCATAGGTCCGGTCTGACCAAACTTTGCATTATCGGCTGCGATTGAGAGATCGCAGACAACATGTAGTACGTGACCGCCACCAATTGCCCAACCTGCAATCATGGCAATGACTGGTTTTGGAGTTCTACGAATTTGTACTTGCAAATCTAAAACATTGAGTCGACCCACACCTTGTTGTGAAAGTGAATCATCTCCGAGATATCCGTCATCTCCGCGAACGCTGATATCTCCACCAGAACAGAAAGCTTCATCGCCTTGACCTGTCAGAATGATGACGCCAACTTCAGAGTGATCGCGCGCTAAATCAAATGCGGATTTCAATTCAATAATTGTTTGTGGGCGAAATGCATTTCGCACTTCTGGGCGGTTGATCGTGATTTTTGCGATGCCATCGCCAACCTGATATTTGATATCGGTAAATGCCTCGCCACCAGGGCCGGTTACCCATGCCGGGATAGTCCGGTCACCAAAATCACGCTTAATAGGCTTGCTCACGATTCCTCCATCTGGTCTACGAGCGATAGCCTACGCGGGCAATGGAGCAGAACGCACAACGAGAACTTCTCGCAGCCAATCCCGAGTGGAGTGTGCGCGAATTAATGGCGCGCCTGGCAACAGCTCTGGCATCAAAAGGCCCAGCGCTATCTCTTGGCCAGACATCCACCAGCCTTGTCGACGGTGACATCAGCCTTGTAGTTGCTACGACCGGAAGTTCCGGGGTAGCAAAAGAGGTCGGGCTTTCTTCAGCCGCGCTCTTTGCTTCTGCTAAAGCATCGAATAAATTTTTAGGTGCAACCGCTGGTGATTCATGGTCACTGCTACTTCCAGCAACACATATTGCCGGAATCAATGTTCTTATCCGCTCCCTCGAACTCGGAACTGAACCTGTTGATCTACGTAAGCATCAAGGGCCATATCCAATTGTTGATTTCACAGCGATTGTTCCCACCCACTTATTTCGGGCACTGAAGGCAGATTCGAACCTACTTAAGCATCTAGTAGCTGCCAAAGCGGTGCTCGTTGGTGGCGCTGCTTTATCTGATGAGCTAGCCCAACAAGCAAGAGATGCCGGAATCAACATAGTTACTACCTATGGAATGACTGAAACTTCTGGCGGCTGCGTCTATAACGCCCAGGCGTTAGATGGAGTTGAAGTAAAGATCGTGGAGGATAACCGAATTGCAATAAAGGGAGCGGTGCTGGCTAGCAGCTACATCAACGCTGAGTCAGAGTGGAAGAAAGCGATGCATGATGGGTGGTTCTTCACCTCTGATTTCGGAAGAATTGAAGATGGCAGAGTCATTGTTGAAGGTAGAGTCGATGACGTTCTTATCTGTGGTGGTGTAAACATCTCCATCAGCGCCGTTGAGCGCTTTATACAAAATAGATATCCAGCTCTTACCTTTGCCGCTTTTGGTGTGAAGAATCCAGAATGGGGCGATGCGCTACATCTTGCTATTGCCGGTGATGTGGCAGCCAATGAGAAAGAAATTACAGAATTTCTAGTTGAGCAATTTGGAGCTGTTGCAAAACCACGAGGATTCCTAGGCCTGGCAGAGTTGCCCTTGATTGGTATCGGTAAGGTTGATCGCAAGAAGTTAGCCGAGTTGCACCAGGAGGGTTCTCATTAATATTTGGATTCAAGGTGCTCGTCCTCGCACACTTCCGGCTGCAATCGCCCCTGTTCTCGTTGCCTCCGTCTTAGCAGGCGAAGATTTCAAAGCAGTGCCGGCGCTTCTGGCACTCTGCGTCAGCCTCTGCCTACAAATTGCAGTGAACTACTCAAATGATTATTCAGATGGCATTCGCGGAACAGATGACAATCGCATTGGACCAGTTCGTTTAACTGCATCAGGTTTGGCGCCCGCTGAATCGGTTAAGCGGGCAGCGATACTCTCATTTGCAGCTGCCTCTATCGCCGGTATTGCTTTGGCTGCACTTTCTTCTTGGTGGGTCATTCTTATTGGGGTTGCAGCTATTGCTGCTGCCTGGGGTTACACCGGTGGAAAAAATCCATATGGATATAAAGGTCTGGGCGAGATGTCGGTCTTTATCTTCTTCGGAGTTGTTGCAACGATGGGAAGTTATTACGTGCAGACCCTGGAAGTTAACTGGGTTGCATTTGCTGCCTCTGTTCCAATGGGATCACTCTCGTGCGCCCTGCTTGCAATAAATAATATTCGCGACCGGCAACAAGATGAAATAGTTGGAAAGCGAACTCTTGCGGTGCGCTTAGGCGATCGTGGTTCAAGAGTATTTTTTGTGCTCTTGCTGGCATCTGCCTATATCTTCGCCGCCCTGACCGGACATATCTGGGTTCTTTTAACTCTCGCCACCCTTCCCATGGCCTTGTTGATATCTAAAGAGGTGCTGCAGGGCGCTGCCGGGAGCCAACTTATTCCACTGCTTGGAAAAACGGGCAAGTTGCAACTTTTCTTTGCGATAACATTTGCTATCGCGCTAGCGCTATAAGAGATTACAATTGGAGCATGATTAAGTTGACAGGTTTACTACTGATTTTATCGGTGGCACTGACTCTCTATACCTTTATTGATTGTGCCCGACGCGATGAAACTCAAATTCAAAAGTTACCTAAATGGGCCTGGTTAATCATAATTCTCTTGACTGGAATTTTTGGTCCGATTGCATATTTGGTTATCGGTAGAAATCCATTGAAGAATCTGCCTAAGCGAAAGCCACAGAAGCGAATCTTGCCTCCTGATGATGATCCAGATTTCTTGCGCAATATATAGAAGCTGCTATAGCCCAGAGTAAGTGTGTTTTCCGGTTCCCCATACATTTACATATACGTAATTAAATAAGAATGTAGATCCAGCAAAAATACAGAGCCATGCAGCTCGGCGTCCGCGCCAGCCAACAGTTACCCGTGCATGTAAGTAAGCCGCATATGCCACCCAGGTAATAAATGCCCATGTCTCCTTTGGATCCCAACCCCAGTAACGACCCCATGCACTCTCAGCCCAGATTGCGCCGGCAATGACGGAAAATGTCCAGAGTGGAAATACAAATGCAACCAGGCGATAGGAAAGTTGATCAAGTAATTCAAGGCTTGGCACTCGTTGCAACCAAGCAGGACGCGCGCCTCTCTCTTCTACTCTTTCAAGATAGAGATAAGCACCAGCGACCACGTTTGCAAGTAAGAAGACTCCGCCGGAAATAATCGCGGCAATTACATGGATAACAAGCCAGGTTGACTGTAGGGCGGGCACAAGAGGCGCGCTATCGCGATAGAGCAATGTGATTGCGGTGCCAAGAGTCAGCAGAGCTGCAATTGATATGAAGAGTCCGAGCCAACGAAGGTCATACTTACGAAGGGCAGCCAAATAAGCGCCAGTAAATGCAAGTGCTCCGGTGCTTGAGAACTCATACATGTTTCCCCAAGGGACATGCTCTGCCGAAATTCCACGCGCAACCACTCCTGCGAACAGTAGTAAGAATGCCAAAATCATTAGCGCGGTTGCAATGCGTGCTGTTTTTTCAGTGCGCTTGTAATCCAAAGTCTTTACGAGCAGATTTCCCGCTGTCGAATCTGAGCTCTCTGGTGTGCGCACAGCGAACGCGGTTTCAAAAGCGTGAGCGATAAATGAGAGGGCAAAGACAGCCATAGCTGAGTACACGCAGTAGTTAGAGATGTAGGCCCACGTTGTCTGCATTACTGCTCTCCCTTTACAAATGAAACAAATTTATTTACTTCTACTTCAAGCCCAGGCGCACTATTTTTTGCTAGTCCTGCGACTTCAACTCTGCTATCAGTCAGGCGAATCCAAATTCTGCGGCGCCGTCCATAGAGTGAAGTAAGCAGTCCTGCGATGGCAAGAATACCGCCGATGAGCGCATAACTCTTTCCAGGATCTTGCACTACCTGCAGATTGACCCATGGAATAACTGTTTCTAGTGTGATGGAGCCACTGGAGTAGTTATATGTATCACCCGGCTTTACTGAGCCCAGTCCGATCTGAGTCAATTTTTCGGTATCAATCTTGTAGACCGATGTCGGAACACCTGAGTCCAATCCAAGATCTCCCTGCCAGATAGCGAAGAGAAGTTTCGGATCGAGTAACTCTGGGTAGATAGATATTGCGCCCTGCGAAGTTGTTCGGGCATTTGTGGGAACAAAGGAAACTACGAAGCCAATAGATGGATCGGCGTCCGGAACTTTAATGGCACCAATAGATCGCAAATTTGCATCTTGAGGAAGGAGTGGAACAGGGCCTTGAAGCACGACATTCTTACTTTTATCACGCACGGTAACAACAGGGCTATATCCATTAGCTTGCAGGTAGACGCGCGTGCTGCCAAAGGTAAGTGGCTTATTAACTTTTACAACTTGCTTGCTGGTCTTGCCCTCATATTCAACTGTCACCCATGCTGTGTAATCAAGCGGGGCACTTGTCCTTGGATCGTATTTGGCATCAAATTTATCAATATTTATTTGAAAAGGTTGCAAAGAGTTGTCACTTTTAAGTTTTCCAAATGAGAGAGAGTCATAGGTTGTAGGCACATTGATAAAGCGCTCTCCCACATTCACAATGGCATAACCATTCATACCGAAGAGGGAGCCAAGGCTTACTCCTACTAGAACTAAGATAAGAGATAGGTGAAAAAGTAGATTTCCAGTTTCTCGCAAATAACCTTTTTCAGCCGAGATCGAGTTACCTTCAACTCGCACTCTAAATCGGTTTTTTCTAAACCAAGTGCCTGCTCGCTCAAGTGCTTGCGGCGAAGAATCAAAGTCCTGATAATGTGAAAGTCGAGTTAAGTTCTTAGGTGTGGCAGGTGGCTTAGCCAGCATCGCTTGGTAATGCTCAACGGTACGTGGAAGTACGCAGCCAATGAGTGAGATAAAGAGAAGTATGTAAATTGCGCTAAACCACGGTGAGGCATAGACATCAAAAAGTGATGCTCGGTCATACCAACGCGCAAGCTCGGGATTGCTACTAAAGAAATCACGGACTGCCATTGGGTTTACTGGTCTTTGTGGAATTAATGAGCCAGGTATTGCAGCTACTCCCATCAGCATGAGCAGAATTAGCGCGGTGCGCATGCTCGTCAGCTGTCGCCATGCATATCTAGATAGCGCTACAAAGCCTAACTCTGGTAATTCTCGCTGTTCTGTCATTAGATCACCGGACTAAAATCTGAGATAAGTGAACGTAGCGAAATCATAAGATCTGACCAGAATCCCAGCAGTTGCAGCAGGCCGATCACAATGAGAAGAGAGCCACCCAATCTTGTAATCAAGTCACCTCTTCGCACCATAAATTTTCGCAGCGACTCTGATTTATCTAAATAGAGACCTGTGGCAATAAATGGAATTCCCAGGCCAATGCAATATCCCAGGGAAAGAATCGCACCACGCATCGCACTTGACTCTTGAAAAGCCAAAGTCTGCACTGTTGCTAAAGCTGGCCCGATGCATGGTGTCCAACCAACACCGAAGAGGAATCCAAGCAGTGGTGCGCCAATGAGACCACCAGTAGTTGAAATCTTTGGCTTTAGCGTTGGCATCATAGGAAATAGACCAAGAAAGATGAGCCCCATAAGAATCGTAAACACACCAAGTACTCGGGTAATGATCTCTTCATTTGTTGCAACACGAGAACCAAGTGCGCCAAAGAGAAGACCATATGAAACAAAGAGTGCGCTAAACCCGGCAACAAATAGGAGTGAGCCGAGAAAGACTTTTCCACGAGATTTCGAGAATCCAGCAGCGAAGGCAAGGTAGCCAGGAACAAGCGGTAGAACGCATGGAGATAAGAATGAAACTACACCTGCCACTATTGCTAATGGCAAGGCTGTCAACAAAAAACCACTCATGATCTGGTCAACAATGAAATCGGTCATTCTGCCAATACCTTCTCAATCAAATCCTTCAACGATGAGACCGTGACAGCACCTGAGACGCGGGCCGCTACATTTCCCCGCTTATCAATGAGAACCGTCGAAGGGATTGCATTGGCGGGTAGCGAGTCTCGGAATCCAAGAAGCACTGCGTCATCAATCAAAGTTGGATATGGAACGTCACGCTTTCGCACAAAGGCTTCGGCATTAACTGGATTATCACGCGTTAGTATTCCGATAAAGGCAACCTCTGGATACATATTCGCAAGTGCTGAAAGTGCTGGCTCTTCAGCTCTACACGGTGAGCACCAAGAGGCCCACACATTAACGACGGCAACGTTGCCTACTGAGTATGTGTAGTTGGTTCCAAGTAGCGTCATTCCTGAAATTGCGGGAGCGGGAATGCGATCACTGGACTTGATAAATGTAACTGCCCCATCGCCAGAGATGTAACTCTCTTCCGCCTTCGATGCCCCACCATTGCTGCAACCCACCAGCATCAACAGCGCCATCACTACCGGGATAAATTTTTTCATATTACTTTTGCGGCAACAGGTGCTTTGCTGGTTCAGAGTAGGACGTTCCAGAAATCATTGCCTGATTATCAAAGTGAATACTGGTAACTGATGCCAATGTGCACTCGCGTTTTCTCGGATCGTGAATCAATCGACGACCTTCAATAGCACTTCTTAGAATCCAAATAGGCAACTGATGCGAGACAACAATTGCATCTTTACCTTGTGCGGCATCTCGTGCTTGGAAAACAGCAGCTAACATCCGGGAAATTTGCTCTTCATAGGGTTCACCCCACGATGGCTTCCAAGGATTAATCAGATGTTTCCATGATGATGGGTGCCTAAGAACTCCACTGCCGAGTTCGAATTTCTTGCCTTCAAATATGTTGGCTGCCTCGATTAGCTTTTCATCTGTGGTGATATTCAGTGAGTGTGCCCGAGCAATTGGAGCTGCTGTCTCTTGTGCACGTTGTAACGGAGAGGCATGTAGCGCGCCGAGATCAATCGACTTAGACCAATCGGCAACTACCTGTGCCATCTCTTCTCCGCGTTGCGACAGTCGCCACCCAGGTTGGCGGCCGTAGAGAATTTTTTCAGGATTCTCGACTTCACCATGACGGATTACGTGAACAATCGAACTCATGCCCTTAATCATAAAGCGTCTATTTCTACCGGGTATCGCTAGGGTAGTGACATGGCACTCACCTCAAATCGAGCTGCCTTTTTCGATGTAGATAACACCCTCGTGCGAGGGTCGACTCTCTACTTTCTCGGAAGAGGCATGTACCAGCGCGGCTTCTTCACCAAGGCCGATATCTCTCGATTCGTGGTCGCCAACCTACGTTTTCGCATGACGGGTACCGAAAAGAAGGAAGTGATTGAAAAGTTTCAAAATGCTGCAACTGACTTCATCGGTGGCCATAAAGTTGAAGAGATTAAAAAAGTAGGTGAAGAGATCTACGACGAATTCGTTTCGCCAAAATTATGGCAAGGAACATTTGAAATTGCGAAGTCTCACCTCGATCGTGGCGAAGAAGTCTGGTTGGTAACTGCGGCGCCGCAAGATATGGCAGACATCATTGCTCAGCGACTGGGATTAACCGGAGCACTTGGCAGCAAGGCAAGTATCAAAAATGGTGTCTATACCGGTGAACTAGAAGGAAAACTTCTGCACGGGATAGAAAAGGCGAAGGCAATACAGAAGCTTTCCGAAGAGCATGGATTTATTCTCCAGAATTGTTATTCATATTCTGATAGCCACAATGACATTCCTTTGTTGCAGGCGGTGGGCCACCCATGTGCAATTAATCCTGATGCGATTCTCCGTATTCGTGCACTTGCCGAAGGATGGCCAATTCACGATTTTCGTAGAGCTCGGTTCATCAACCGTTTACTTGGGCCAGCAGTCAGCAGAATTGCTGCCTTTGCAACCCTGTTCTCTCCTCGCAAACGCTAACCCGATTGGCACATAAAGCTCACTTACGGCTATCGTTGGCAGGTTATGGAAATTCGTTCTTATGCCGATTACCTGCGTGCACTCGATGATGCCGCGCTGATCTCCATATTCTCATATCGTCCCGATTTAATTACTCCGGTTCCACCAGATGTTGCCAGCCTGGCAGTGCGTGCATCTTCTGCGCCCAGCCTTGCTCGCGCAGTTGATGGACTTAATAAATGGCAGCTGCAAGTACTTGAAGCGTGTGCGGTGATGAATGAACCATTTACTGAAAAAGAGATAGCTGCGGTCACAGATAAGTCAGCGCTCTTTGTGCTGCCTGGCCTGATTGAACGGGCTCTGATCTATCAGGATAAAGATGGCCTTCGCGTGCCATCGACCTTGCGAGAAGTGCTCGGAAATGAAATTGCCGGCCTTGGTCCAGCATCCCTTGGTACTTTGAAGTTAAAGAAATTAGAGGAAGCACCTGCTGCCGCTAAAAAAGTTCTAGATGCCATGGTCTGGGGACCACCGCGCGGCGCCGTTACTGATGTCAAAAAGCCTTCTGCTGGCGTTCAGTGGTTACTAGATGAAAAACTCCTCATTGCATTTAATCAACAAACAGTTGTGATGCCGCGCGAAGTAGCTATGTATTTGCGTGGAAATAAAGTTCATCGCCAACTTGAAAACACACAACCACCGGTCACTGGTTCGGCACGCGATGCTCGCAGCGTGCAACTAGCTGCGATTGCAAATATCACCACCTTTCTTCGCTGGACTGAAGAAGTATTAAATTATTGGGCGCAAGCGCCGGCAACAGCTCTTCGTTCTGGTGGTTTAGGTGTGCGCGAGCTAAAGGATCTTTCAGCCCATTTAGGTGTCGATGAAACCTGTGCTGCATTTGTGGCAGAAGTTTCATATCTAGCAGGGCTGCTCACGATTGACCCAGATGACAAAATTCTCCCTACCCACCAATTTGATATTTGGCTCACGCAGAGTGTTTCTGCTCGTTGGCAATCACTGGCAGCTGCTTGGTATATCTCATCCCGAATGTCAGGCCTTGTTGGCAAAGAAGGACAGAAGAACGTTGCACCTCTGGGCCCAGAGTTAGATCGTTCCATGGCTGCAGCAACCAGACGATTAGTTCTGCAATTACTCAATGAAAATTCTTCCATTGCCCCGGATTTAGATTCACTTCATCAATCTGCGCAGTGGCTGGCACCGAGTAAGCGTTCCGGTGGATTACAACTTGATTATGTGACATGGACGCTGCGTGAAGCAGAATGGCTTGGAATAACGGGCCAAGGAGTGATCTCTGCTTATGGCGCTGATTTCTTAGCCGGCGGTGACAATGAATCAATCAACGCCGACCTGCCACAACCTGTTGATCACATACTTATCCAAAGTGATAACACCGCCATTGCTCCAGGGCCGCTAGAACATGAAGTGGCGCAAGAGTTAGCGCTGATTGCAGATGTGGAATCAAGAGGCGGCGCCACTGTCTATCGATTCTCGGAAAGCTCGATTCGCAGAGGACTCGATCACGGACGCACTGGTGAAGAGATTACTAAATTTCTGACCAAGACTTCTAAGACTCCAATGCCACAGCCACTTGAATACATAATCGCCGATGTTGCAAAAAAGCATGGAAAATTGCGGGTGGGAAATACCGCTTCATTTATTCGTTGTGAGGATTCAGCGCTCATCACCCAAATAATGGGAGATAAGCGACTTGAAATCTTGGGTCTGCGCAAGATCGCACCTGAAGTAATTATCTGTGGCCATGATGCCGCCGAGGCGATGAATGTATTGCGAAGTTGCGGATACCTTCCGGCAGCAGAAGATTCTCGCGGTCTGCTACTCAGTGGTCCTCGTATTCAACGCGCCCAAAGCAAGGCGAGACCACCGAGGATTATTGGTGAAATTGATCGCCCCGATGAAATTCATATTGCGGGTGCGCTGCGAGCGCTTCGCACCGGAGAGAAATCAAGTCGTAAGCAGAGCACGATGCGCAACATTGCAACGGAGGCGTTAGGTTCACTTCCTCGCACAACTGCAAATGAAACCCTGGAACTCTTAAGTGATTACTTGCAGAACCAACCATCAACATCGCTATCTATTGGCTATGCCGATAACAATGGGCTCGTTTCTCACCGCATTATCGATCCCTTAAAACTCTCTGCCGGCTCACTTGTTGCGCGAGATCACGCTACTGGTGAAGTGCAGACCTTTAGAATCGCTCGAATCACGGGGGTGGCTGCGCTATGACAAGCGAGAAGGTGGCCCAATACGGCAGACTTGAGCCCATGTTGGCAGCCCTAGAAGCGCTCGTTCGTTGTGAATCACCCAGCGATGATCTTGCTGCTTGCCGCTCGGTTGTCACTCTTGCCAGTGATATCGCTACCCGCGTACTTGGTGTTCCGGCACAGATAAAAGAGATTGAAGGTCGCCCTGTTTTTTGGTGGGGCGCAGAGACACCTGATGTTGTAATTCTCGCTCATCTAGATACCGTCTGGCCGGTTGGTTCCTATCAACCAATCTGGGAGATCAAGGGCGATGTGCTCCGCGGGCCTGGCACATTTGATATGAAAGCTGGATTTATTCAGGCACTCTATGCACTTAAAGGTATTGAAGGCTCTGTCGCACTCATTGCAACTACCGATGAAGAGACCGGAAGTCATTGCTCTAAAGCTTTGATTAAAGAAGTCTCATCAAAGGCTAAGGCAGTGCTGGTTTTGGAAGCATCACTAGACGGAAAAGTGAAGACAGGTCGTAAAGGAACGGCGATGTATCAGATTGCAGTGCACGGTCTGGCATCTCACGCTGGCCTGGAACCGGAAAAGGGAGTGAACTCCACTACTGAGATTGCTCACATTATTCTTAAGCTTTCGGCTCTGGAAAATGCTGAACACGGAACCACAGTTGTGCCAACTCTGCTCAGCTCCGGAAACACGACAAATACCGTTCCTGATTTAGCCACGCTTGATATTGATGCGCGCTCATTTTCACAATCGGAACTGGAAAGAGTTGATCGTGAGATTCGCACACTCGTTGCCGAAAATCCCAACGCTCGCATTGAAGTAACTGGCGGACTTAATCGTCCACCTCTTCAACCTTCTTCAACCCAAGCACTCTATGAACGAGCCGAGAAAGTTGCCGCAGCAATTGGCATGCCTGCCTTAGGTTCTGCCGAAGTAGGCGGTGCCAGTGATGGAAACTTTGCCGCTGCTGCAGGTGCGCAGGTACTTGATGGACTTGGAGCAGTAGGTGGCGGTGCCCATGCACCACATGAATGGGTCAGTATTTCTTCGATGCAACCTCGCAGCGATTTCCTCCATGCTTTTATTAAGGATCTGCTCACATGACCGATGGCCCACTAATCGTTCAGAGCGATAAAACACTTCTGCTAGATGTTGATCACATACTTTCCACTGAATGCAGACGCGCAATTGCGCCATTTGCCGAGCTAGAGCGCTCCCCGGAACATATTCATACCTATCGTTTAACCAATCTTGGACTCTGGAATGCACGCGCAGCTGGACATGATGCAGAGCTGGTAATCGATACTCTGATTAAGTATTCGCGCTATGCAGTTCCTCACTCACTACTTGTTGATGTTGCCGAAACGATGTCTCGCTATGGTCGCCTGCGACTAGAAGCTGACCCCGTTCATGGACTTATTCTTGCCACCACTGACGTTGGAGTGCTGGAAGAAGTAATCCGCGCGAAGAAAATTGCGCCACTGCTTGGCATAAGAATTGATAATGAAACAATTGCTGTCCACCCAAGCCAACGTGGTCAGATCAAGCAATCACTTCTTCGTCTTGGCTGGCCAGCAGAAGATTTTGCAGGCTACGTCGATGGCCAAGCGCATGAGATTGCTCTGAAACAAGATGGCTGGAAAATTCGCCAATACCAAGAACATGCCGCTGAAGGGTTTTGGCATGGTGGTTCAGGTGTTGTAGTTCTCCCATGCGGAGCGGGAAAGACAATTGTGGGCGCTGCTGCAATGGCGCATGCGAAGGCGACAACTCTTATTCTTGTCACAAACACAATTGCTGCCCGTCAATGGCGTTCTGAGCTACTCAAGCGCACCACTCTTAATGATGATGAGATTGGTGAATACTCTGGATCAAAGAAAGAGATTCGCCCGGTAACAATTGCCACATACCAAGTGATGACAAAGAAGAAAAATGGCGTCTATGCCCATCTTGATCTCTTTGATACTCACGACTGGGGGCTGATCATCTATGACGAAGTGCACCTGCTCCCCGCGCCAATCTTTCGCTTTACGGCAGATATTCAATCTCGCAGACGGTTGGGGCTAACTGCAACTCTTGTCCGTGAAGATGGCATGGAAGGCGAAGTCTTCTCACTCATTGGACCAAAGCGCTTTGATGTTCCTTGGAAAGAGATTGAGGCCCAGGGTTATATCGCGCCAGCTGAATGTATTGAGGTGCGGGTCAATCTCACCGAAGCCGAGCGGCTTGCTTATGCAACTGCTGAACCAGAAGAGCGTTACAGATACTGCGCAACAACTCGCACCAAGCGAAATGTTGTGGAAGAGATTGTGGCCCACCATGCCAACGAGCAGATTCTGGTTATTGGTCAATATCTTGATCAACTCGATGATTTATCGGAAACTCTTGGAGTCCCAGTGATTAAAGGTGACACACCACAGAAAGAACGCGAACGTTTATTTGCCGCATTTCGTACTGGTGAAATTACCTGCCTGGTTGTCTCTAAAGTTGCAAACTTCTCTGTTGATCTACCGGAGGCAACAATTGCTATTCAGGTTTCCGGAGCATTTGGTTCTCGCCAAGAAGAAGCGCAACGTTTAGGAAGAATTCTGCGACCAAAGGCAGATGGTCGTGGAGCAATATTTTATTCAGTAGTTTCCCGAGACACTATTGATCAAGACTTTGCTCAAAACCGGCAACGCTTCTTAGCCGAGCAGGGTTACTCATACCGAATTATTGATGCTGACGATATTTTTCAAGGCAAGTTCTAAACCTCACCGGATCTACTCTGTAGAAATCGTGGTGCTCGCCATTGATGTGAATGACCGGAACTTCTGTTCCATATAGTTTTTCCAGCTCGGAATTGCCATCGATATAAAGTACTTCGAGAGTAAACGTTAACTCTTCTACCAACTCCTGAAGAGTTTTCTCCGCAATTTCACAGAGATGACAGCCTTGGCGTGAATAAACCGTGACTGTGACCATGACTGCATTCTCGCATCCTGATAGCGTTGGGCGCTATGAGAGGCATGAAACGAAGAGCTGGCAGCGCTCTCACAATCTTCACTCTTGCACTCTCACTCCTCTCTCCCGTTCAGTCATATGCCCTGAGTAATTTCAAGGTCGCACCATCTACTTCGTGGGGATATATCTATGCCGGTCCTTCACTTGCCAAGGCGCAAACTCGTGCACCGAAAGTTGCATATTTAGAACAGAAATCTAAGTTTGTCGTTACCTATCAGAATTTTCCGGACTGGGCGAAGAAAGATTTCCAAGCAGCGGTAGATGTATGGGGTGCTAATTTTAAATCTAGCGTTCCAGTTACTATCGAGGCAACCTGGAATCGTGTTGCAGCTAACGGTGTTCTGGGTAGTGCGCGACCAGGAGATTATTACTCAGGCTTTGATGGCGCACCGGATCCAAGTCTTTGGTATCCATCGGCACTTGCCAACGCGCTAGCTGGTAAAGATTTAGATCCGAATAATCCGGAAATGGTTATCCAAGTTAATTCAACTGCAGGTTGGAATACTCGAAACGATGGCGCTCCGCGAGTTAATGAATATGACCTGCAATCTGTCTTCTTACATGAAATGGGACATGGCCTAGGTTTTCTATCAACAAATTCCTATGACAATTTCTTTGGGTACGGAACAATTGAACAACCCACACCATATGATGCATATGCGCAATTACCAGATGGCCGAAGACTTGCAGACCTTCCTTCACCTTCGCTTGAGCTGGGCAAAGCTCTGACATCAACACTTGTGTGGTCTGGAGCCCTGGGAATAGCAGCCAATGGTGGAGTGAAGCCAGTTCTGTATACACCTGCAAGATATGAAGAAGGTTCTTCGGTAAGCCATTTAGATGAAGAGACTTATTCAAAGTCAGATCTCAATCGCTTCATGACGCCAAATCTTGATGCGGGTGAAATCTTCCGCGAACCTGGCCCACTATTACTTGCCATGATGGAAGATATGCGTCGTAAGCCTCCGGTGGGTGTGGCTGTTGGAATTCCGCAAGTGGTGCGAAATGCTGCAGCGCTGATCTCTGACGGCTCGGTCATTGTTACCTTCGACCCACCAGCAAATGCGCGCTCTGCGCAGATCACTAGTTACTCCGTTAGAAATCTTAAGACAGATCAAGTGATAAGCGGAATGTCATCTCCCATAACCTTTACTGGCCTTAAGAATGGCACCAGTTATACCTTCAGCATTGTGGCATCTAATTCCAATGGAACATCCGATGCGGTAATCACTGCGCCGATTACACCGACTGCGGCGTGGAAGCGATTTGTCATCGATGATGCATCAGATGCTAAGAATGTAACGAGCATTACCTTCAATAGAAAACCAACTCTGCTCTATACCGATTCCAATAGTGGACGTCTAAAGATTGCTACCTGGGAAGGCAAGAGTTGGAAGAAGCTCACCGTTGATGGCGCAGGTGGTAGCACTCCGCGAACTAAGAACCCCATCACTAGTCCAATTTCAACATGTGTGAATGGCTCAGGAACAAGTCAAACTCTGCATATCTTCTACTCAGAAAAGGTAGATCGAGATCTGCACTACGCACGTTATGACGGCAAGAAGTTTAGCTATGAGATTATCGATGGAAATGGCACTGCCGTAAATGACTACAAAGACCCAATCCGTGTGCGCACTGCAAGTGATGTCAGCGTCTCAAGTGCCTGCGTTGCAACGACAGCTGGAGTTCAAGTCTTCTATCGTGATGAGAGCCAAGGCATTCTCCTGGGTGCATCAAAACCAAAGATTGCAACTAAGTGGAGCTATGAGTTAGTCGACGGAGATCGTAAGACTGATGGCCGCAGTACTGGTGATGTGGCATTTCATCTCAAGGCCGTCTTTGATGGCAAGAAGACCTTTGTTATCTATGACTCTGTTCTGACAATTAATCAGCGTAAAGAAGCAACATCAGGTGAAGTGCGGGTTGCATCACGCGACACACTTTCCACCGTGCCTTGGAATTATTACAACCTCGATGCTTCCGGCTCCTTTACTCCGATGGCTGGCTACGATATTTCTATCGCAAAGACTCTTTCAGGTATCACTGCCAGCTGGATGATTGCTAGCCCCGCGACCATGCCAAGCCCTAATCGAATTCGATGGAGCACGGTTACAAGCACCCCTGAACAAAATGTAATTACTCCGGAAAACTTTGGCGCCCCAAGTAAATTCCTTAATACGGATGGCAATGCGACCGCATTTAATTGCGCTCAGAGGTTATGTGTTCTAGATCATTCACGGAGCACGCCATCCATCAAGTTAGTTGCTACTGAAGAAAACCAAGATGGAATTGCTTCGGCTTGGGTCGTCATAGATCGAGTTCGATATTTAGTAGCAGGCTATAAAGGCCAGCTCTCAATGTTTCGTCCCTAGATTTAACGGGCAGCGATTCTAAATAAGGCTGGCGCCTGATCTGCACTTTGTGCAAGCCCCACAAGGCCCAACTCTTTTGAATATGCCAGTGCAATAGGTTCACCTAGTTCAGCTGAGCCAAATGCGCTAGTCATTACTCCTTTTGAATCAAATGCGATTACAAGTAACTGCGGCTTACTTGGTTTCCACCCTGTGATTGTTGCAATCGTTGATTTCGAAACAAGTGCTGCATAACTTGAGCCAGCGGCAGTGATTGCCCGTGATTGCCCAGTTGAGGCAAACCTGATTGTCCAAGTAGGTACAAATGTCGAAGTGAACTTGGTAATGGCAGTCTCGGTAGTTTTTCCAACCTTCACATAACCACTTAAGAGCAAACTCGAATCAGCACTTAACCAGGAGCGATTGCCTTTGATGGCAGAGCTTCGCACTACTGAAGAGATTGCTCCTGCTTTAGAGACTTTAACAAGCACGCCGTCGCGAATTCCGGCTAACTTCTTTCCGCCTAAAGTTTCAGTGCTAGCACCAAATAGTGATGAGCCGCCGTCACTATTTCGAACAACAGCATTAATTGTGGTCTTGGATGTTCCGATACTTACTTGTTGCGAAAATGCACCGGCAGCGCTCATGTTCTGCAGAAATGTTCGCTCTGAAAGTACTCCGACTATAGATAACCCGGTTTTATTCACAGAGATAGAGTTGATCAGGCCAGGAAGATCGTATTGATATGTATATGTTGCAAGCACTTCACCCAGCGGAGATATCTTCCACACGGTGAGCATGTTCAGGTCTCCTCTCAATTCTTGAGGGGCTTCCAAAGTAACTGCATCGGGGTTGTCAGCTGCAACAGTGACAGTCTCTACCGAAGCACT
>JBILAM010000009.1:0-31586 GCA_044354225.1 Candidatus Planktophila sp.
CTTCCGATCTATTGTCTCTTTTGCAAGATTGTGGAAGGTGTAGTGCCATCACGTAAAATCTTCGAAAACGATAATTGCTACGCCTTCCTGGATATCTTCCCAGCAGCTAAGGGTCACACGCTGGTGATTCCGAAACAGCACTTCACAGATATTCACCAGGCTGACGCCCAGAGCTATGCATCGGTGGCAGCCGCCGCCAAGGAGGTGGCAGACCTGCTGCACGCTAAGTTGGGTTCAGCTGGAACAACCATCTTTCAAATGAATCGTGAAGCCGGCTGGCAAACTGTCTTTCATCTACATATGCACGTCATTCCGCGATGGGATAACGACGGGCTACATAAGCCGTGGGATATCGCGGCTGCAACAGATGGCGAGCTCGATGCCGTGCATAAAGAAGTCGTGGGATAAGACAATGAAGAACCCAGATGCAATTGTTATCGGAGCCGGAATCGTTGGTGCCTGTTCTGCGCTTTCTCTAACCAACGCTGGGTTTAAGGTATTGATCATCGACCGGGGCACGGTAGCCAGTGGAACAACTGGAGCCGGTGAAGGAAATATTCTTGTTTCAGATAAGGATCCTGGCCCTGAGCTAACTCTGGCGCTGAGATCACGTGATCTCTGGTTTGAGATGCAAGAAGATGTTGGCGATTCCTTTGAGCTAGAAGCCAAGGGCGGTGTGGTGGTAGCTCGTTCTGATGACTCACAGTTGATGGCACTTGCGCGATCACAATCAGCGCATGGCGTAGTTACTGAAAAACTTGATTCCAAACGGCTACATGAACTCGAGCCATATCTACATCCAGAACTCTCATCAGGAGTTTTCTATCCGCAAGACGCGCAATGCCAACCCATGCTCGCTGCTGCTCGCATTATTCAGAGTGTTATCGCACGGGGTGGAGAGCTGGTAATGCGCTCCAAAGTTCTTGGTTTTAGTATCGTCAATGACTCGATCAAAAGTGTGAAGACGAGCACTGGGGAATATTCGGCGCCGATTGTTATTAATGCTGCTGGCACGTGGGCGGGAGAAATAGCCTCGCTTGCCGGCTCACATCTACCGGTCGCACCTAGACGGGGATTTATCTTGGTAACTGAACCTGCCCCACAATACATATTCCATAAGGTTTACGATTCAGACTATGTAGTAAATGTTGCTAGCAGTGATGCCGATTTACAGACCAGTACGGTGGTAGAGGGAACTCGCAGCGGAACCATTCTTATTGGAGCAAGTCGTGAGCGAGTCGGCTTTGATTCCACTATAAATTACGAGATTGTGCGCAAGCTAGCTGCTCAGGCAACATCGCTATTTCCGATCTTGCGCGATGTTCAACTATTGCGCGTCTATCGCGGCTTTAGACCTTATGCACCAGATCATCTTCCTTTAATCGGTGAAGATTACAGAGTTAAGGGATTGTGGCATTCGGCCGGACATGAAGGAGCGGGAATTGGACTTGCACCAGGATCTGCGGCGCTAATTACCGACACCATCCTTGGTCGCCAATCATTTATGGATCCTGCTGCTTTCGCTCCGAAGAGATTTTCCGAGGTCTTGCAATGAGTGCAAGCACAGGTTCCGAAGTTTCCTTCACATTTAATGGAGATTCCTATGAAGGTGTGGCAGGTCAGTCCATTGCGGCAGCCCTGATGGCATCGGGCGTGCGAGAGTTACGAGCCACCCGCTTTCATAAAGATCCGAGATTGATTTTCTGTGGCATTGGCGTTTGTTTTGATTGTGTAGTTGTAGTTAATGGTGTTGCTAATCAAAGAGCATGTCTGGTGGAGATTGCTCAGGACGATGAGATCGCGAGCAGCAAATGATTGCAATTATTGGCGCTGGCCCGGCTGGTCTGGCAGCTGCCATGACAGCGGCTGAGAGCAATGAGCAGGTGGTGGTAATTGATTCTGCCCCTCGTCCCGGTGGGCAATATTGGAGACACCTGTCGCAGGTAGAGGGTTATAAATCTTCAAGGTCAGCTAAATACTTCAGTGCGCTGCAGGAAAACGAGAAGATTATTTACATGAGTGGTGCCCAGATCTGGAGCGCTGTTCATACTGAAAAAGGAGTCACGCTTAACTATCTTGCGGCCGGGATTGAATCATCAATTACAGCCCAGAAAGTAATTTTGGCAACCGGGGCCCACGATCGCGCCATTCCTTTTACCGGGTGGGAGAGACCTGGAGTCATGACTCCGGGTGCCGCGCAAGCACTTCTTAAAGGTCACAATGTGATTGCCGGTCAAAGGATTCTGATTACAGGAACAGGTCCTTTTCTATTGCCGGTAGCGGTCGGGCTCGCAGCTGCGGGAGCAGATGTTGCTGGAATCATTGAGGCCCACTCACCACTTCGCTGGCTACGGTCCCCGCTGGCGCTACTACTTAATCCACAGAAATCGGCTGAGTTGATTTATTACCTTCGAAAAATAGCTCAGTACAAGTTAAAGGTGAGCTTTAATCGCGCAGTAATTGCCTTTGATGGCAAAAGTGCAACTATCGCAAAAATCGATTCAGAGTTGCGAATCAAAAAGAAGGAATCAGAAATTGACTGTGATGTAATTGCAGCGGGTTGGGGATTTTCTCCCGATGTCACACTAGGTGGAATTCTCGGGTGCCAGCAGCTGGTAGACCGTGATGGAACGGTGATCTTCGATGTTGACGGTGAACAGCGAAGTTCGATAGCAAATATTTGGATTGCCGGCGAAGCCACCGGTATTGGCGGAGCTGATTTAGCGCTGATTGAAGGTCGCATCGCGGCTATGTCAGCTATTGGTCGTGGCATCCCGTTGCGATTGCGCTTTGCTCGATATCGTTCTCGGAAATTTGCTACGGCGCTTCAAGTGAGTTATCCGGTCGGCAACGGATGGCAGGGATGGTTAAGTCAAGAGAGCAAAATTTGTCGCTGCGAGGAAGTCTCACTGGGTGAAATCTGCGCCTCGGTTACCGAGTTATCAGCCAACGATGCGAGAACTTCAAAGTTATTTACCCGCGCCGGCATGGGGATGTGTCAGGGACGAATCTGTTCTCGTAATGTGAGTGAAATTATCGCTAGCCAAACCCAATGCCATGTCACAGAGCAAGAGCGAATTGGCTATAGCAATAGACCGATAGCCGCTCCTATTGCACTTGGTGCGCTAGCTGATGGTATTAAATGAGGTTAAGAGATAACTTTCTCCCATGACAAAACCATGGAACGGCGTTCTCACAGCAACAGCAACACCATTTAAATCCGATCTCTCTGTTGACTATGACAAATATGCAGAGCACGTTGCCTGGCTTGCCGAAAATGGAACTCATGGTGTTATCCCCAACGGTTCTCTTGGTGAGTACCAAGTGCTCACACCGGAAGAGCGAGCAAAGATGTTGGAAGTTGCTATCGCGGCTGCGCCAAAAGGGTTCAACGTCGTTCCAGGTGTTGCTGCATATGGCGCGAGTGAGTCACGAAAGTGGGCAGAGCACGCGCAGAAGGCAGGAGCGGGTGCAGTCATGCTGCTTCCACCAAATGCCTATCGTGCATCTGATGATGAAGTCATCGCTCATTACAAAGCTGTCGCAGTCGTTGGCATGCCGATCATTGCCTATAACAATCCGTTTGACACAAAAGTTGATCTCACACCAAAGCTGGTCGCCAGAATCGCAGATGAAGTTCCTGAGGTAGTTGCTATCAAGGAGTTTTCCGGAGATGTCCGAAGAATCTGGCAGATAAAAAGACTCGCGCCAAGAATCGAAGTCATTGTTGGAGCCGATGATGTGCTCCTAGAGCTTGCCACCGCTGGAATCGCGGGCTGGATTGCTGGTTTTCCGAACGCATTGCCGAAGGAGTCAATGGAGTTATATAACTTGGCGGTAGCGGGCAACTTCACCGAAGCAGCTCCTATGTATGCAGCTCTGCACGATGTCTTCCACTGGGATTCCAAGAAGGAATTTATCCAGGCGATCAAGCTGGGAATGGATCATGTCGGTCGATATGGCGGACCAACCCGGCTTCCTCGATTGCCGCTACCTAAGCACGAGCAAGAGCAGATTCGTCGCGAGATGGATGTGGCACTTGCATACTTTAAGAGCCGCTGAGTTATTTAAATGAAGAGCCTTCGTACCGTCACCACGGTTGAGACACATACCGAAGGCATGCCAACACGCGTTGTGACCTCTGGAATTGGTGAAATACCAGGGGCGACCATGTTCGAAAAGCGTCTTCATTTCATGGAACATATGGATTTCTGGCGACAATGGTTGATGTTTGAACCTCGGGGCCATAGCGCTATGAGCGGTGCGATATTACAAAAACCAACTCGACCTGATGCAGATTGGGGCGTTATCTATATTGAGGTCTCCGGCTGTCTTCCCATGTGTGGCCACGGAACTATCGGTGTGGCAACGGCGTTGGTTGAAAAAAAGCTAGTAAAGATTGTGGAACCGGTTACAACAATTCGACTAGATACCCCAGCCGGCTTGGTAGTTGTCGATGTCGCCATCGAAGATGGCAGAGCCAAGAATGTCACTATGACAAATGTTCCTTCTTTTTCATACGCACTTGATCAAGAGGTTGATGTTCCAGGGCTCGGTAAGCTCAAATATGACATGGCCTATGGTGGAAACTTCTATGCCATTGTTCCAATCGAGCGGGTCAATATTGAATTCAAACGCGAGAATGGCCAAAAGTTCTTAGATTTGGGATTGCAAATCTCTGATGCAATCAACGAACAAAATAGACCAGTTCATCCGGAGAACCCAGATATTGCAATCTGTCATCACATCGATTTCATAACTCCTGGTGACCAAGGCCCGCTGCATTGGCGAAATGCAATGGCGATTCACCCAGGTTGGTTTGATCGCTCACCCTGTGGCACTGGAACTTCGGCTCGGCTAGCGCAGATGGTTGCCCGTGGTGAATTCAGCGATGGAGATGTACTAATCAATGAATCTTGGATTGGTTCCCACTTTGAAGGACGCGTGAAAGAGCGCACCAAGGTTGGAAATTTCGATGCCATCATTCCGATGATCACAGGTCGTGCTTGGGTCATGGGTGAATCAACTTGGATGTTAGATGAGAACGATCCATTTCCAAATGGATTTATTGTTTAGTTAATTCGCTGTTCAACTTTCCAGGGATTGGCATCCTGGAGCGCGGCTGGCAGAACCACTTGCGCAAATGATTGGTATGAAACAGGGCGCATAAATCGATAGATGGCATCAATACCAACCGAGGTTGTGTGAGTTGAGGATGCTGGCCATTGCCCACCGTGCTGCATCGCCTCAGTTACGGCAACACCAGTGGGAAATGCGTTCCAAATAACCCGGCCGGCTTTCTGAGCCAAGATTGAAAGTAGTTCGGCATATGAATCAGATGTACTGCCATGGATGGTGGCTGTTAACTGCCCTGGCAGTTCGCTAGCGATCCTCAGATAGTCATTTTCATTTGCAGTGATTACAACTGTGGTGGGACCGAAGTGTTCTTCAAGTAACCCCGGTGTTGATTGCGCGGTGGCCCAGTCGGTCACGAAGATGGTGGGAGTAACTCCGAAACCATTTTCAGTAGTCTGGGCGGAGAAGACTTGGACTGCAGGCGATTGCGCGAGTGCTGCAATGGCAGCGCTATAGCGACTTGCGATTGAAGATGAGAGAAGTGGTCCCACCTTAAGCGTTGCCAGGTGCGCACTCATCTGTGAAAGAAATTGACTTTGATTATCAGGAATGAAAATTAGCCCCGGCTTGGTGCAAAACTGACCAGAGCCAAGGAGGGCAGAATCAACTAAACCTTTCGCTAACTCTTCAGAGCGTTCGGTAATTGCAGCAGATGTGACAAAGACCGGGTTGAGACTTCCCATCTCGGCATAGACCGGAATCGGCACTTCCCGCTTTGCCGAAATATCAAGCAGAATTCTTCCCACTGTCTCAGAGCCGGTAAAGCCAACTGCCTGAATGCGTGGATCGCCAGCAAGCCAGTGGGTAATTTGCGGATTTGTGCCCTGCACGATTGCAAAGAGATCAGGCGATAAGCCAGCTTTAGTTAGTGCACTCTTAACCGCACCTTCAATAATGGCGCAGGTATTTGGATGTGAAGGATGAGCTTTTGCAACCACAGCGTTGCCGGAAGCGATAGCAGAGGCCGAATCTCCGCCCGCAACAGAGAAGGCGAGTGGGAAGTTACTCGCGGCAAAGATTGCAACGACTCCAAGTGGTTGGTTCTGCCGGCGAATATCGGGGCGTGGTGCGGGGGAGTAGTTGGCATCGGCCTTATCAATCACAACTCTTAAGTGACGTCCGGTTTCAACAAGATCTGCAAATAATTTGAATTGCACTGTGGTGCGAGTTATCTCGCCGCCAATGCGACCCTCAGGAAGTGCTGTCTCAGCACAAGCACTTGTAATCAATTGAGTTCTTTGGGATTCAATCTCTTCGGCAATCGAACGAAGCAAAGCTGCTGACTTAAGTGGCGATAGCGCGGCAAGTGTGTGCGCCTGCTCCTGTGCTTTAGTAATTAAGGCCCGGACTTCTGCTTCAGAATTCTCATGGATAGGACTTCCGAATGGCGATGCGTCACTTGGCTTAACGGCAGTAAATGTCATGGGCCGAATCTTACGAGTATTCTTATCTGATGAGTACCTCAACAAGGCGAATGGGAATTCTGGCAGTCCTAGGATCTGCGCTCTGCTTTGGAACCACCGGAACCACGCAACAACTCGGCGTGCCAGATATCTCACCGCTTGCGGTCGGCGCTGCCAGACTTCTCTGTGGCTCCCTATTTCTCTTTGCCTTTGCCTACATCCAGCGCTCATGGCGCGGAAGTATTCGCATGTCGCGCCGAGACTTACTCATCTGTGGCATTGGTGTGGCTGGCTATCAGCTCACCTTCTTTAGCGCAGTCCACATCACCGGCATTGCCATCTCCACCGTAACTGCTCTGGGAAGTGTTCCTACATTCTCTGCGATAGTCGCCTACCTAGTTATGGGGGAGAAGCCTGAAAAGAGTTGGTATCTGGGCACATCGGTCACAATCCTTGGAATCATTCTGGTTGGCACAGCAAATGGAATAGCCGAGTTTAAACCGGTAGGGATTCTGCTGGCAGCTATCGCTGGTTTTGGTTTTGCTGTCTTTAATGTTGTTAGTCGAAAATCACTCGCTGCTGGAGCGCAAGACATTTGGTTAACCGCCACCTCATTTGGCGTGGCAGCGCTAATTACCGTGCCATTTCTCTTTGCCCAAAACCCAGAGTGGATTCTCACAACCAAAGGCGTGTTATCAGTTCTCTGGCTCGGACTGGTTCCCACAGCTATCGGCTATTTTCTCTTCACATCGGGACTTAAGAAAATTGATTCCAGTACCGCGGCCACCGTGGTCTTAGCCGAGCCGGCAACAGCGACCATCTTGGCTGCAGTAGTTATTGGTGAGAGTCTAGTTACGCAAAGTTATATCGGTATTGCAATTGTGGCAGCAGGAATTCTCTATATCTCGCGCGCTAAGCCTTAAAGTCATAGAAGATCAGGAAGATTGCCACAGCAAACATGACATTGGCGATGGTGTAATCAAGTACCTTCCAAAAGACTGGCTTAGTCATAAATTTAGAGGCAGCCCGTGCTCCAAAACCAAGTGCTGAGAACCAGAGGATGCTGCCGATGGAGGCACCAAGTGCGAAGTACCAACGATCGCTCTGGAATTGGTTTGAGATGCTGCCGAGCAAAATCACGGTATCTAGATATACGTGAGGATTTAAGAAGGTAAAGCCGAGTACCGATGCAATTGCTGCTGATCGTGAAATTGATGGTGCACCTTCGATACTTAAAGCACCGGTGCGAAAAACTTTGCGCAGAGTATTGAGTCCAAAGAAGGTCAGATAAATAACACCGAACCAACGGATTATTTCAAGTGCGTCTGGCTGCGATGCAATGAGAGCACCGAGTCCACCGGTGCCTAGGAAGATGAGTAGGGCATCGGATGCTGCACATATGACGACAACCAGAAGAACATGAGATTTAGCTAGCCCTTGGCGAATGACAAATGCATTTTGGGCACCGATTGCGATGATGAGGGAGAGGCCAGTTAAAAGTCCGGGCAGGAATGCAATCACCATCAGATATTACTTTGCGTGCTGGCTTCTGGGAACGAAGAAGAGTGAATGAAAGTCTCTAGGCGTGTCCTTATCTATTCCAATACTCTTGGTTTTAGGATTAAACATGCGCTTTAAGAATATCTTCGTATTAAGCCCAGGAAGATCTGGCTCGAAGACTTTCATCGAAGCTTCATCTCATTTAACTAATTATTCAGCGGCGCATGAGTCTCTGAGCGCTCTTCTTGGCGATAAAAGATTTGACTATCCAGCCCACCATATTGAGGCTGATAATCGACTCATCTGGTTCACTGGAGAGTTAGCTCAACGTTTTCCTGAGGATGTTCTCTACATCAATCTCATCAGAGATTTTGATGCGACGGTAGATAGCTTCCATCATCGCCTGCAGAACAGTTCTTATCGAGCATCGATTATGAACGCCTTCGCCCATGGAATCTTGATGAAGCCAGGGGATTGGAAAAAGGAACAAGAGCGAGATCTCGCTGCTTTCTATGTTCAAACAGTGCAATCTAATATCGAGTATTTTCTCAAAGATCGACTACACCACACCGTGCATCTACAAGACGGCGGCGAAAGTTTCAATGAATTCCTGCAGATAATTAAGGCAGAAGGAAATATGGAAAAGGTACGTTCTACCTGGCTTGAGGTTCACAACGCGCGATAGTTAGACGACACCGGAATCAAACCAGCGAGCCCCGCAATTTCAATTCTCGCTTGCGCCTATGAATAACTGTTACTTGGAAAACCGTTTTTAACGGGAGTTAACAACCTTTTCCTTTACCGGGCTCACTACCGCACACACTGGGCAAAGAGCTGTCTTACCAATCCAATTTTCATTTGGCTTAGTTAAATCGGCGTTCCATGCATGTCCACATTCAAGCCAATAGGCTGGTCTAATTGTCATGCCGAAAGGGTATCAAAAAGTCGGCAAAAACTGAACCTACCGAAGCGCAGTGAAGGAGTGACACGCATTTAAACGTGGACGATACTGGGATCGAACCAGTGACCCCCACAATGTCAATGTGGTGCTCTACCGCTGAGCCAATCGTCCGGGTCTTACAACTTCGGTATGTATTAATTTATTAGGGAAGTATAGCCGAGTGATTTATCGAGCGTAATCATCCTGAATGCGCTCAATATCATCTTCACCAAAGTAGGTGCCGGTCTGAACTTCAATGAAGGTCATCACTTCAGTTCCTGAGTTTCCAATGCGGTGGAGCTGACCGACCTGCACATCAACAGTCTCACCAGGGTATTTCTTAAAGCTCTCTTCACCTAAGACAACGTCTGCAACACCTGAGACGATGAACCAGTGCTCTTGTCGTTTTTGATGGCGCTGTAATGAGAGGCGATGGCCTGGTTCTACCCAGATTGATTTCACCTTATAGGTGGGAGTGTCCTGCAAGATTTCATAGCGACCCCAAGGTCGGATTGAATCGTAATCTGACATATCTACTCCGTTGTAGTGCTCTCTTTACTTCTTTACTGTTTTTGGAGGTCGGAACGGGATTTGAACCCGTGTAGAGGGATTTGCAGTCCCTTGCCTCGCCTCTCGGCCATCCGACCAAACTGTTGACGCTATAGAGAAACCGCCACCTGAAAATTAATTCTAAGCGGCGGTTAATCCGAGCGGACGACGGGGTTCGAACCCGCGACCTGAACCTTGGCAAGGTTCCGCGCTACCAGCTGCGCTACGTCCGCATTTTTGTGCAGGGGCAAATCTAGCGCAGGGCGGGGGTAAGTGCCAAAGCGTCAGTTATTTCGCACTGTTTATACGCGCTAAGTGCGTAGCCTTAGCCAGGTGTATGGCCTCGAAAATCAGTTCTGGATGGGTGGACGTCTTGCGACCCAATTAGAAGAAATCAGTAGCGATCCATCGGTATTAGCCGATGGAAACTTCTGGGCCATCGTCATTACATTTGAAGGAGAGATGACCTTTGCCCGGTTTGCAACCGTAGAAGATGCGCAATTTCCAGAGTCAGAGTGGAGCTCTATAGCTACGCCATGGCACTCATCCTGTGATCGTGATGGCTATAACTCTTACGTCAATGCCATCAGAGACGAGATTGCAGCTGGCGGCGTCTATCAGGTCAATGCCTGTTATGAGTTAACCAATCAATTAACGCAATCTAACCAATCTCTTTCCGGGCTCTTCTCGCAATTGGTAGCGAAGAACCCAGCGCCTTATGCCCAATACCTGCACTTGCCGGAGCTAGAGATTGCCTCAGCTTCACCAGAACGACTTGTCTCTCGCCGTGGTCAAGAGATCACAACCTCACCGATTAAGGGCACGATTCGCGCTGATGAAAAGGTATTTGGTGCAAAAGATAAGGCAGAGAATTTGATGATTGTGGACTTGATGCGCAATGACTTTGGCAAGATCTGTGAATCAGGAAGTGTGGCAGTTACTGAACTCTTTCGCACTGAAAAACATCCAGGCCTTATTCATTTAGTCTCAGATGTGACCGGAACTCTCTCTGGGGCGATGAGCTGGTCGCAAATCTTTGAAGCATTAACGCCTGCTGGTTCAATTAGTGGAGCGCCTAAGAGCGCTGCGCTGCGCATTATTGATAGCCACGAGCAGGTGAAGCGCGGGCCATATTGTGGCGCCATTGGGTGGGTGCAAGGAGATAGGGCAGAGATGGCAGTGGGAATTAGAACTTTCTGGAAGACCAATGATGATGTGCTGCACTTTGGTACTGGCGCCGGAATTACCTGGGCAAGTGATGCGCAAGCTGAATGGGATGAGACTCGCTTGAAAGCCAAGCACTTATTAAGCATTGCCGGGGGAGAGACCCTGTGACGATAGAAGTAGATAGCTATGGGTTTCCGCGTACTACCGGAATCTTTGAGACCATCAAAACGATAGAAGGAAAACCAATTGCGCTGGCGCGGCATATGCGCCGTGCTATTAATTCGGCGTCAGAGCTGGGCATCACTCTTCCTGATGAAGAGAGTATTAGGGAGCAACTCGCTCTAACTCTGAACTCAGAGCCATTTGCTGTGGGTCGGCTGCGCTTGTGCTTTGCCGATGATCTCTTTCATCTGAGTCATGATGCTTATGAAGAACTGACAGCACCAAGTAACCTCAATTTCTATAGCGAGACAGTTACTTGCTCAATCCATAAGAAGTTTCCATATGACGACCGCTTCGCCCTTATCGAGTCGGCGCGTGATGAGGGCTTTGATGATTGCATCCTCTTCAATGCCAAGAATGAGATTACCGAGACAGCCGTCTCGAACTTGGTATTTCTGATCGATGGATTGTGGGTCACTCCGCCTATTACGGCCGGAGTATTGCCCGGCATTGTGCGAGCAGTGGCTATTGAAGAGTGTGGCGTTAGTGTGCGCCCGATTCATATCTCGGAAGTGCCCGAGATTCAATCAGGGTTCCTGGTTTCAAGTCTGCGTATTGCTCAACCGATCGCCTTTATTGGCGATATGAAATTGGAGATAGGTCAATCATCACGTGAACTCGAGGCCCTCATTCGCGCTCACTTACAACCAGTTTCGGTAGGCTAACGCCCATGTCACTGATTAGCATCACCGTGGATGGCCAAGTGCGCTCTATTGAAGGTGACCAGCGACCTACCCAGATATTTGCGGAAGACAAAGAGATTGTTGTGTGCACCATCAATGGTGTGCTGAAAGATCTCTGGACTGACTTACACGATGGCGATGTCGTGACATCAGTGTCAATCTCCTCCCCAGAAGGCCTCGCAGTGCTTCGACACTCGACCGCCCACGTGATGGCACAAGCTGTGCAGCAGGTATTTGCTGATACTAAATTGGGAATTGGTCCACCCATAACTGATGGCTTCTACTATGACTTTGATCCGAAGAATCCGTTTAACCCGGATGACCTGGAGAAGATCGAAACGGCGATGCGCAAGATTGTGAAAGAAGGCCAGAGATTTAAGCGCCGAGTGACAACTGAATCAGATGCCTTGAAAGAGCTCGCACATGAGCCATATAAGTGTGAACTCATTGGCATCAAAGGTGGCGGCACCGATGAGACAAGTGTGGAAGTGGGCGGAACTGAGTTAACGATTTATGACAACTTGGGTCGTGACGGTCAACCGGTCTGGTCTGATCTCTGCCGGGGTCCGCACCTGCCTTCGACAAAACATATTCCAGCATTTAAGTTAATGCGCAGCGCCGCTGCCTACTGGCGGGGTTCTGAGAAGAATCCGATGTTGCAACGCATTTATGGAACAGCGTGGCCTTCTCAAGATGAACTCAATGCTTATTTAGAACTACTTGCGGAAGCAGAAAAGCGTGATCACCGACGACTGGGCCAAGAGCTAGATCTCTTCTCATTTCCGGAGGAGATTGGTTCAGGCCTTGCAGTTTTTCACCCTAAGGGCGGAATCATTCGCCGGGCGATGGAGGATTACTCTCGTAAACGCCATGAGGAAGAAGAGTATGAGTTTGTCTACTCACCACATCTGACTAAAGCAGCGCTCTTTGAAAAATCTGGTCACCTCGACTGGTACTCCGAAGGCATGTATCCACCGATGATTATGGATGAAGAGCTTCATGCTGATGGAACTATTAAACGTGCTGGGCAGCAGTACTACATGAAGCCGATGAACTGCCCCTTCCACAATCTGATTTTTCAAGCTCGTCAGCGTTCTTATCGTGAACTACCACTTCGACTCTTTGAATTCGGTACGGTCTATCGCTATGAAAAATCTGGCGTATTGCATGGCATCACTCGCGCCCGAGGCTTTACCCAAGATGATGCTCATATCTATTGCACCAAAGAGCAGATGGCGGGCGAACTCGATTCACTTCTGACCTTCGTGCTCAACCTGCTTCGTGATTATGGGCTAGCGGATTTCTATCTCGAACTTTCCACCCGCAACCCAGAAAAATCAGTGGGAGAAGATTCAGATTGGAATGAGGCAACTGAGGCGCTGCGCGCAGCTGCGCTGAAGCAAGGTCTGGAGCTAGTCCTTGATGAAGGCGGAGCTGCTTTTTATGGTCCAAAGATTTCAGTCCAAGCAAAGGATGCGATCGGTCGCACCTGGCAGATGTCGACCATTCAAGTTGATTTCCAATTGCCACAGAGATTTGACCTTGAATTTGCGGCAGCCGATGGCAGCAAGCAACGCCCAGTGATGATTCACCGCGCACTCTTTGGTTCAATTGAAAGATTCTTTGGAGTTCTAACCGAACACTATTCCGGCGCTTTCCCACCATGGCTGGCACCCGTGCAGGTAATGGGTATTCCGGTTGCCGATGCCTTCAACGATCACTTGGTGAAGGTTGTGAAAGAGATGAAGGCTGCCGGAATACGCGCAGATATCGATCTCTCTGATGATCGGATGCAGAAGAAGGTGCGCAATGCCCAGATGCAGAAGATTCCATACATGCTGATCGCGGGCGAGGAAGATGTGAATTCAAATGCCGTTTCATTTAGATATCGCAATGGCGATCAGAAAAATGGCGTTCCGATTGCAGATGCGATTGCAGAGATTTTGGCAACGATTGCAGAACGTCGCCAGGTATAGCAGTGAGTGATATTGATGGCGCCGGTATGCCCGATGGTTGGCAACGCTTATGGGCACCTCATCGACTTGAGTATCTACGTGGTGAGAATCGCCCGCTAGATGGAAATGACGTTGAGTGCCCATTTTGCAGAATTCCATCTCTGAGTGATGAAGAGGGGCTGATTGTTCACCGCGGTGTAAGTGCCTATGTTGTGATGAATCTTTATCCATATAACCCAGGACACCTTCTGGTCTGTGCCAATCGCCACGTAGCAGATCTCACTGAACTCACCACAGAAGAGCGCCATGAAATTACAGATATCAGTTCGCATGCAATGACAACCTTGCGCAAAGTCTCAAAGGCCGATGCTTTTAACTTAGGAATGAATCAAGGTGCGATATCAGGAGCCGGTGTGGCAGCACATATCCATCAACATATTGTTCCGCGTTGGTCAGGGGACGCAAACTTCATGCCAATTATTGGAAAGACGAAGGTAATGCCGCAGCTACTAACTATTACGCGAGATGAGCTAGCTGCTGCTTGGTAGGGATTTGATGTAGTCGCGCACGATATCCACGCCGATTCCATTGGTGAGATTGATAGGAATTGCCGGAAAGAGAATGCCAGCAGCGAATGCGCCATCATCCATCTCTTGCATCTGCTCTAAGAACTCTTCTCGAAATTCTTTCACCAGCTCTTCATGTTCCGGATCACAAGGACGTACTGATGCTGGGGTAGTTGAGTAATCAATGATGCTCAAGTCATGCAGGCGTATCAGCGCAGCCGGTGATCCATCATCGTGATGCAGAACTAGGTATGGCGTTACTAACTGATCAAAGACTCGATTTGCCACCATGATGGCATCTTCAAAATCTAACTCTTGCCCATCCAGACCGTTTACAAGAACAAGACGTGGAATCTGAATCTCATCTAGAGCGGCCCAGAGTTCGATGGTTTGCGCATCTATGCCGGCCGCAGGGTTAATAACGAATATTGCTAGGTCAGAGTCGTGTTCTGGTGAAGAGGAGATGCTGCCGCCGAACTCCGAGGCGACTGCCTGCGGGGCCCCAGAGACGTGTCCGTATACGTGGATTCGCTTGCTCGCTTCGGAACTAGGTGAAGGCATGAGGGAAAGCCTACGATGGTCCTGATGATAAGTAGCGCACTGAAACCTGCGGTCACCAGATTAATCAATCCGTTGGCCAGAGCCGCCCTGCGTGTGGGCCTAACTCCGAATTCGGTAACAATTTTAGGTGCGCTAGGTCTCATTATTTCTGCTTCATATTTCTATAGCAACGAGCAATATTTCGTTGGGACTCTCGTGGTCACTTTCTTTGTTTTAAGTGATCTATTTGATGGAGCCATGGCTCGAATTTCAGATAAAGGTGCAACATCCTGGGGTGGATTCCTGGATTCAACGATTGATCGCGTGACCGATAGCGCGATAGTGATAAGCCTGGCACTGCCACTAATTCGAAATGAAGATGTGTTGGCATATCCGGCCATTGTTGCGCTGGTAGCCGGAGTTCTCATTCCCTACATTCGCGCAAAGGCAGAGAGTTTTGATATTGCCTGCAGTGTGGGAATCACAGAGCGCACCGAGCGACTGATTATTATTTTAGCCGCTGCTGGTTTTCATGGGTTAGGCGTTCCATACATTCTGGCCATCGGAATCTGGTCACTTGCAATTCTCGGATTGGTAACGGTATTTCAGCGTCTACAGGTGGTCCGTAAAGGTCTAGCAGGTTCGTGATAGATAGAGTCACAGCGCTGGCATATTTTGCTGGCTGGCGAATAGTTCGAGTTCTTCCTCATAAGTGGGCTTACGGCTTATTTGAAAAACTTGCGAACTATCTGGTGAAAAGAAATGGCAAGGGCGTTAAGCGGCTTCGCAGCAACCTAAGCCGCATCAAGCCGGGCTTGAGTGCATCAGATATGGATGCGCTGCTACGGCAGGCGATGAGTTCATATCTTCGCTATTGGTGTGACACCTTTCGAATTCAAGATTGGTCGACAGCTCAGATACAAGAGTCGGTCACACTCACTCGGGGAGAGTTACTTCTTGATCCGATGCGTGAGGGCAGGGGAGTTGTTATCGCGCTGCCGCATTCCGGAAATTGGGATCATGCCGGTGCCTATTTCTGCTCGCTTGGAATTCCACTTGTCACCGTGGCCGAAAGGCTGAAGCCGGAAGCGCTCTTCCAAAGGTTCCTGCGCTATCGCCAAGCTATGGGTTTTGAAGTTCTATCTATAGATTCACGTTCTTTTGCAACCTTGATGCAACGTGCCCGTGAGAAGCGGTTAATAGCACTTGTTGCGGATAGAGATCTCTCGGCTTCCGGTATTGACGTAACCTTCTTTGGCTCTACGGCACGTATGCCGGCAGGTCCGGCGCTACTGGCAATCAAGACTGGAATACCACTGGCGGTTGCCCATGTTTCTTACACGCCAACCGGAATACATATCGAGTTCACATCGGTAGAAGTTGCAGTAGATGGAAGTGAGTCCGAACGCGTTGCGCTAACAACCCAGCGGATGGCGAGCCTCTTTGAAAAAGGAATTGCTGCTTACCCGCAGGATTGGCATATGCTGCAAAGAATCTGGACCGATGGCGATTTCAAGGAGCATAGCTAATGCCTTTAACTAAGAAACGTATTGGAATTGTCTGCCCCTATGGATGGGATACACCTGGTGGAGTTAAGAGCCATATAGGTGATTTGGCGGAATACCTGATTGCCCAAGGCCACACTGTTTCAGTGCTGGCGCCATCAGCTAGTGATGAGAATCTTCCCGCCTATGTCACTAGTGCTGGTCGCCCAATATCAATTGCTTACAACGGAGCGGTGGCACGACTGCTCTTTGGCCCCGTTGCATTTAGTCGAGTAAAGAGTTGGATTGCCGATGGAAACTTCGATGTTTTACATCTGCATGAACCAGCCATTCCATCCATTTCACTTCTTGCTTGTTGGGCGGCAGAAGGACCCATGGTGGGAACTTTTCACGCAGCATCGGGTCGAAAGAAGATTGCATTCGCAATCACGCCCTTTGTCGAGCCGGTGATCGAAAAACTCAATGCCCGGATAGCTGTCAGTGAGGCTGCTCGCGAAACGTTACGAATACATCTTGATACAGATGCGATGGTTGTTCCCAATGGCATCTATGCCGGGCGCTTTGCAGATGCCACGATAGATCCGAGATGGTCGGGAAATACCATCGGTTTTATTGGTCGCTTTGAAGAGTATCGAAAAGGTCTGTCCGTGCTGATTGAGGCGTTGCCACAGATCTTGAATAGAATCCCAGATATTCGCATTCTGATTGCAGGACCGGGGGATCCAGAGAGCTTCCTGGAAAAGCTTGAACCTCATCTTCGAAATAGGTTCACCTTCTTAGGAACAATTTCAGAGTCAGATAAAGCTAACTTCATGGCATCTGTGGGAATTTATGTTGCGCCCAATACTGGGGGAGAATCTTTTGGAATCATTTTGGCCGAAGCACTCGCGGCAGGCGCCGCTGTGCTAGCTAGTGATATTCCAGCCTTCGATTCCCTATTAGGCGGCGGAGAGTATGGAACGCTCTTTGAGTCCGAGAATGCTTCCGATTTAGCAGAGAAGGCAATTGCGCTACTGCAAGATCCGGTGCATCGAAGTGCGATAGCAAAGAAGGGCTATGACTACGCGCAGAGTTTTGACTGGGACGTGGTTGCTGAGAGAATTTATGATGTGTATGAAATGGCGATGGTGGGTGGAAAGGGAGTAACTCTGGCTTCCGATAATCGGGCTTGGAACAGATTGTTAGGTCGTAGCAATGAATAACTTTCTATTAGCCTTCTTCATTCTCTCCATTTTCGCTTGGTATCTATCATTTCTGGCAGCGCGCCTTAATCGGTTGCATCACCGCGTTGAAACAAGTTGGGCTAATCTCGATGGATTATTGCAACGCAGAGCAGCTGTTGCGATTGAGATAGCTCGCTCTGAAATCTCTGATCCAGCAGCATCACTTCTTCTGACATTTGCCGCCCACCAAGCACGTGAGGCGACGGTGCGAGATCGTTCGCAAGCAGAGACTGGCCTAACGGGCGCGCTCGGGATTCTAATTGAAAATTCAGCTGACACCCAGAATCCTTTGGAGCAGGAGCTCCTACTTGAACTTAAAGATTTGACAGCAAAAATAAAGGTTGCGGTTGCCATGCACGTTGAAGCTGTGACCAGAACACAGATGGTGCGCAAGAAGCTCTTTATTCGCTTATTCCGACTAGCAGGTTCGGCGCCAGAGCCGGTCACTTATGAATTTGAAGGCGATGTCTTTTAAGCGCCTGATCGCGGCAGTGATAGCGCTCCTGTCGGTTACGGTAATTGCCCTCTCCTTTTTTCCTTCAAGTTTTCCTACCGGACTAAAGATTCCTGGCGTGGATGCTCCGGCCGAGAATTCAATTAGCGGACGCGTGGGTGCAGACGGTCCAGTTCTGGTTGTGAAGATAGATGACACATCCATGGCTCATCCGCAGATCGGATTAGAGGATGCAGATCTGGTTTACATCGAACAGGTTGAGGGTGGTTCTACCCGGCTCGCCGCGGTCTTCTCTTCCAAGATTCCCACACGCATCGGACCAGTTCGCTCAGCCCGTATTTCAGATATTGAACTTCTAGCTCAATATGGTCGTGTTGGCTTCGCCTATAGCGGGGCGCAGAGCAAAATGTTGCCAATCATTGCTGCCGCAAATCTTTATGATTTAGGAGCGCAGCGAAACTCACCAACTATTTTCACCACAGATCCGAATCGCATCCAGCCTTATGCCATGGTGCTGCGTGCAGATTTGCTGATGGAGTTTGCGAAAAGTAAGGGCATGGAGTTTGCGCAATCAAAGAGCATTGGATGGAAGTTCGGTGAGGCAACGGATGAAGGTGTTGCAATCACATCGGCCCAGGTTTCCTGGCCTGCTAGCTCATATGATGTTCATTGGAGTAAGGAAGAAAATCGTTGGCTCTTAGATTTTCGCAAAGAGCCGAATGTCACCGAATCTGGCCAACGACTAGGCGCATCCACCTTCGTCATACAGTTAGTCTCAATTACCGATTCAATCTATAGGGATAAAAATGGTGGGATTACGCCGCTTTCAGAAACTGTCGGTTCGGGCAGTGGCTACATTCTGCGAAACGGAAAATCGATTAAGGCGACCTGGAGCAGAGCCACTGCCGAAGAGGGAACTCGCTGGATGAGCATGAAAGGTGAAGAGATCACCTTTGAAAAGGGGCAGATTTGGGTCGCCTTGACGGATAAGGAACCTGTTTTCACTCTCGCAATCGCGGATGCGGCATCAGTAACGACAAAGTAGACTCTTTCCCTACGCACATCGCATTGAACAAGGAGTTTTGATAAATGTCTGAAACAACTGGCACCGCACGCGTTAAGCGCGGAATGGCTGAAATGCTTAAGGGTGGCGTCATCATGGATGTCGTCAACGTTGAGCAAGCCAGAATCGCCGAAGATGCTGGTGCATGTGCTGTTATGGCGCTAGAACGCGTGCCAGCAGATATTCGCGCCCAAGGTGGCGTAGCGCGCATGTCAGATCCGGACATGATTGAAGCGATTCAAGCAGCTGTCTCTATTCCGGTAATGGCCAAGGTTCGTATCGGTCATTTCGTGGAAGCCCAAATTATTGAAAGCCTTGGCGTTGATTACATCGATGAGTCGGAAGTTCTGACACCGGCTGACTACACAAACCATATTGATAAGTGGAATTTCAAGATTCCTTTCGTCTGTGGCGCCACAAACCTAGGTGAAGCACTTCGTCGCATTAACGAAGGTGCCGCCATGATCCGTTCAAAGGGTGAAGCGGGAACCGGCGATGTCTCAAATGCCATGATGCATATGCGCACAATTGGCGCCGAAATTCGTCGCCTATCTTCACTACGCGAAGATGAGCTCTATGTTGCGGCTAAAGAATTGCAAGCACCGTATGCGTTAGTTAAGGAAGTTGCTGAGACTGGGAAACTTCCGGTTGTGCTTTTCACAGCAGGTGGAATCGCGACACCGGCAGATGCTGCGCTCATGATGCAGATGGGCGCCGATGGCGTATTTGTGGGATCCGGAATTTTCAAATCAGGAAACCCTGCCCAACGCGCCGCAGCATGTGTGAAGGCAACTACTTTCTATCAGGACGCAAAGGTGCTGGCAGAGGTATCACGTGGCCTTGGCGAAGCAATGGTCGGTATTAACGTTGCTGACATTCCAGTGCCACATCGTCTAGCAGATCGTGGTTGGTAGTTAACGCAAGTTTATGAAAGTTGGCGTGCTAGCTCTCCAGGGAGATTTCCGGGAGCATATCGATGCCACAACCCAGTGCGGGCATGAAGCAATTGAAGTTCGGCGATTAACAGAGCTGGCAAGTATTGATGCTCTGATTTTGCCTGGAGGAGAGTCCACCACCATTGTTCATCTGGCAAAGACTTTCGATTTATTTGAACCCATCCGAAATCGCATTGCGCAGGGCTTACCTGTCTATGGATCATGTGCCGGAATGATTCTGCTCGCTGATCGAATTATTGATGGCGCCAAAGGTCAAGAAACATTTGGCGGATTAGATGTCACCGTGCGCAGAAATGCATTTGGCCGGCAGGTAGATTCATTTGAATCTGACATTGAATTCAACGGCAAGTCGATGAACGCAGTCTTCATTAGAGCTCCTTGGGTGGAGCAGTCTGGTCCCGGTGTTGAGATTTTGGCAGAGGCGGCCGGCCACCCGGTCGCGGTGCGGCAAGGCAATCTGCTAGCGACAAGTTTCCACCCGGAATTAACGAGTAACTTGGAGATACACCGCTACTTCTTTGAAGAGATCTGCAAAGCGCGATAAAGTTCGAGTATTAGAGGCGTAATTCGGTCTCTCGAAATGATTGAGGTGTTGACGATGTCAGGCCATTCCAAATGGGCGACGACCAAACATAAGAAGGCGATTATCGATAGCCGTCGGGCTAAGAATTTTGCCAAACTTATCAAGGCGATTGAGGTTGCTTCGCGTAATGGTGGGCCAGAGGTCGATGGAAACCCAACTCTCTTTGATGCAATCGCTAAGGCGAAGAAGAATTCAATGCCGGCAGATAACATTGAAAGAGCGGTAAAGCGCGGAGCTGGTCTGGAATCTGGTGGCGCTGATTGGCAGACGATTATGTATGAGGGCTACGGACCTAATGGGGTTGCCCTCATGATTGAATGCTTATCTGATAATCGCAATCGCGCAGCATCTGAGGTACGCGTTGCAGTCACTCGCAATGGCGGCAGCATGGCTGATCCGGGATCTGTGGCATATTTATTTAATCGCAAGGGCGTCATCATCGTCAGCAAGGCCGGCGGTGTCACCGAGGATTCAATTCTGGAAGCAGCACTTGAGGCTGGAGTCGAAGATGTGAATGATTTAGGTGAATCATTTGAAGTTGTCTGTGAGGCTAGCGATCTCGTCGCAGCGCGAACAGCCCTACAGAGCGCTGGAATTGATTATGAATCAGCTGATTCTTCTTTCTTGCCTTCGATGCAGATTCCACTCGATGCCGAAGGTGCTACCAAGGTCTTTGAACTAATTGATGCGATTGAGGAGTTAGATGATGTGCAGAATGTCTACTCCAACTTCGATGTCTCAGACGAAGTCCTGGCGAGCCTTTCTTAAGTCGTCGTAGGGCTGACCTAGGCTTAGAAGTTATGAGCCAGATATATAAACGAGTACTCGGGGTTGACCCTGGGCTGACTCGTTGTGGCGTCGGAGTTGTTGAGGGCGCCATCGGGCAACCACTGACTCTGATTGGAGTCGGCGTCATTCTTACTCCACCTGATGCCGCACTTGAGATGCGACTCCTTCAATTGGAAAGCGAACTAGAGGAGTGGATTGCGCTTCACAAACCCACGGTCATTGCAGTGGAGCGAGTCTTTTCCCAACACAATGTGCGCACCGTGATGGGAACAGCCCAAGCTGCAGGTATTGCACTCTTGGTTGCAGCACGTCGAGACATTCCAGTGATGATGCATACGCCATCCGAAGTTAAGGCAGCAGTCACAGGTTCAGGACGAGCAAATAAGGCGCAGGTTGCTGAGATGGTTAAGCGGTTACTTAATTTGGATTCAATTCCGAGGCCGGTAGATAGCACCGATGCTTTAGCCCTTGCGATCTGCCACATTTGGCGAGGTGGTGCGAACACAAAAATTGCAGAGGCGGTAGCGAAGGAGAAATCTCGCTTAGCTAAGCTGGTGAGGAAATGATTTCACTATTAAGCGGAATCGTTCGCTCAATTAATTCAGATAAAGCTGTGGTTGAAGTCGGGGGAGTTGGCCTATCAGTTTCTATCACTGGGCCTACCAGCGCCCAGCTACATCTTGGGGCGGCAACACAACTCTTCACTTCACTAGTTGTCCGTGAGGATTCTCTTACTCTCTTTGGTTTTCTCGATGAGGAAAGTAGAAATACTTTTGAACTCGTGCAGACCGTCTCTGGAATTGGGCCGAAAGTTGCGTTAGCAATCATGGGCGCACATAGCCCGGATTCACTATCGCGAGCGATTGCCCAAGAAGATATTAAAGCGATTGAGAAAGTTCCAGGAATTGGGCGCAAGGGTGCACAACGTCTCATTCTCGAACTTAAGGGAAAGATCTCTGATTTGGGCGGCGCAGAACGGGTTCAGAGCCATCAACCTATTTGGCGGGAACAACTCACATCAGCTTTAGTCTCACTCGGTTTTAGCGCGAAGGATTCTGATTCTGCAATCAATGGGGTGTTAGCCACATATGCCGAAACCGGTGTGGATGCATCAGCACTTGATCTCTCTGATTTATTGAAAGCCACTTTGGCGCAAGGGCGACGTTCCTAAATGAGCCAAGATCGAAACGAAAATGGTGAACGGCTTGTGAACCCAGACCTGACAAACGATGACTCTGGAATAGAACATGCGTTGCGTCCGAAGACACTGAAGGATTTCATCGGTCAGCATCGGGTGCGGGAACAAATTGATGTATTGCTCAGCGCTGCTCGTAAGCGAGGGTCTGCGGCGGATCACATTCTGCTTTCTGGACCGCCAGGACTTGGTAAGACAACGCTGGCAATGATTTTAGCCAGTGAGATGCAGACCCCGATTCGGATAACGAGTGGGCCAGCAATTACTCATGCCGGAGATTTAGCGGCAATCCTTTCTTCACTTGTTGAAGGTGAGATTCTCTTTCTCGATGAGATACATCGCTTGCCGCGACCGGCTGAAGAGTTGCTCTATCTAGCGATGGAAGATTTCCGAGTTGATATCGTCGTCGGTAAAGGACCAGGTGCCACAGCTATTCCGTTGCAACTTCCTCACTTCACACTCGTAGGTGCAACTACTCGAGCAGGCTTGTTGACATCTCCGTTGCGCGATCGCTTTGGCTTCACCGCCCACCTTGATTTCTATGAAGAATCAGAGCTAGCGCAAGTAATCTCCCGAAGTGCAACGCTCTTAGGACTTGAGATTGATATGAATGCAGTTACCGAAATCGCAGGAAGATCTAGGGGCACACCAAGAATTGCAAATAGATTGCTGCGAAGGGTGCGTGATTATGCTCAGGTGCGCGGGTCTGAAAAAATCATTCAAACGGATGCAACGGCAGCACTGAAAATGTATGAAGTAGATGAGAAGGGACTCGACCGTCTGGATCGATCAGTTCTCCTTGCACTTATTGAGAGATTTGCCGGCGGCCCAGTTGGACTTTCCACACTTGCTATAGCCGTGGGGGAAGAGACTGAGACTGTGGAATCTGTTGCCGAACCATTCCTTGTCAGAAATGGCTTTATGGCACGTACTCCGCGAGGTCGAATCGCAACTGCTCTTGGTTGGGAGCATGTGGGGCGCACGCCTCCGGCTGGGACTATTTCTCTTTTCGACACGCCAGCGCCTGACGCCTAGACTCTCCTCTTATGTCCACAACTACTAAGACTGTGAAGACCTCAATTCGGCCAGTTCGAGCTTTAGCAATAATGGCACTTATTCTGCTCGGACTTTTGGGAACTGCCCTGATTCAGGGCGCCTCTTCGGTCAAGCTCGGTCTCGATCTGCGCGGTGGTACCAGCGTCACCTTGCAACCTCGCGCATCAAATGATTCGAATAAAATTACCTCTGCCTCGATTGATCAAGCGGTAACAATCATTCGCCAACGTGTGAACTCACTTGGTGTTGCAGAGTCTGAAGTAACCGCACAAGGCAGCGGCACTAATCGCCAGATTGTTATTTCTGTTCCTGGAGATTCCGGTCGTCGCGTGGTTGACCTGGTTGGACAGACGGCAGAACTTCGTTTTAGACAAGTACTTGCAGAGTCGGCTTCCTTAGGTGGTAGCGGATCTGATTCAGCGACACCCGTTGCCGGCATTACAGCGGATATCAATGCAAAGTTTGCCGCCCTTGATTGCTCTAAGTTGGAGAATCAACAGGGCACTGGTGCTGATTCACCAGCTGAAACAATTGTCGCCTGTTCAAGAACCGGCGCCAGTAAATACATTCTTGCTCCGGCAGAAGTACTAGGACAACAAGTTTCTAAAGCGGCGGCAGGCATCGATCAGCAGGGTTCAGCTGGTTGGTTTGTGTCACTGACATTTAACGGAGAAGGCACTTCGGCTTTTGGTGCTCTGACTAGTCGTGTCACATCACTAGCCTCACCTCTGAATCAAGTTGCAATCGTGCTAGACGGATTGGTCGTTTCAGCACCATCTATCAATGAGGCGATTCCATCCGGAAATGCGCAGATCACAGGATCATTTACCCAAGTAGAGGCAGAAGATCTGGCTAACGTTCTCAAATATGGAGCGCTACCGCTCGCTTTTGATCGTGGTGAAGTTCAGCAAGTTTCCCCAACACTTGGCTCTGACCAACTCAATGCGGGTTTGATTGCAGGAGCACTTGGCCTAGGTCTGGTAGTCATTTTCTCACTCTTCTATTACCGAGCTCTAGGGCTTGTCACTGTTGGTTCGCTAGCGATTGCTTCGCTACTGGTGTACTTACTCTTCTTAGTTCTGGGTGAAGCCATCGGATTCACACTTACTCTGGCAGGTATAGCCGGAACCATTGTTTCGATAGGTGTTACAGCCGACTCCTTTATTGTCTATTTCGAACGCGTTCGAGATGAGGCGCGTGAAGGCAGGTCACTTAGAACAGCGGTCGAAAGTGGTTGGGTGCGAGCACGAAAGACAATCATCGTGGCAGATATGATTTCGTTACTGTCAGCAATACTTCTCTACTACTTCGCTGTTGGCGGAGTTCGAGGATTTGCATTCACACTTGGATTAACGACGATCGTTGATTTGCTTGTCGTATTCCTATTCACAAAGCCGCTGCTCTCACTTGTGGTTAAAGCGAAGTTCTTCTCATCCGGACATCCGCTCTCAGGATTCTCGCCGAAGAGCATTGGGCTCAAAAACTCACAGAGTCTTAGTCCATCATCAACCGTGGAGGCATAACAAATGGCAACTTTCTCAGGTCTAGGCGGTCGTCTCTACTCAGGCGAAACCTCATTTAATATCATTGAAAATCGTAAGCGTTGGTACTCAATCTCTGCGATTTTCCTACTCATCTCAATTGGAGCACTTGCCGTGCAGGGACTTCATTTGGGACTTGAGTTCAAAGGTGGCGCTTCATACACAGTCACAAAGGCCGGGATCACAATTGAACAAGGGCGTGCGGCTGCCGATCAATTTGAAATACCTGGTGAGTCGGTCGTTCAAAAAATTGGTGATGACAAAATCAGAATTCAAACAGGGGCGCTAACTCCGGCGCAGGCCAATGCTGTGGAGAATGTCATTGTTAATACATTTTCAGTCCCCGTCGAATCTATCGATACTCAGCTCGTAGGACCTTCATGGGGTGAAGAAATTACCAAGAAGGCGATATATGGCTTGATTGCATTCTTACTCGCCGTAATGCTTTTTCTGGCGATGGTATTTGAATCTAAAATGGCTATCTCAGCGATTGTTGCGGTGGTGCATGACGTTCTGATTACCGTTGGCATTTATGCTCTTGTCGGATTCGACGTAACTCCTGCGACGATTATTGGATTCTTAACTATTTTGGGTTACTCGCTCTATGACACCGTCGTGGTTTTCGATAAGGTGCGAGAAAATACGAAATCTGTTACGGCGAACAGTAAGCAGACATATTCACAGGCTGCCAACTTGGCCGTTAACCAAACAATCGTGCGATCTACCAATACCTCGATTATTGCGTTAATCCCAGTGGGATCAATTCTCTTCGTAGGCGCTGGTTTGCTTGGTGCTGGAACTCTCAAGGATTTATCGTTAGCGCTCTTTATTGGTCTAGCAGTAGGAACTTATTCTTCAATTTTTATAGCGCCACCATTCTTAGCATCCCTTCGCGAGAGAGAACCTGCAATGCAGGCACTCGCCAAGAGAGTTGCTGCGCGTGGAGCGACACCGGTTGCTTCCGAGAGCAAGCAAGCAGAGCCAATTTCTAAGGGCGGACCTCGTAATCAACCTAAGCGCAAAGGTCGCAAATAACCTTTTGCCCGTATGGATACAGATACCTTAATCGCACCTCTCATAGGTGCGCTTAAGGAGCATCACCCGCTAAGCAATGGCTCAGAGATAATTCGCGCCTTCAAGATTGCCCGCACCGCACATGAAGGACAGCTAAGAAAATCTGGCGAGGATTACATCACTCATCCCGTTGCTGTCTCAATGATCTTGGCTGAGTTAGGTTTGAATGAGATCACGATCGTGGCATCACTGCTCCATGACACTGTTGAAGATACTCCTTACTCACTGCAACAACTTCGCACCGACTTCGGTGATGAGATTGCCAACCTTGTTGACGGAGTTACCAAACTCGACAAGTTAACCTACGGACCAACGGCCGAAGCTGAGACAGTTCGCAAGATGGTGATTGCGATGTCTCGCGACATTCGAGTCTTGGTTATCAAGTTGGCAGATCGACTCCACAACGCTCGCACGTGGGGCTTTGTCTCGGCCGAGTCGGCGCAACGTAAAGCGCAAGAGACACTCGATATCTATGCCCCCCTTGCTCACAGACTTGGAATGAATGCCATCAAGTGGGAGTTAGAAGACCTTTCATTTGCTGTGCTAGAGCCGAAGAAATTTGAGGAGATTTCTAGACTCGTGGCAGAGCGATCACCATCACGGGATGCGCTCACATCAGAGGTTGTGGATGCGGTTGAAAAGGATTTACAGCGTGATTTGATCACAGCCACGGTAACAGGACGAAAGAAGCATTTCTTCAGCGTTTATCAGAAGATGGTTGTCAGAGGCCGTGAATTCAATGAAATTTATGACTTGGTGGGAATCAGAGTTTTGGTCAATGATGTGAAGGATTGTTATGCGGTGCTGGGTTCCATCCATGCCCGCTGGAGTCCGGTGCCGGGCAGATTTAAAGATTACATAGCGATGCCGAAATTCAATCTCTATCAATCACTTCATACAACCGTAATTGGGCCAAATGGAAAAGCGATTGAAATACAGATTCGCACCTATGAGATGCACTCTCGTGCTGAATTTGGTATCGCAGCTCACTGGAAATATAAGCAGAGCGGGGAACCGGAGACCAATACCCCAGAGATGATGTGGCTTCGTCAATTACATGAATGGCAGAAGGAGACCGAAGATCCATCTGAATTTCTGGAAGCGTTGCGCTTTGATTTAGGAAGTCCAGAAGTATTTGTATTTACCCCAAAGGGATCAGTTGTGGCACTTCCTGGTGGTTCCACACCGGTCGACTTTGCCTTCTCGGTTCACACCGATGTGGGCTTGCGGTGCGCAGGTGCAAAGGTCAACGGACGTCTAGTCCCACTTGAATCAAAGTTAGTTAATGGTGATGTAATTGAGATTGTTACCAACAAAGGTGAACATGCCGGGCCAAGCCGTGACTGGCTCAATTTTGTTAAGAGCCCGCGCGCACGTTCCAAGATAAAGGCGTGGTTTAGCAAGGAGCGCAGGGAGGAAGCAATTGATGCTGGGCGCGAATCTATTGCTCGCCAGATGCGTAAAGCGGGGCTTCCGCTTCAAAAGATCTTCGCTGGTCATTCTCTACTCGAACTAGCCCATGACATGCACTACGCCGATATTGACGCCCTCTATAACGCAGTTGGAGATGGGCACGTCTCTGCTGCTTCAATTGTTGAAAAACTCACCGCAGCTATGTCAGCCGAGGATTCTCATCCAGAGGTAACCATCGAGAATATTCCAACTGGGATGCAGGTCACCAAGCGAACATCTAGCGCGGTGGAAGTTGAAGGCGTTGACGATGTTTTAGTAAAGCTTGCTCGTTGCTGCACACCGGTTCCAGGCGATGGAATTATGGGCTTCATCACTAAGGGTTCTGGAATTTCCGTGCATCGTGAGGATTGCATCAACGCCACAGATCTTCGCGAACATCAGGGGGAGCGGGTAGTGGGAGTTAAGTGGCTCTTGGGTGCTGCCAGTTTGTTCCTGGTAAATATTCAGGTAGAAGCGTTAGATAGAGCGCGGCTCCTGGCCGATGTGACTAGAACGCTTTCAGAACAACACGTTAATATTTTGAGCGCAGCGGTCAGCACAACAAAGGATCGGGTAGCAATCTCTCGTTTCACCTTTGAAATGGCCGATGCAAAACATCTCGATTCTGTTCTTGCTGCAGTACGAAATATTGAAGGCGTCTATGACGTCTATCGAACCTAACTATTTAGATTTAGCTAAATTCAGCAAGGTGTTTTTCAGCCTCGGCTAGCCACACAGTACGAGCTTCGGCAGATTCGAGTGCTTCTTTAGCCTTCTTCTCATTACCTGATGCTTGTGATTTCGCCGCTATCTTGCGGTAATTCTCAATAGATTCACTGAGTTGCTTCACCACTTCAGCTGCGCGAGCTTTTGCCGCAGGATCTGTCTTGCGCCAAATCTCAGCCTCAGCCTCTTTAATAACCTCTTCTACCTTGGCCACGCGAGCATCAAATGCTGCTCGCTTTTCACGATGGGTTATGCCGATCTTCTCCCATGTGCGCATTAGATCGCGGAATGAATTCTTGGCCGCCTTTGCATCGGCAAATGGAACTAGCGCTTCGATTTGAACGATGAGTTCTTCGCGCTTTGCCAGGTTGGCAGTCATGGAAACTTCACGCTTTTCCAGATCCGCATTTTTAGCAGTGAAGAACTGATCCTGGGCTGCTTTAAACCGCGCCCATAACTTTGCTTCATCGCTCGGTTTTCCGCGACCAGCGATCTTCCATGAATCCATCAGTGTCTTAAAGCGACGAGCGGTCGCAATCCAATCGGTAGAGGTCGCGAGCTTTTCGGCCTCTGTGATGATTTCCATCTTTGCAGCGGAGACTACAGATGAGGTTGCCTCAAGCTGAGCGAAGTGAGTGCGACGACGCTTATCAAACTTATTGCGGGAGGCTGAGAATCGCTTCCAGAAATCTCCATCAGCTTTCTTATCTAAACGAGGCGCTGCTTTCCACTCATCAAGGAGAGTCTTAAGGCGATCTCCGGTAACTTTCCAATTCTCAGAAAGTGCCAGTGATTCAGCTTCAGCAACAATCTTCTCTTTCTCCACCAAAATCTGTTCGCGACGAGCAGCTTTAATTGCACTTTCGGCTGCCTTCTTCGCTTCATACGCTTCGCGATTTCCTTCTATCAGCGGTTCGATCTGTTCCACAGATAGTGCTAGCGCGTCGAGATCTCCAACACCATTGAGTTCGCGAACCTGCTGGCGCAACTTCTTAACTGTTTCATGAGCATCTTGCGGAACCATGGCGCCACTTGTGATGCGAGCAGCGGTGAGGGCAACTTCAGATGCGAGTGCTTCAAATTTTCTGACAAAGTATGCGAGCGCTTCTTCAGCACTCTTTCCTGGGTATGAACCGACTGGCTTTTCCCCTTCGGAGGTGCGAACGAATACCGTTCCATCTTCTCCGACGCGACCGAATTGAGAAGGGTCTCCGATGAGTGCTGATGCTGCACTAGGTGGAGCTTGTGTGTGAGCTAGCGTTCCTGGATTGATATCGGTCATGATTTCCCCCTCAGCGCGTCGGCGTTTGCCTTCGTTGTTTAGTGCGATTGTGTAAGAGGAGAAGGCTACCCTGACCCCCGTACAACAGTAAATCCATGCGAGATTTTGGGGCCCAACATGCTTGTTCTGTCATATCCAGCGCCCATGTTCGCCACCAATTGCTGGGTGATTTCTCCGGGTGTAGGCCAAGAGTGCATCATCATCGATCCCGGGATGCCTGATATTTCTTCTGAAGTGACAATGCTTATTGAAGAGTACAAATTGAAACCTGTCGCAGCGCTACTCACGCATGGACATCTTGACCATACATTTTCGATAGTGCCTCTCGCAGATGGCTACGGCATTCCAACATATATACATAGTGAAGACCGGCGATTTGTTTCTAATCCTTCAGGGATACATGGCCCAGATCTGATGGCACAACTCGGAGATATGAATTTCACTGAACCTAAAGATCTTCGTGAATTGAAGAATGCGGAAGTGATTAATCTGCTGGGTATGAGACTAACTGCGATTCACGCTCCCGGTCATACCCGCGGATCAACGATGTTCACCCTAAATGAGGAAATTCTAATTAGTGGAGATGTTCTCTTTGCTGGCTCCATTGGTCGAACAGATTTGCCCACTGGTAGTGCTTCACAGATGAAAGAGACTCTTTTGAAGAAGGTTTTACCTCTTCAGGATGATTTGCGCGTTCTTCCAGGACATGGACCAGAGACAACAATCAAATTCGAGAGAAAAAGCAACCCTTATCTGAAAGAATTGACCTCATGAAATACGAGAAGATTCAAGGACCAAAAGGTGTTCGTGAATACCTGCCGCCGGAATCTGCCGCCTTCGAATGGGTGCGTAATCAATTAATCGCACCCGCCAAGGCTGCCGGATATCAACTCATGGAACTTCCGGTCTTTGAAGATACATATCTCTTTACTCGCGGTGTCGGTGAATCTACCGATGTTGTCTCAAAGGAGATGTATACCTTTGAAGATCGCGGGGGCAGATCAATTACTTTGCGACCAGAAGGAACAGCTGGAGTTATGCGCGCTGTTATCGAACAGAACTTGGATCGTGGTCAACTGCCCGTGAAAGTCTGGTACTCCGGACAATTCTTTAGGGCAGAACGTCCGCAAGCAGGACGCTACCGTCAGTTCTATCAAGTAGGGATCGAAGCAATTGGCCTAGATGATCCAGCGATTGATGCGGAAGTGATTGCCATAGCAGATCAGGGGTTTAAGAACCTAGGTCTTAAGAACTATCGGCTTGAGATTACCTCGCTCGGAGATGCGCAATCACGGGCGGCACATCGCGTAGATTTAATGGCCTTCATCAAGAAGTTGAATTTGGATGAAGCTACGGCGCAGCGTGCCGAAATCAATCCGCTACGGCTTTTTGACGATAAGCGTCCCGAGATGCAAGAGGCGATGTCCAAGGCGCCGCTGTTACTTGACTACCTCTCAGAGTCTTCACGGAAGAGCTTTGAACAGGTGCAAAGTTATCTTCGGGCGATGAATATTGCCTTTGTTGTGAATCCGCGCATGGTTCGCGGGCTTGATTACTACACCGGCACCACCTTTGAATTCGTACATTCTGACCTTGGCGCGCAATCAGGAATCGGGGGCGGCGGTCGCTATGACGGGCTGATGGAAATCTTGGGAGGCCAATCGTTGTCGGGAATCGGATTTGGCCTAGGTGTTGACCGAGCTCTGCTTGCGGCAATCGCTGAAGAATCTTTACCTGCACAAGATTTCACCTCTGATTTATTTCTCATTCCATTAGGTGAGAGAGCGATGCAGGTTGCCCTGACTACAGCACAAGTATTGCGAGATGCTGGGATTCGAACAGAGATTGCCTTTGGTGATCGTGCGCTCAAAGGAGCTATGAAGGCCGCTGATAAATCAGGAGCCCGATATGTAGTGGTGTTGGGGGATTCTGAGCTTTCCAGCGGAGACGTTGACCTCAAGCGCATGAGTGATGGAGTTATAACTTCGGTTAAGATTACGCAATTGCGGGATGAGTTACGTCAGGC
>JBILAM010000010.1:0-31492 GCA_044354225.1 Candidatus Planktophila sp.
GGAAGAATTGTTACCGGATGCAATGTTGAGAATGCTAGTTATGGTCTTACCTTATGTGCTGAATGTGGGCTGGTCTCATCACTGATTGCATCAGGTGGAGGCCGTCTTGTGGCATTTACCTGCGTGGATATCGCAGGGAATCCATTGATGCCGTGCGGTCGCTGTCGCCAGTTATTGCAAGAACATGGCGGCTCTACACTACAAATGATGACCAATCAGGGTGTAAAGACTCTGGGAGATTTACTTCCATGGGCTTTTGGACCTGAGGAAATTGAGAATCGTCTTTCATGATTGAACCTTTTGCAGCTGTAGAGATCATTGCAGCTAAGCGAGACCGAAACGAACTCAGCGATAAACAAATTGATTGGGTCATCGATGCATACACCCGTGGTGTTGTCGCAGATGAACAGATGTCGGCGCTGCTCATGGCAATTCTGCTAAACGGTATGAACTCGCGCGAGATCTCACGTTGGACCAATGCGATGATAAACAGCGGTGAACGTATGGATTGGTCGATGCTCGATCGCAAGACTGCAGATAAACACTCCACTGGTGGAGTTGGCGACAAGATCACTCTACCTTTGGCTCCACTTGTTGCAGCATGTGGAGGCGCAGTTCCTCAGTTATCTGGTCGTGGACTTGGCCATACTGGTGGCACGCTCGACAAACTTGAATCTATTCCAGGATGGCGGGCATCGCTTTCCAATGATGAAATGCTCAAAGTATTGCAAGAGACCGGTGCCGTAATTTGCGCTGCAGGTGCTGGGTTAGCACCGGCTGATAAGAAGTTGTATGCACTACGTGATGTCACCGCAACGGTGGAGGCAATTCCGCTAATTGCATCATCGATTATGAGTAAGAAGATAGCCGAAGGAACTTCGGCACTTGTTCTTGATGTGAAGACTGGCAGCGGTGCCTTTATGTCAGATCCTAAGAAGGCAACAGAGTTAGCTCGCACGATGGTGCAACTTGGTACAGATGCCGGAGTAAAGACTCGCGCATTAGTTACTGCGATGGATGTGCCATTGGGCCTGACTGCAGGTAATGCGCTGGAAGTTCGTGAATCCGTTGAGGTATTAGCAGGTGGTGGCCCCAGCGATGTCGTTGAATTAACTATTTTACTGGCGAGAGAAATGATTGATGCCGCTGGAATTGTTGGAAAAGATCCAGAAATGGCACTCAAAGATGGAAGTGCAATGGATAATTGGCGCAGAATGATTAGTGCACAAGGTGGAGACCCGGATGCGGCGTTGCCAGTCGCGCGAGAAAAACACGTTCTTGCCGCCGCTCACAGCGGAACAGTGACCACTATGGATGCGATGAAAGTGGGCGTCAGCGCATGGCGCTTAGGTGCGGGGCGCTCTAAACAGGGCGAGAAGGTCCAGGCGGGTGCTGGAATCGAGTTACATGCAAAGCCAGGGGATTACATCACCGCAGGTGCACCGCTGATGACCTTACATACCGATGAGCCGGCGAGATTCGAGCGCGCTTTAGAGATTTTAGAAGGTGCTGTCACAATAGTCGAAGGCGGAACCGTCAATCGACTGCCACTAGTTTTGGAGAGAATCGAAGGATGAGTAACATCACCAAGAAGCCAACCGCTGATCAGGTAAAGCGTTTACCTAAGGCGTTGCTGCATGATCACCTCGATGGCGGACTGCGCCCACAAACAATTATTGATATTGCTAAAGAGATTGGCCATGAACTTCCAACATATGATGCAGCAGAGCTTGCTGAATGGTTTAGATCATCATGTGATTCAGGTTCACTGGTTCTCTACTTAGAAACTTTTGCCCACACCGTTGCGGTGATGCAACGCAAGCAAGATATTGTCCGAGTCGCGCGCGAATGCGCTGTCGACCTTGCGCGCGATGGTGTTGTGTATGCCGAAGTACGTATGGCACCTGAACTCATTACTGAAAAAGGTTTGACCCTGGCACAAGCCATTGAGGCAATCCTGGAAGGTTTCCGTGCTGGTGAAGTTGAAGCCAAAAGCGAAGGAAACACAATTCGGGTCATGGCTCTGCTCTGCGGAATGCGCCAAAATCAACTCTCGCAAGTAGTTGCAGAACTTGCAGTGAAGTATCGCGATCAAGGTGTTGTTGGCTTTGATATTGCAGGGCCAGAAGATGGATTTCCACCTAGTGATCAGCTCGACACCTTTGAATATCTACGCCGCGAGAATGCGCACTTCACTATTCACGCAGGTGAGGCCTACGGCCTGCCATCTATTTGGGAAGCAATTCAATTGTGTGGAGCAGAACGTTTAGGTCACGGTGTTCGCATTACCGACGATATTGATTTTAATCACACACCAGCCCGGCTAGGTCGGCTCTCTTCCTATGTGAGAGATCGCAGAGTGCCACTAGAGATGTGTCCATCTTCGAATATTCAAACAGGTGTCGCAGATTCATTCGCTCACCACCCACTAGCAAAGCTAGCCAAACTACGGTTTAGGGTGACTATCAATACCGATAATCGATTGATGTCGGCGACTTCGATGTCGCGAGAAATGACAGAGATGGTCAATCAATGTGATTGGACCTTCCAAGACTTGCAGCGAGTAACAATTAACGCCCTGAAGAGCTCCTTCATTCCCTTTGAAGAGCGCCTATCGATCATTGAAAACGTTGTGAAACCGCAGTACGCAAAGATTTCAGAGGAGTGAGTTCCTTACACTCCTACTGAGTGCCAGACAGTTTTGGATTCCATAAAGGCAAGAATTCTTGATGGGCTTTGACCATTACTAAATGCATGAATTCGCTTTAAGTTCTCAGCTCCAGCTACCTTGAGTTCTCCGTGTTTCTTCTTGTTGATGCCGGAGATATCAAAGCCATCGATATCCATATGAGATGCGGCCCACGGGGCAAGCTCATCAAGTGATCCGGTCAGGATATTAATGACTCCAGCCGGTAGATCGCTTGTTGCCAGCACCTCGGCAAAAGTCATGGCTGGAACTGCAAGTGAACCAGGAACAAGAACAACAGTTGTATTTCCTGAAACTACTGCAGCGGCAATTGCATCGATGAAATCGATAAAACTCACATCAGAAGCGATTGCAATCACACCTTGAGGTTCAGAGATTGAAAAATTGAAGAATGGACCAGAGACTGGATTTGTGGCGCCGCTGACCGCTTGAAGTTTGTCACTCCATCCTGCATACCAGACCCAGCGATCAATAGCATCGGTCACTTGTGCCTTAGCCTTTAGCGCAGTTATCTGAGAAGTTAGCGCAATTTCAGATTCAAATTGTTCTGCTCTGCCTTCTAACATTTCAGCGATGCGATAGAGAATTTGCCCACGGTTGTATGCAGTGGCCTTGGACCATCCTGAATGCGCAGCGCGCGCCGCGGAAACTGCATCGCGTAGATCTTTACGTGATGCGAGTGCTGGATTAGCAATGAAATCCCCATTCTTAGCACTTACTTCAAATACGCGGCCAGATTCACTACGGGCAAATGCACCATTGATGAAAATCTTGTAGGTCTTCTTCACATCAACACGAAGCTGCTTCTTAGTAGCCATTTACTTCGCCCCACTCTCTTTGCCATTTTTTAAATATGCAGCAAGGCCATGCTTGCCACCTTCACGACCCCATCCAGATTCTTTATAGCCTCCGAATGGCGATGCTGGATCAAACTTATTAAAGGTATTTGCCCAGATAACTCCAGCTTTGAGGTGTTGGCTAGCCCAGAAAATTCGTGAGCCTTTCTCGCTCCAGATACCGGCAGATAGCCCAAATGGAGTGTTATTAGCCTTATCGATTGCTTCCTGGGGAGTTCTAAAGGTTAACACTGAGAGAACTGGACCAAAGATCTCTTCCTGTGCGATTCGGTTAGCTTGAGTGACACCGGTAAAGATTGTTGGGGCAAACCAGAAACCTGTATCAGGCAGATTGCACTGTGGGCTCCAACGTTGCGCTCCTTCAGCATCTCCGACTGCTGAGAGCTCCTTAATCTTTACCAATTGCTCCTTCGAGTTGATGGCACCGAGGTCAGTATTTTTATCGAGGGGATCCCCAACTCTAATCTTGGACATTCTGACCTTAAGTTTTTCAATCATTTCTTCAGCGATACTCTCTTGCAGAATTAACCTAGAACCGGCGCAGCAGACATGTCCCTGATTAAAGAAGATTCCATTGACGATACCTTCGACTGCTTCATCTACCGGGGCGTCATCAAAGACGATATTGGCACCCTTTCCACCTAATTCCAGGGTCGCCTTCTTATCAGTGGATGCAATAGCGCGAGCAATCTTCTTTCCAACTTCAGTAGATCCGGTAAATGCAATCTTATGAATTCCTGGATGGTTCACTATCGCTGCACCAGTAGAACCATCGCCGGTGACAATATTGACCACTCCATCAGGTAGCTCAGCCTGCTGACAAACTTCGGCAAAAAGTAGGGCAGTCAGCGAGGTTGTCTCTGCTGGCTTTAGAACTACGGTGTTACCGGTAGCAAGTGCCGGTGCAACTTTCCAAGCGAGCATCAAGAGCGGGAAATTCCAAGGAATGATTTGCCCGGCAACTCCATAAGGTTTAGGGGAGTGGCCAAGACCTGCATAATCTAATTTATCGGCCCACCCTGCGTGATAGAAAAAGTGGGCTGCAACAAGTGGAATATCTATATCGCGAGTTTCACGGATTGGCTTTCCATTATCGAGAGTCTCTAGCACGGCAAACTCGCGTGCACGCTCTTGGAGAATTCGAGCTATTCGATATAAATATTTTCCACGCTCTTTACCTGAGAGCTTTGACCAACTCTTTGTATAAGCCTTCTGTGCTGCTGCAACTGCCTTATCAACATCTGAAACTACACCGAGAGAAATAAGGCTTAGTACCTCTTCAGTCGCAGGATTGATGGTTGGGAAGTGTTTCTTTCCAGCAACAAATGAGCCGTTAATGAAGTGACCATACTTAGGCTTGATTGAGACGATCGCCCTAGATTCTGGCGCCGGTGCATACTCGAAGGTCATCTTGCGCCCATTCCTAATCAATCGATACGTAGTTAGGGCTAGCGTAGTAGCCATCTGACATTTTCATGCGTTGCATAAGCAAATCATTGAGAAGTGCGCTTGCCCCGATCCGGAATAGCTGCGGAGTTAACCAGTCAGGTCCTGCGGTCTCATTTACCAGAACCAATTGCTTAATTGCATCCTTCGTAGTTCGGATTCCTCCGGCAGGCTTGACCCCAATTTTTCGTTGTGTGAGTGTATAAAAATCACGCACAGCTTCGAGCATCACAAGCACAACTGGTGGGGTAGCAGCAGGTGCCACCTTTCCAGTCGAAGTCTTAATGAAATCTGCCCCTGCTAGCATTGCAAGATAAGAAGCCTTTCGAACATTGTCATAAGTGACAAGTTCGCCAGTTTCAAAAATAACTTTAAGATGGGCCTTCTCACCGCAAATTTCTCGAATCTTTACAATCTCATCAAAGACTAATCCGTACTTACCTGATAAGAATGCTCCACGGTCAATCACCATATCAATCTCAGCTGCACCCGCATTAATTGCATCTTGAGTATCTTGAATCTTCACTTCCATGGAGGCACGGCCAGATGGAAATGCAGTGGAGACAGCGGCAACCGGAACATGTTTTCCACCAATTGCATCCAAATGTGTGCGAGCAATTTCAACCATATCGTTATAAACACAGATTGCGCCCACACTAGGAACGGTTGGATCAGTTGGGTCTGGCCTGACTGCCTTTGAGCACAGGGCGCGAACTTTTCCAGGTGTATCTGCACCCTCGAGAGTTGTTAGGTCAACCATAGATATTGCGGTGTCAATCGCCCATTTCTTGCTCGTTGTTTTAATACTACGGGTTGCGAGCATTGCAGCTCTGGATTCTGCGCCCACTTGATCAACGCCAGATAGCTGATCTAAGAATTTAAGGAGAGATTTCTCAGATCCATCAACTAGGCCATAGAAACTCATGAAAGGAATTCTTTCAGAGGTTCGCGAATTTCGTCGAGTAATTTCTGTGACTCACCTGACGTCGCAGTCACGACTTCGATGTAGCACTTCAATTTCGCCTCTGTGCCCGAGGGGCGCACAATTACTCGAATTCCTCCAGCAAGCCAGATTCGCAGCCCATCTGTTGGTGGTAAACCATTTGTAGGGGTAGCTAAATCATCGATGGCTTCAACGCTGCGTCCTGCAATCTCTTGCGGTGGGCTCTGACGTAGCCGTGCGAGTAGATGAGTAATTGCCGAGCGATCAGAGACGCGGATTGAAATCTGCTCAGTGCCATGAAAACCATGGCGATCCCAAACTTCGTTTAGCAAGTCAGAAAGAGTTAGCCCTTCTTGCTTTAAATCGCTTGCAATCTGGGCCAAGAAGATTGCTGCCGATATTCCATCTTTATCATTAACATTTTCGGAGTCAACGGCGTAGCCGATTGCTTCCTCATAACCAAAAGCCAGATCCTCAATCTTTGCCAGCCACTTAAAGCCAGTAAGGACCTCCTTGTATTCGATTCCATAGTGCGCACTGATTTTCTGTAGCGCTGAGGAAGAGACGATAGAAGTTGCGAATGTTCCAGATGGCTTGGTGCGTGCAATCCATTCACCGAAGATGATTCCAAGCTCATCTCCACGCAGCATCCGCCAGCCATTTTTCGGATCATTGATTGCAACCGCGCATCGATCAGCATCTGGGTCGTTAGCAATCACAAGTTCAGCACCGAAATCTCGAGCCTTTTTCAGAGCTAAATCAATAGCGCCAGGTTCCTCCGGGTTGGGAAAGGCAACGGTAGGGAAATCTGGATCTGGTGTGCATTGCTCATCGACCAGAATTAAAGTGGCAAAGCCAGCATGGTTAAAGACTCGTTGCACAGTCTCAGTTCCAACACCGTGCATCGCGGTATAGACAATCTTGAGGTCTCCCGGACGAGGCGCTAGCTGAGCCGTGCGCATCACGTATTCGGTGATTACTTCTTCACCAACTATCGTCCAATTCTTTCCACGTGGGTGTGACTTCAACGATTTCACCAAAGTGATTTCATTTGCAATCAAGTGATCGGTGGGGCTGATAATTTGCGAGCAGGCGTAGTTAATTCCATCTGCGCTAGGTCCTACATAGACCTTGTAACCATTATCTTCTCTCGGATTATGGCTAGCAGTAACCATGATTCCGATATCGCACTTCAAATACTGCGTAGCAAATGCCAATACTGGTGTTGGAAGCGGACGAGGCAGAACGTATACATCCATGCCAGCACCACTCAAGATTGATGCACTTTCCTGGGTGAATTCAGCCGATCCATGACGTGCATCTTGACCAACAACCACAGATTTCATTCCATGGGATTTCATATAGGCAGCAATTCCTGCTGCTGTGCGCCCGACAACGGCGCGGTTCATAGATGAAGGACCGGGTCCTACCGGCCCACGCAAACCTGCTGTACCAAATTGGAGAAATCCGTTGAAATACTTCTTAAGTAATTCTTGATCACCGGCATCAAGTGCTCGTTGAAGTTCGCCAGCTGTCTGTGGATCTGGGTCATCGGCTATCCATGCTTCTACCTCTGCCTTGAGTGATCCATCCATAAGAAGAGAATAACTGTCTTATACGAGCTTCGGAATTGTTGTCGCAAGTAGTGATCCCATGCGACTGGCAGCAGCTTTACCGGCGGCAATTACTTCTTCATGGTTTAACTTCTCGCCAGTCACACCAGCTGCAGCATTTGTTACTAAGGAAATGCCCAAAACTTCAGCACCGAGTGCGTGAGCTGCAATTGCTTCCGGAACTGTAGACATCCCCACTAAATCAGCGCCCATGTTTCGCATCATAAGAATCTCTGCCGGAGTTTCATAAGTCGGCCCGCGCCAGTGAACGTAGACACCCTCAGCAAGAGAAGTATCTTCCTTCTTAACAATCTCACGAATTCGCTTGCTATAGAGATCTGTGAGATCAATAAAAGTTGCACCTGAAAGTGGTGAGGCAGCGGTGAGTGAAATATGGTCGCGAATTATTACTGGTTGGCCAACCTGGTAGGAGGTATTTATCCCACCGCAAGCATTGGTCAATATGACAACCTTGCAACCAGCTTTGACTGCAGTGCGTACGCCGTGCACAACTGGCTCCATACCTTTGCCTTCATACAAATGTGTGCGACCAAGAAAAACCAGCGCTCGTATCGTTTTGCCATCTTCGGTAATTTCATATGAGCGAACTTTTCCAGAGTGACCTTCTACCGCCGGTGCTAAGAATCCGGTGAGTTCATCGGCGTTGCATTCAAAGGAAGGAGTACCGAGTGCATCTGCTGCGCCTACCCAACCTGAACCCATAACCAATGCAACATCGTGTGTGGGCACACCTGTGCGCTGGGCAATCTCCTTCGCCGCCTGTGTAGCTGCAGCGAGGGGATCAGAGTAGAGAAGTTCGGTTGAAGTCATGCCTGAATAATGTCACAGAGTACTGTTCCGCTAGCGACAGTCTCACCGATTACTGCTTTTAGGTTGGTAATCACACCGCTCTTATGCGCACTAAGTGGCTGCTCCATCTTCATCGCTTCCAGGACGAAGACAAGGTCGCCTGCTTCAACGCTCTGGCCTTCTTCAACGGCAATCTTTACCACTGTTCCTTGCATAGGAGAGGCAAGTCCGGTTCCGGTTGAGCCGGTGACAGAAGATTGCTTTGCGCGATGGCGCTTTACTACTGGCTCTGGTGTGTGGACCAGAATCTCAAATCGCTTTCCATTAACTTCAGCAACTAATTTCTCAGCAGCAACCTTGGTTTGAATTTCTGCCACTACAGATTCAAATGCTGGAATCTTATTGATAAATTCATTTTCGATATAACTGGTGTAGACCTTGAAAGTTTCGGTAAATGCCGGGTCTTGAACAATTGCACGGTGAAACGGGAGCGCCGTTGCTAGTCCACCGACTTCAAACTCTGCAAGTGCGCGACGAGCACGCTCAATAGCTTCCTTACGAGTTGCACCTGTAACAATAAGTTTGGCAAGAAGTGAATCGAAGTTTCCGCCAATTACATCGCCATTACGGAATCCTGCATCGACCCGAACTCCAGGACCAGTAGGAATATTCCATGAAGTAATACGGCCAGGAGCTGGCAAGAATGAGCGCCCTGGATCTTCGCCATTGATGCGGAATTCAATAGAGTGCCCACGCACTACAGGATCATCAAAACCTAGGCTTTCACCCATTGCGATACGAAACTGTTCGCGCACTAAGTCAAGACCAGTCACTTCCTCAGAAACTGGATGTTCCACCTGCAGACGAGTGTTCACTTCTAAGAACGAAATCGTTCCATCTTGTCCAACCAGGAATTCACAGGTGCCGGCACCGATATAGCCGGCTTCCTTCATGATTGCCTTACTTGAACGGTAGAGCTCTTCATTCTGGGCATCTGTGAGAAATGGTGCTGTCGCTTCTTCCACAAGTTTTTGATGGCGACGTTGCAATGAACAGTCTCGAGTTGAGACAACAACAGCATGGCCATGCTTATCAACCAGCACTTGAGTTTCAACATGGCGTGGCTTATCTAAGTAACGTTCCACAAAACACTCACCGCGCCCAAAGCCTGCAATTGCTTCACGTACCGCAGAGTCATAGAGCTCTGGGATTTCCTCCATTGTGCGAGCAACCTTGAGACCGCGGCCCCCGCCACCAAATGCAGCCTTAATGGCAACAGGGAGTCCGTGTTCTTTGGCAAATGCCAATACTTCGCCATGACCAGTAACAGGATCTTTTGTACCTGCAACAAGTGGTGCACCAGCAGCTGCAGCAATACGACGGGCTGAAACTTTATCGCCCAGTGCGCTAATTGCCGCAGGAGGAGGTCCAATCCAGATTAGTCCGGCATCAAGGACTGCTTGCGCAAAGGCAGCATTTTCGGAGAGAAAGCCATAGCCAGGGTGGACCGCATCAACCTTTGCTTCTTTTGCAAGTGCGATGATCTTTGGAATATTGAGGTAAGTATCTTTGGCAAGTGTTCCATTAAGTGAGTAAGCAAAGTCGGCGCGCTGTACATGCAGCGCATCGCGATCTTCTTCTGAGTACATGGCCACACTTTCAAGGCCGTGGTCTTTGCACGCACGAATAACACGTAAGGCTATTTCGCCTCGGTTAGCAATAAGAACGCGCTTCATGACATCTCCTTTACCTGTGGCCAAGAATATCCAAGTTGATGCATTGCCTTACGAAGAAAGGGCATCGATATTCCGACAACATTGGTGTAATCGCCCTCGATAATTGGAATAAATGGAGATCCGAAGCCATCTAGAGTAAAGCCTCCAGCCACATGCAGTGGTTCCTCCGATGCAACATAATCTGCAATCTCTTCATCGGTCATATCTGTAAATGTCACTTTTGTGGTTACCCGGTCGGCAATCTCGATACCTTTCTCGGTATCAATCACGCAGTGACCTGTATGCAATAAGCCTGTTCGCCCACTAATTCTCTTGGCTCGCGCAATTGCAATCTCTGGCGTTCCAGGTTTTCCAAATGAAACTCCATCAACATCAAATGTTGAATCGCAACCGATGATGATGGCTGGGTAATCAATCATCTCGCGCACTGTATGAGCTTTTGAAACAGCGAGAGCAATAACCATATCTTCTGGGCTCATAGCGTTGAAAAAATCTGTCTCTTCATCAACATTGCTCACAATTATTGTTGGTTTTAGCCCCGCATCTTCTAGAAGTCTGCGGCGAGAAGCTGATTGAGAAGCAAGGACGATACGTGGCATCACTTAAGTTTTCTGGCGCCGAAAGTAATGTGATGGGGTAGCGGCTGGCGCAGTTGCGGCATTCCAAAGACGCTTCGCTTAATCACGGGGGTGATATCAACAGATTTGTGGTTGGCCAAGACTGCCTGCAGCGCGAGGAGTTCCTCTGGAGTTGGATTTCCAGATACGACCGAGAATTTCATTGCTAGAGCGGAATATTTCCGTGCTTGCGTGCTGGCAATGTATCGCGCTTAGTCTTTAAGGTACGAAAAGCCTTTGTAATGTACTGACGTGAATCCTCAGGCTCAATCACGCTATCAATAGTGCCGCGTTCAGCTGCAAGGTATGGGTTTGAGAACTTCTCAGTGTATTCAGTAATGAGTTCAGCTCTCTTGGCGTTCTGATCCTTAGATTCAGATAACTCTTTGCGATACAAGATATTAACCGCACCTTGCGCGCCCATCACTGCAATTTCTGCTGATGGCCAAGCGAAGTTGATATCGCTACCGAGGTACTTGGAGCCCATAACAATAAATGCACCGCCATATGCCTTGCGGGTAATGAGTGTGACAAGCGGAACTGAAGCTTCAGCATATGCATAGAGCAATTTTGCCCCACGACGAATGATGCCGTTCCACTCTTGTTCTGTGCCAGGCATAAATCCTGGAACATCTACGAGCGTAAGAATTGGGATATTAAATGCATCGCAGAAACGTAAGAATCTAGCTGCTTTTTCTGAAGAATTGATATCGAGTGTTCCAGCTAGCTGTGAAGGCTGGTTAGCAATCACTCCGATTGATTGTCCTTCAATACGTGCAAAGCCCACGACAATATTCGGTGCATAGAGAGCGTGCACTTCAAGGAATTCAGCTTCATCAACAATTGCTGAAATCAGTGACTTCATATCGTATGGCTGGTTAGGACTATCAGGGATCAAGGTATTGAGCGCAACATCAGTTGAGCTCTTATCGAGATTCTGTGTTGGCGGCAGGATTGGAGAAGCATCCATATTATTTGATGGAAGATACGAGAGCAGCGCCTTCACATAATCAATCGCATCTGCTTCAGAATCAGCCAAGTAGTGCGCATTTCCTGACTTTGTATTGTGGGTGAAAGCACCACCGAGTTCTTCCATTCCAACATCTTCGCCAGTGACAGTCTTAATGACATCTGGTCCGGTGATGAACATATGCGAGGTTTCCTTGACCATCACAGTGAAATCTGTGAGCGCAGGTGAGTATGCAGAGCCACCAGCGCAAGGACCGAGAATAAGAGAAATTTGTGGAATCACTCCTGATGAGCGAGTGTTCAGACGGAAAATCTTTCCATAACCATTAAGTGAGGCAACGCCTTCTTGGATTCGCGCTCCACCCGAATCGTTAATGCCGATAAGCGGGATGCCTGCTTTAAGTGCAAACTCTGCAATCTTTACAATCTTCTCAGAGTGAACTTCACCGAGTGATCCACCGAAGACGGTGAAATCTTGAGAGTAGAGAGCGATGGGGCGACCATCAACAGTTGCAGTTCCGATAATGACACCATCGCCGTATGGGCGGTTCTTATCCATCCCAAAGTTCTGAGCGCGATGACGTGCGAACTCATCTATCTCGGTAAAGGAATTGGCATCAACGAGCATCTCGATACGTTCGCGAGCTGTTCCCTTGCCCTTGGCATGCTGTTTTTCTCGGGCTCTTGTCGAACCAGCGTCAACGGCTTCATCAATTCGCTCACGGAGGTCTTCAATTTTCCCCGCGGTAGTGTGCAGATCTGGGCTCATGAACATAAGGTACTAGTCGTGAGTACAGATACGCCAAGACCACCGCTGGATACCGCGCAGATCTCTGAAAAAATCTCGCGGTACTGGCGAGTAAGCGTGGTCGAAGTCACGGGCTCGACGCAAGAAGATTTACTCAACCGCGTACAGCGAGCAGAGGCACGTACCGGCGATGTTCTTGTTACCAATTATCAAAGTGCTGGACGCGGAAGACTTGATAGAAAATTTGAGGCACCGCAAGCTTCGGCACTTCTCTTTTCTTTTTACATTCAACCAAAGCGAGATCAGAGTGAGTGGTCACTCTTGCCTCTCATTGTTGGTCTTAGTACAAGCTTTGCACTCTCAACTCTTGATCCTCGAATGAGCACATCGCTGAAATGGCCTAATGATCTTTTAATCAATGGTTTGAAGGCTGGTGGAATGATTGCTCAAAGCACTGGCAATGGTGTAATTGTTGGAGTTGGAATTAACGTCGCGATGCAGGAATCAGAACTCCCCGTTACTCATGCGACTTCACTGTCTCTACAAAATTTTGGAGTACTCAATCGCAATCTCATCTTGGCAGCCTTCCTTAACGAATTCACCAATCTTTTAGAGCGCTGGGAGGCTGGTGAGGATCTTCGTCATCTCTATCTCGAACGCTGCAGCACTATTGGTGCGAAAATCCAGGCAGAACTTCCAGGCGGAGTTATCAAGAGCGGAGTCGCAGTGGGCATCACTCCAAACGGGGAGCTGATTATGGAAGATGGCTCACGAATTACTTCCGGGGACATCGTTCATCTACGATAAGGCAGTGAACGAGCGATTCCCAACAGTTGGCGTTATTGGCGCGGGTCAATTAGCGCGCATGATGGTTGCACCTGCATCAGCTCTAGGAATCAATCTCCTGCTCTTTGCCCAGAGCGCAGATGACTCTGCAGCTCAAATTAATAACCATGTTGTTGGTGACTACACAGATTTAGAAGCGCTCAAGAGTTTTGCTGCGCGCTGTGATGTCATTACTTTTGAACACGAGCTCGTGCCACTACCAGTAATTAAAGGACTTGAGGCAGCAGGCGTGCGTGTCTCCCCATCATCATCGGCATTTGTATACTCGCAAGATAAAGCAGAGATGCGTAGGAAGTTGGCAGATTACCAAGTGCCAGCGTGGAAAGTCATCACTGCCACATCTGAAGTAGATCAATACCCACTTATTGCAAAGGCTATTTCAGGTGGCTATGACGGGCGTGGAGTATGGAAGATTAATTCCCAGGATGAATTAGCTGAAGTGTTGAAGCACACCCCAAAGTTATTGATTGAAGAGCTGATTTCATTTGATTCCGAGATCGCCGTCATGGTTGCACGCTCGCCTCATGGTCAAGCAACGTCATGGGCACCAACGCAGACTGTGCAAGAAGATGGAATCTGCACCATGACTATCACACCCGCACCGTGCATCTCCGATGAGATTGCTGAACAAGCGCAGAAGCTGGCGCTGGATATTGCAGCCGAAGTAGGTGTCATCGGAGTGATGGCAGTTGAGATGTTTGTAAAAGGTAATCACCTATTCATCAATGAGCTCGCAATGCGACCGCATAACTCTGGACACTGGACCATCGACGGTTCTCGAACAAGCCAATTCGAACAGCACCTGCGCGCAATACTCGATCTTCCTCTTGGTGAACCTGCCATGAGTCACGAGTATGCGGTGATGGGAAATATTTTAGGTGGCGATAAGGCCGATATGTATCGTCCGTATTTACACCTCATGGCTCGAAACCCCGACCTTAAATTTCATCAATATAAGAAGGAAGTTCGAAAAGGGCGCAAGATTGGTCATGTCACCGCAATCGGCTCTGACCTTCTACAATTAACCACAGATGTGCAGCATGCACGCGACTACATGAGCGGAGCAATCGATGAGTAATTCTAAAGATGTAGCGATCATCATGGGCTCTGACTCTGATTGGCCAGTCATGGAAGAAGCTGCCAAAGTACTTGACTCATTTGGTATCTCCTACGAAGCAGATGTTATTTCCGCCCATCGCATGCCGCTAGAGATGGTTGATTTTTCACAACAGGCACAAGCAAAAGGGTTTAAAGTAATTATTGCTGGCGCAGGTGGGGCAGCTCATCTACCTGGCATGGTTGCATCGCTCACAACGCTACCTGTAATCGGAGTTCCGGTTGCGCTAAAGAATTTAGATGGAATGGATTCACTTCTTTCTATCGTGCAGATGCCTGCTGGAATTCCAGTAGCAACTGTTGGTGTGGGAAATGCAAAGAACGCGGGAATCCTTGCCGCACGCATTCTTGGAATCTCTGATGCAGCAATCTCTGCCAAAGTTGCAGAATCCCTCAAAGCTATTAATGAAGAGGCAAAAGCAAAGGGCGCCCAATTGAGCGCCCGTCGCAATCAAAAAACTGGTTTCTAGTCAGTTCGACCCAGCGCGTGTACGCGCCAACCAGCTGCACGCCACAGATTACGATCGAGCATATTGCGACCATCAATTAAGAATTTAGATTTCACAAGTTGCCCAATTACTGATGGATCTAGTTCGCGATATTCCTTCCATTCAGTCAGGTGCAAGATGGCGTCAGCACCTTTAACTGCATCAACTACCTTCTCCTGGTAATCAAGGTTTGGAAAACGCTTACGTGCAGGTTCAATTCCTTTAGGGTCATGAACGACAACGGTTGCACCAGCTGCTTGTAGTTGAGCAGCTATATCGAGTGCTGGGGAGTCGCGAACATCATCGCTATCGGGCTTAAACGTTGCTCCTAGTATTGCAATCTTGTATTGAGTGAGGTCTTCAGAAAGATCTGCGCGAACAACATCGATGACACGTTGACGAGCTCGCATATTGATTGCATCGATTTCGCGTAAGAATTCAAGTGCTTGATCTGCGCCAAGTTCTTGGGCACGAGCCATAAATGCACGGATATCTTTCGGTAGACATCCTCCACCAAAGCCAATTCCCGCTTGCAAGAATCGATTGCCAATTCGCGGGTCATACCCAATTGCCTTCGCCAGTACTGTGACATCTCCGCCTGCTGCCTCGCAGACTTCAGCCATAGCGTTGATAAATGAAATCTTTGTCGCAAGGAATGAGTTAGCGGCAACTTTTACTAGCTCTGAAGTGGGCAGGTCTGCCCTAATCCACGGAGTGCCAAGATCAATGATTGGCTTGTAGACATCTTTAAGGATTTGTTCGGCACGATCATTTGCAACACCGACAACCAGGCGATTGGGAGTCAGAGTATCTTCCACAGCAAAACCTTCTCGAAGAAATTCCGGGTTCCATGCCAGGTCTGCCTGCGGGGCAGAGGTCGCTAGTTGATCACGTAATAATTGAGCGGTTCCGACTGGAACAGTTGATTTACCCACAACAAGTGAACCCTCTTTAAGATGTGGGGCGATTGCGGCGACGGAAGACTTCACATAGCTCAGGTCCGCTGCAAGCCCATCTTTACTCTGTGGTGTTCCTACACAAATAAAGTGAACATCAGCATCGGAAACTGCAGCGAAATCCGTTGTAAATGAGAGCCTGCCAGTCTTCATCTCTGCTGCAAGCAAAGTATCTAAACCTGGTTCATAGAATGGAAGCTCTCCGCGAGAGAGAAGATCAACTTTGCTCTGATCTGTATCAACTCCAACAACCTCGAAACCGAGTGAAGACATACATGCAGCGTGGGTGGCGCCAAGATAACCACAGCCAATCACCGAGAGCTTAAGGGTCATGCGCAGGAGTCTATTGCAGCCTTAATTAAAAACTGCCCATTTTGACTAATTCTTAGGAGCGCAGGGATTTTCTGCCGCCGTCTTTGTCTTAAATTTATCGATTTTCACCGGAGCAGTTGTTGCACTTGGTGAAGGCTTTACCTCATCTATCAGCGCTTTATCATCACGAATACGAGTCCATAAGTCTGCGGCGAGCTCTTCATCCCAAATGACAACTGAGCCAACATTTGGATCTCGTCCATTGGGGTTAGAAATTGGAACAGTGAGTGTGCGCACATTGCCCGAAGAGAGATTACGCATCTGCTTTGCCAAGGCTAGAAGGTCATTCTTATTCACACCAGAGTCCATCTTCACTGTTGAAATCGTTGCGTTATAGAAATTCGCTAATTTAATTGGATTGAGTAAGACACCACTGCTTGTCGCTTTGCGCAATACCGAACTGACAAACTTCTGTTGACGTTCCATGCGCCCGATATCTCCGCGACCATCGTAATCACGTGTTCGCACATACTTAAGCGCCTCAATTCCATTCAAGGTGTGGGTCCCGGCGCTCAAGACTAAATGGCTCTTTGGGTCATCGATTGCAACACTGGAACAGACTTCAATTCCACCCAGGGCGTCAACTACACGGGTGAATCCGGCAAAGTTCACCTCGACGTAGTGGTCAATCTTTAAATTAGTTTTAGTCTCAATTGTTTGGATAAGAAGAGGTGCGCCACCGAAGGCAAATGCTGCATTGAGTTTTCCGGGGCGTTCAGGAATATCAGTCGTTCCATCTTGACTCTTATGTGCCGGAACTTGAACCAAGGTATCTCTTGGTAAGGAGACGATAAAGGCAGCATCTCTGCTCTTGCTAATGTGGATTAAGAACATGGTGTCCGAACGTCCACCTGCGGCAACTGCAGTGCTACCTACACGTAGCGCTCGAATCTCTTCCTTACTCAAACCTTCACGAGAATCAGATCCCACAACCAAGTAATTAAGGGCCCGAGAAGTTTTTTCAGGACGGTCTGTGAGCTTTCCAAAAACATCTATACGCGAGATCTGACCACTGACTTGACCTAAGCCAAGCCATGAAAGCGAGGCTAGTATTACAACACCCAAAGAGAGTGATGTAATTATCCGAATCGCGCGAGTAGATTTCACATACGTAGATTACTTGCACGATAGCGTGGAGGGGTTATGGCGACACCAATGCACGAGTTAATTGGCTCACCGCACCCATCAATTAGCGTGATCTTGCCCGTTCTCAATGAACAATCACATCTAGAGAGCTCGGTTCGTTCAATACTTTCACAAGATTACAAAGGCCCCATCGAAGTCATTTTGGCAATTGGTCCGTCAAAGGATAAAACACTAGAAATTGCAGAGCGCTTGGCTTCGGCAGATTCACGAGTTGTACTTGTAGAAAACCCAACAGGCAAGACGGCGGCAGGTCTGAATCTTGCACTTAAGAAAACAATGAATCCGGTTGTGGTGCGAGTCGATGCCCATGCTGAGATTCCAGAGAATTACCTCTCATTGATAGTTGAGGTGCTGAATAAAACTGGCGCAGTCAATGTCGGCGGTGTGATGGCTGCCGTAGGAAAAACGATATTTGAAAAATCTGTAGCAGGTGCGATGCGTAGCGCATTTGGTGTTGGCGCATCACGGTTTCACACTGGAGGCGAAGCAGGGCCGGTTGACACTGTCTACCTCGGAGCTTTTCGCAGAGATGCTCTGATCGCAATCGGTGGGTTTGATGAAAGATTTACTCGTGCACAAGATTGGGAACTCAATTTTCGCTTACGTGAAAATGGAGGAGTCATTTACTTTGATCCAAGACTTCACGTGACATATCGTCCACGCTCTACCGTGCGAGCTCTTGCAAAACAGTACTTTGAATATGGTCGCTGGCGCAGAGTAGTTTCTAGAAGACATAAGGGAACAATTAATTATCGTTACCTAGCGCCCCCGGTTGCGCTCTTAGGATTCGTAGCTTCACTATTACTTGGATTACTCCTTTCGCCAATTCTTTTTATCCCAGCAGCAATCTATGCGGTCTTTGTCCTTGGAGCCTCTCTAAAGATTTCGTCTTCACTTGGCGAATTCTTTCTATTGCTACTTGTGTTGCCCACAATGCACTTCGCATGGGGTGCTGGGTTTATATCTTCCCCAAAGACTCTCGTGCCTTCATCGGAGTAAGTAGCAATAGGCTGCGGTAGCCTTTCGCACGTGGATAAACCAGTTGTAATTTATGAGCCTTTCCGTGCCGGCCTACCGCCGATGCGGGAATACTTTGCCTCCCTCTGGAGCCGGCGAGCGTTTATCTCAGAGTTTTCTCGATCAGGGCTACGCCAACAAAATTATGGATCTATCTTTGGTCAACTCTGGTTGGTTCTAAATCCTTTGCTCTTATCGGCTGTGTATTTCTTACTTATTTACGTCATTGGTGGAAGTAGTGATGCATCGCGCTTCGGACACCTCACCGCCACCCTTTTCCTCTTCTATTTGATTTCAAATAGCCTCACAGGTGGAGTCAAAGCAATTACTTCAGGTGAGCGCCTGATTCTCAATACCTCATTTCCTCGCATCATGCTGCCGATATCAGCTACCGTAATTGCCCTCTTTAAATTCTTACCTACCGTCGTAGTCTTCTCAGTAATTCACGTTCTCATTGGTTTGCCATTCTCGTGGCAGATGCTCTGGGCTATTCCAATTTTGTTTATTGCCCTTGTGATGGCGCTTGGGATGTCGATTCTGATTTCATGCATCAATGTCTATTTCCGAGATATTTCAAGTATCTTGCCTTATCTGACTCGCAGCCTTCTTTATTTATCTCCAATTTTGTATGAGGCGAGCAATATTTCTGAAAGTATCAAGAAGTTTGAAATCGCGAACCCCTTGTTCTATCTTCTTGATTCTTGGTCTCGGGTGGTTGTGCATGCCGAGGCTCCATCAATGAATGGGCTGATTCACGCATCACTTTGGGCTCTTGGACTTTTGATTATTGGCTCCTACATCTTCCTATCGAGGGAGCGTGATTTCGCTGTCCGACTTTAATCACGAACATGCTCAGCATGGCATTGCGGTCTCGGTGCGCGATCTGGGACTCACCTACAAAACATCGATTGAAAAGAAGCCAACGTTAAAGGCGCGCTTTAAATCCTTAGGCCGCGGCAAGCGTCACACACGAATTGTTAGCGCACTGAGTAATGTGAATATCGATGTTCACTACGGCACAGTGCTCGGAGTAATCGGTTCCAATGGGGCAGGAAAATCGACGCTGATGCGTGTGATTTCAGGAATCATTCCTCCGTCTGCTGGGCGGGTTGAGGTCTATGGAAGTGTTAGCACGCTACTTGCTCTGGGAGTTGGCTTTAATCCATCAATGACAGGCCGCGAGAATGTTTATCTCGGCGGCTTAGCAGCAGGTATGTCTCGCGAAGAGATTGATGAGCGCTTCGATGCAATTGCCGACTTTTCAGAACTCGGAGAAGCAATCGATGCTCCGATGCGTACATATTCATCTGGAATGTTTGCACGTTTAGCTTTTTCAGTAGCTGCCGTAGTTGAACCCGATATTTTGATTATTGATGAAGCCCTCAGCACTGGTGATGCAAAGTTTAAAGAGAAGAGCTTGAACAGAATTAAGGAGTTGCGCAGCGCAGATCGTGCGCTGATTCTTGTCAGCCACGCCCTTGCCACTATCGAGGATATTTGCAATGAGGTCATCTGGCTTAATAAGGGAAAGCTCATGATGCGTGGAGAGCCCGCTGAAGTGATTAACGCCTATCGTGAATTTGTTAACGCCAGAAAGAGCGCATCATCTGATGAGGACGTTTAAAGCCTTACCTTTCTTGCTGTGCATCGCACTACTTACGCCATTTATTTCATCAACGGGAGCCAGCGCCGAAGCCCCATCTGCATTCTCCTTTACAGGCTCGGGTTACGGCCACGGCGTTGGAATGAGTCAGATTGGTGCCAAGGCTCGTGCCCTCACTGGTGAAAGTGCAACGGCAATCCTTAATTACTATTACAAGGACGTGCAGGTCGCTCCGATAGTTGATACTCAGACGATTCGGGTAAACATTGGTCGCACTCTTAAGTCAATCTCATTTGTCAGCCCAACACCTGATTCTATGATACAAATATTTAGCGGTGATATTGCAGGTGCCCAAGATGTTCTACCCATACTGACATTGGGCGCAAAGAAGAAGATTGCCTTCAGTGTTGATGGAGCGTTCGCTGTCGCAGAAGGCCTGCGCGCTAAAGCCTTCACCATTAGATGGAGCGGACCTGCAACAGTGATTACTTTTTCCCAGCCAGGTAGCGCTGTGAAATACAAGTATGGGCAGATTCAGGTCAAGGTAGTAAAAGGTGCCATGGAGGTCACAAACACGCTGGCCCTTCGCGATGAATATCTATGGGGGATAAGTGAAGTGCCATCATCTTGGCCTGCCGCAGCACTTGATGCGCAAGTAATTGCTTCACGTTCTTATGCGCTTTCTAAGCTTGGAAAAATTAATTCTGCATGTGATTGTCAGGTTTATTCACATATTGCCGATCAGAATTTTGTGGGTTTTTCTAAAGAATCTGAACCGAGATTTGGTCACCTTTGGAAAGCGGCGGTAACGCGCACAATTATTGATACAACGACAAGTCTGGCAATTCTCTCAAATGGAAAACCAATTCAGGCTTACTTCTTCTCATCCTCCGGTGGTGCAACGCAGACGACTCTCGATGCATGGGGACAGGCCACTAGTTATACGCAATCAGTCCTTGACCCTGCAGGGCTAGATCCTAAAAATAATCCGCGCTTTGCTACCTGGAGCGCATCGGCGGATCAGGCTCTGGTTGCCAAGGCTTTCTTGCTTGCAGATATCGTTACCCTTGAAATTATGTCTCGCAATACTGCTGGGGCAGTTACCTATATCAAGGGCACAGCAAGTGATGGCTCTACCAAGTTACTTAGGGGCGATACCTTCAGAAGCAGAGTGAAGATTCCTTCGCCCTACTTTAACCTAGCGGGTTAATTCTTAATTATTAGTTGGCATGCAGAACAGAGTTCAAGCCGCCCCAAGTGCCGGTGCGCATCACAACTTCAAGGCCGCCACTCAGCGAATTACGTCGGAATAGAAGATCGTTCGCACCTGACAGTGTGCCGGCTTTAACAACTTCACCATCAGGCAATTTAACCTTGGCCGCTGCAGTGATGTAGGTACCAGCTTCAATTACACAGTTATTACCAAGTGAAATTCCTAAACCAGAGTTAGCACCAAGTAAGCACTTTTCTCCCACTGAAATAACTTCTTTGCCACCGCCGCTGAGCGTTCCCATAATCGAAGCTCCTCCGCCAACATCTGTGCCATCTCCAACAACGACACCTGAAGAGATGCGACCTTCGACCATGGAGGTTCCAAGGGTTCCGGCATTGAAATTAACAAATCCTTCATGCATCACAGTTGTGCCAGGTGCGAGGTGAGCACCTAATCGAACGCGATCAGCATCTGCAATGCGCACACCACTTGGCACGACGTAATCAACCATGCGCGGGAATTTATCAACTGAGATTACGCTCACGTGACCATGCTGAGCCTTCAAACGTGCACGGGTAATTTCAAATCCTTCAACTGCACATGGTCCAGCTGATGTCCAGACAACATTGGCAAGTAGCCCAAATATTCCTTCTAGTGATGCACCATGAGGCTTAACCAAACGGTGTGAAAGCAAGTGCAGTCGCAGGTACGCATCACGTGCATCTTTCGGTGCTACCGCTAAATCAATTTCAATTGAGACTATCTCTCGAGAAACTCCACGCGCATCATCTTTGCCCACCATCGATTGCAATGATGGATCAGGGGCGCCAGCAAGGGCGCCAAGTGCTGGCGCAGGAAACCAGACATCAAGCACAGTTGTGCCGGCAAGTGTTGCAATTCCGTGGCCATGAGCAAGTGAAGACATGTTCTAAGCCTAACCCCTATCCTGTGCAGCATGCGCATTGCAGTATTTTGTTCTTCATCACCGTCGATTGATTCGAAATATATAGACCTAGCCTTTGAACTCGGTGCCGGTATCGCCCAGAGCGGTGCCGAATTGGTTTCTGGAGGCGGGCATATCTCTGCGATGGGTGCGATTTCGCGTGGTGCCCGCAGTAAAGCAGGTCGCACCATCGGGGTGATTCCACAGAAGTTAGTTGATATTGAATTTGCAGATCATGAGAGTGATGAATTAATCGTTGTCGACTCCATGCGCACCCGTAAGGCAAAGATTGAAGACCTATCCGACGCCTTCATTACCCTACCCGGTGGGCTAGGCACTCTGGAAGAACTCTTTGAAATCTGGGTTGGGCGTTATCTGAAATTCCACGATAAACCAGTAGTCATTCTTGACCCACATGGTATTTATGAGCCGCTCCATACATTGGTAGAACATCTAGAAAATGAGAACTTTGTGAAACCCGGAATGCGCGATCTCTTGCATTCGACTACTACAGTTGAACAAGCCCTAGCTTATGCATACGGAAAAAAGTAAATGACTGTAAACACTCTGGCAATTTCACTCACAATTCCAGCACCTCGGATAGAAGTGTGGAAGGCAATTGCAGATTGGCCTTCGCAAGGGGAGTGGATGTTGCAAACGAAAGTCTGGGTAACATCAGAGCGCACTTCAGGAGTTGGCACTTCCATTGCTGCATTCACTGGACCACTTCATAAGTTCTATCCTCGAATCAAGTCACCAGGATTACTTGACCTCATGACTGTTACTCGTTGGGAGGAACCAGCTCAATGCGATGTTGAACATCATGGGAAGGTTCTTAAGGGAAGCGGTTCTTTTATTCTCATCGAAGATGGTGCACACTCCACGCGCTTTGATTGGTCAGAAACAATCGTGGCACCACGAGCGCTCTTTTTGCTGATTACCCCTTTCCTCTATGTGGGAGTACGCATATCCCTCGCGCGATTCGCACGTTCATTTCACTAAGCACTCAACAATTACTACCTCACCGAGTAATCTGTATCCCGTGAGCAACCCTCAAACGCTGGCGCAGTTGCTCGCCTCTCTACCTGAGGAAGAGCGCTTCATCCTCACCTTGCACTACCTTCGATCCAAGAGCAGTGCAGAAATTGCAGCGCTCTTATCAGTTCCTGAGAAATCGGTTATTGCCGTGATTGAAAGCGGAAAGAAGCGGCTCACCGCCTTTTTGGGCATGTAATAGCCCCGATTTCACCTCGGGCTCATTCTGCGAGATACTTCTCCCTACTGTTCACGCCCGTGCGCATTCTCACCCCGTCGTCTCAAGGAGTCCCCACAATGGCAGCTATGAAACCTCGTACTGGTGATGGACCCATGGAAGTCACCAAGGAAGCGCGCTCGCTCGTTATGCGTATTCCGCTCGAAGGTGGAGGCCGGCTCGTCGTTGAACTTAATCCTCAGGAAGCTAACAACCTGAGCGCAGCCCTCGAGGCTGCAGTTGCTCTCATTAAGAAGTAGAGCGGACCGAAGAAATTCTTCACGCAGTTGCTCCTGAATTAGATTCTCTTATCGGAGCAGATGTTCTTGTTCTGGGATACACCCAATCAAAAGATGGCGAAATCACATTTGTTGGAAGCAAGAAGTTACTCAGTAAAATAGAAAAATTCTTTGAAATAAACCTTGTTGATGAAGTTTCGTTCTTCAAACCAACAGGTAAAGCGGGAGAGATTAACGAGATTCCCGTGCTTCACGATGACTCCACCGTTGATCGCCTTTATCTTCTTGGCCTCGGAGATCAATCGCTCACTTCTTACCGCACTGCAGGCGCTGCCTTCGGGCGCAAGGTGCGGGGAAAAGCAGTAGAGATAATTTCACTCTGTGCACAGAGCCCTCCTGAACTTAAAGCACATGGAGTTTCAGCTGCACTCGGCGCCTATTCGTGGAGCCTGAAGACAGGAAAAGAAGTTGAGATTCCTCGGATTGGCATTGCAACTCTTGATGAAAAAGTTGTTACCCGCGCATCGGTAATTGCAAAAGCACTTTATACAGCGCGAGATCTCGTTCACACCCCATCTAATATTAAAAATCCACTGTGGATGGCGCAAGAAGCGAAGAAGATTGCAGATGAATGTGGCTTGGCAATCAAAGTATTGGCCGGTAAGCAGCTAGCTGAATTCGGCGGGCTGCGCGCTGTGGGAAACTCTGCACCAACACCTGGACCGCGCTTTATCGAACTTTCATATATTCCAAGAATGCGTGGCAATTCAGCGGCAGCGCTGCCTCATATAGTCATCGTTGGAAAAGGAATCACTTTTGATACTGGTGGTGTTTCACTTAAGCGCCCTTATGAATCCATGACCGCGATGAAGAGTGATATGGCAGGAGCGGCAGCGGCCCTTGCAACCATCAGTGCACTTCCACAATTACAACCCAAGGTGCGAGTAACTGTATTGATGATGTGCGCCGAGAATGCTCTCTCGGGTAGCGCCCAGCGACCATCAGATGTAATCACTCAATATGGCGGCACCACAGTCGAAATCATCAATACTGATGCAGAGGGCAGACTCGTTCTTGCTGACGGCCTTGCTTATGCGGTGGCAAACCTCGATCCGGATTACTTGATTGATATTGCAACCCTGACAGGTTCTGCAACGCTAGGGCTAGGCCGTCAATATGCAGCTCTGTATTCGCGCGATGAAAAACTTGCCCAGCAATTTGTTGAGATCGGCGAAGAAAGTGGCGAACGCGTCTGGCACATGCCACTGATTGATGATTACGCAGATTCCCTAGAAAGTGATGTGGCAGACCTTAATCACGCAGCAGATAAGGGCGATTACTCTGCTGGATCTGTTACTGCCGCCTTATATCTCGAACATTTTGTAGGAGACAGTCGCTGGGTGCACTTAGATATCGCTGGAACAGGGCGTAGTGAAAATGATTCAGGAGAAAACGTCAAAGGCGGCACCGGTTTTGGCGTGCGTTTATTCATAGATTGGATAGTGTCTCTCTCATGAATATTGACCCGCATACCTATGCAGAGACATTTATTGCAGAAGGCTCTGTGAAAAGTGCGGCTCGTGCACGGGGAGAAGAAAATGGAGTCACCGATGTCTCACAAGGCACAGGTGCATATCTGCGCCAACTTGCTCATCAAATTAAGGCACAGTCAGTAGTTGAAATTGGAACAGGTTCTGGTGTTGGCTCACTCTGGATTTTAGAAGGAATGCTGGCAAGCGGAACTCTGACATCGATAGATGATGAGATGGAACATACAACGATTGCAAAGATTGCTCTAGCCGAAGCAGAAATTGCCCAGACTCGAATCAGATTCATTACAAATTCGGTGATGGATGTCATGACAAAGCTCACTGACCGTGCTTATGACCTGGTTATCTTTAGACATAACCCGGAAGATTTAAGTTTTGCCATCTCAGAAGCTCATCGAATCTTGCGTAGTGGTGGAGTCTTTGTGATTGACAATTTTTATGGTGGCGGCAAGGTTCCAGACCCAGCCCAGCGTGACCCAAAGACGATTGCTCTGCGTGAGGCAGGAAAAGCGGTAAAGGCTGATACTGATTCGTGGGTGACATCACTGATTCCAATCGGTGATGGATTGTTGCTTGCAACGAAGTTGTAGCAGAATTCATCTATTAAGTTTTATCGAGTGAGGTTATTTCAGTGATCGATTTTGATAGCAAGCCGTGGTGGGAAGCACCTGCTCCAAAAGGCTTGAATAAGTCAATCTCGCTTAAATCTGCAATCGTTCTTGCACTTGGTGTGGGGCTGATTGCTGGCACATTTACAGCATCCTCTACCGGATCACTCTTTGGCCGTTCGGTAAATCTTGTTAAATCTTCATCGACCATCGAGCGCCCTGTGGGATCTGTTGCTGAAATTGCCCAGCGCGTTCTGCCATCAGTTGTCTCCATTGAAGCAAAATCAGAAAATGGTGGCGCAACAGGTTCTGGCTTTGTAATTGACAGCACTGGCTACATCCTGACAAATAACCATGTAATTGCCGGATCGGTTGAAAGTGGTGGAGAAATCTCGGTCAGGCTCAATGATGGCTCTGAGTATTCCGCGAAGGTAGTAGGCCGAGACAGTTCTTATGATCTGGCGGTACTTAAGATTTCTGGTGCAAACCTCAAAGCCTTGCAATTCGGAGATAGCGATAAAGTTGCGGTGGGGGATTCAGTCATTGCAATTGGATCACCATTGGGACTAACTGGCACAGTAACTCTCGGCATTATCAGCGCTAAGGATCGCGCAGTAACTGCCGGAGAATCACGCGAAGATAATTCATTTATTAACGCGCTGCAAACCGATGCGGCAATTAACCCTGGAAACTCAGGTGGGCCACTTGTCGATGCAACCGGCTCGGTCATTGGTGTTAATTCTGCAATCGCATCCCTGGGATTTTCAGCAAGCTCTCAAACCGGCTCTATCGGTCTTGGATTTGCGATTCCGATTAATCAAGCACGTAAGACCGCAGAGCAGTTGATTACGAATGGCAAAGCGACGTATCCTGTTATTGGAGTCTCAGTTGAGATGAATTACAGGGGCGAAGGTGCACTGATTGCAAAGACCGGCGTTGCAATAGTAACAGGCGGAGCCGCAGAAAAGGCTGGGCTTAAGGCTGGAGATATCATCATTGAATTCGATGGTCGCGCTATTGGGTCGGCCGAAGAGTTGATTGTTGCAATTCGTGCGCAGAACGTTGGCGATAAGGTAGAGATAATCTATAAGCGTGGATCTGTGAGCAAGAGCGCCACACTGGTTCTGACTGCATCAGAGTAAAGAGATAGGCTCTCCACATTATGTTCTTTGATTTTGGTGCTGGTGAACTAATCGGGCTCGTGCTCCTTGCCATGATTCTTTTAGGTCCAGACAAGTTGCCGCAGTTTGCCGTCGATGCGGCCAAGATGGTCAAGAAGATAAGAAATTTTGCAGCCACAGCCACTAATGAACTAAAAGAGAATTTAGGGCCAGGTTTTGAAGATCTACAGCCCTCTGATTTACACCCAAAGACATTCATTAAAAAACAGTTAGCAACTGCCCTGGATGAGGATGACTCGCCAAAAAAGTTAAAGGCTAAAGCACAGATTGATCCCGATCTCCTATGAGCACTTTAGAACTTATTCATGCAGCACTTGCCACCGTGCAAGATCCTGAACTCCATCGAGCACTGCCTGAGCTGGGCATGGTCAAATCAGTTGCGCACAATGGAGAAAAAGCTGAGTTAGAAATTCTGCTCACAATCACTGGGTGCCCCATGAAGGATCGCCTTACAACCGATATTGAGAAGGCGGTTTTAGCAGTTGATGGCGTCTCTGAAGTTTCCATCACTTTTGGCGTGATGGATGAAGAGCAGCGCGCAAATATCAAGAAGCTACTTCGTAATGGACGTGAAAGTTTTATCTCATTTGCTCAGGCCGATTCCTTGACTCGCGTGATTGGTGTGGCATCTGGAAAAGGTGGAGTTGGAAAGTCTTCACTTACGGCAAACCTGGCAGTCGCCTCTGCCCAAAAAGGGCTACGTGTCGGCATTCTCGATGCTGATGTCTACGGTCATTCAATTCCGCGCCTCATGGGGCTAATAGGCCAGCGCCCCACAGCAATCGATCAAATGTTTATTCCACTTGAATCCTTCGGTGTGAAGACGGTATCTATGGAGATGTTTAAGCCGGAACGCTCCGATGCCATTGCTTATCGCGGCCCACTCCTGCATCGCGTTCTTGAACAACTCTTATCAGATGCTTATTGGGGAGATCTTGATCTGCTCTTTATCGACCTTCCGCCTGGAACAGGCGACCTTGCAATATCACTAGGGCAATTAGTTCCCACGTCAGAAATAGTTGTTGTAACAACTCCACAAATTGCTGCAGCCGAAGTTGCAGAGCGAGCAGGCCGAATTGCGCATCAGATTCACCAGCGTGTTATTGGTGTGATTGAAAATATGTCAGCTTACCCATGTGCCAAGTGCGGTGAACTGACATCACTCTTCGGTGAAGGTGGGGGAGAAGAAACTTCCAAGCGCTTATCTCAATTAGTTGGTTCAGATGTTCCACTGCTGGGCAAAGTTCCATTTAGCCCTGAACTTCGCGAAGGTGGAGATGGCGGCAGCCCAGTAGTTATTTCTTCCCCTGAAAGCCCAAGTGCTCAAGTGATTAATGAAATCGTTGGCAAACTGATAGTTCGAGAGAAATCTTTACTTGGCGTCAGACTCGGGCTTGCGTAGCTCTTCCACAATCTCTTTAGCAAGATCGCCCAGTTCATTGCGCAAGTAATCACGGGTAGCAACATCACCGAGCGCAATTCGCAGGCTTGCAAGTTCACGGGTGAGATATTCAGTATCGGCAATGCTGCGAGCATTCTGCGCGCGATCTTCATTGAGTGAGATGCGATCTCTATCTGCCTGTCGGTTTTGCGCAAGAAGAATGAGTGGAGCAGCATAAGAAGCTTGCAAAGAAAGAATGAGAGTCAGAAAGATAAATGGGTAATCATCAAATCTTAAATCGCGTGGTGCAAGTGCATTCCAAATAACCCAACTTAAGACAAAGACTGTCATATATACCAAGAAGCGAGCAGTCCCCAAGAAGCGAGCAAACTTTTCCGAGAGGCGACCGAAAGCCTCTGGATCGTAATTGGCGCGAAGAGATCGACGAGTCTCGCGAGGGGTATCCAAACCATTGTTACGTGCCATCATCAGAGCTCCTTCGGTAAATCGTGTGAATCATCAAAACTTGTATCAACACTTTCAAGAGCTGCAGTTGTTGTGGCTGAATCTCGGTGGTCATGTCGCCAGTTTTCAGGCAGCAAGTGGTCAAGGACGTCATCAACTGTTACTGCGCCAAGCAGGCGATCATTTGCATCAATAACCGGCAGTGAGAGCAGGTTATAACTCGCTAAGTATGAGGAAACAGCGTGCAAAGAGGCATCGGGATTTACGCCCTGAGTATTGGTATCAACGATTGATCCTAATAGCGTTGAAGGACGTTCACGCAGCAGGCGTTGGTAGTGCACCATTCCTATAAATCTACCGGTAGGAGTTTCTAGTGGCTGGCGTGCAATAAATACTTGTGATGCTAACGCAGGTGAGATTTCACTCTGACGCACCGCGGCAAGTGCATCAGCAACTGTGTAATCAGCTGACATAACGATTGGCTCTGTCGTCATCATTCCGCCAGCTGAATAATCTTCGTATGTCATCAAACGCAAGACATCTTCAGCATCTTCAGGGTCCATCAGGTTGATTAACTCTTGTGCACGTTCTTCACCGATTTCGCGCAGCAAGTCGGCTGCATCATCAGGATCCATCTCTTCCAATACATCGGCAGCACGTTCGCCTTCGAGTTCTGCCAGCAGTGCCACGCGCTCTGCTTCATCCATCTCTTCTAATACATCGGCCAGACGTTCGTCATTAAGTGCACGCGCAACTTCAACGCGACGCTTCGGTGCTAAATCTTGTAGTACTGCTGCTAAATCTGCTGCTCGAAGATTGCTCAGCGTTGAAAGTAAATTTGCAACGCCTTGATTTGATTCATGCTGGGCAAATCCGGTGACGTCTTCCCACGCAAGAGTTGATGTTGCTCCTTTGCGGCGGAAGCCGTGTCCTTTGCGCATAATGTGAACGCGAGTGATGAGCCAGTCACCGGTACGGTTCTGCTCCATCGCCATATCTTCCACAAGTACAGGTTCGTTATCTTCAACGACTGTGATGGTGCGGTCAAGTAAATCACCCAATACGAGTAATTCACCGGTGCGAGTATCAAAGCGACGCATATTCAGAAGGCCGGTAATAACGACAGCGCCAGATTCGATTGATGTCACGCGAGTGATTGGTACAAATACTCGACGACGTAGTGGTACTTCAACAACTAATCCCAGTATGCGCGGTGCTTGATTGTTAGAACGCAGGGTCGCCACAGCATCGCGCACCTTGCCGACTGGATCACCATTAGGGTCAAATACTGCAGTTCCGGCTAAGCGGGCGAGAAATATTCGATTGCTGTTATTTCCGCTCATGGGATAAGAGTAACGGGTGACCTATCGGCTAGGTTTGCTCAATGAACTCATCTGGGAAATCATCGGCCGGAACAGGTATCGATAACCACACTCAGATGCCTGCACGCCCCGACCTAATTCGCCTCATTATCGGAGTCTTTGGAGTCGGCTCCTCAGGACCCCTGATTGCAATGAGTGCGATGCCGGTGCCCACATTGATTTTCTGGCGAAATTTTGGCGGCGCACTACTCACTCTGCCATTTGCGCTACGACATAAAGTCACTCGCACAGGTGTTCAATTAGCTGCACTTGCGGGAGTTTTGCTCGCACTGCACTTTGTAGGATTCTTTTTATCAATGCGTATGACAAGTGTTGCAGCGGGTACCGCCCTGGCTGCAACACAACCTATCTACGCCGCCTTCTTTGTAAAACTCACAGGGGGCCACATTCCAGGTAAAGCATGGGTTGGAATGTTTATTAGTTTCCTCGGCGTACTACTTGTAACGGGTGTTGACTTACAACTGGATAAAAAATCATTCTTAGGAGATCTGGCAGCGTTGATTGCCGGTGCACTAGCTGCTGCCTACATGTTGGTAGGTTCGCGCGCACAGCAGCAAATGGAAACAACGTCTTACACCACTATTTGTTATTTCGTATGTTCAATTACCGCACTACCGGTGGCGCTACTCCTTGGCTATGAAGTTATTCATTTTTCGGCAAGAGAATGGTGGATCCTGTTAGGCCTGATCTTGGGAGCACAACTCCTTGGCCACACAGTATTTAACTCAACACTCAAGCGCGTATCTCCGGCAATTGTTTCAATGATTGTCTTCTTCGAAGTACCTGTAGCAGCAATTCTCGCTTTCATCTTTGACATTGGAAAGCAACCAACCTTAAGTATTATTCCTGGAGTAGTTCTTATTCTTCTTGGTTGCGGACTTGTAGTACTAAGGAATACTAAAGAAAGTGGCGTAGAACTGTGATAGATCTCCACACTCACACTACCTGCAGCGACGGTACCGATTCTCCATTCGCGCTAGTAAAGAAAGCACTTGCTACTGGCGTTACCACCCTTGCTATCACCGATCACGATACGACTGCTGGATGGAGCGAAGCCATTACCGCACTGCAACCTCAAATTGAACTTGTATTAGGAGCAGAAATTTCCTGCCTGACAACAGATGGAATTAGTGTGCATATGCTCGGGTTGCTCTTTGACGGTGAGAACGCTGCGATACAACAAATCCTTGCTGATTCTCGAGATACCCGCATACCTAGAATGCGAAAGATGGTTGAACTTCTGAAAGCTGATGGCATTGATATTTCGCTAGATGATGTGAAGGCGCAG